>JANLYH010000036.1:0-14280 GCA_031365545.1 Pyrinomonadaceae bacterium | reverse complement strand
CACCTTCTGATTTGCCAGGTCGAACAGTGAGGCCTGAGCGACTGCCTTCCGGCGTCCAGCTCGCCGCGCCGCCGCTTCTAACGGATCGTTGCGCACCCCTGGTTCGACGGTCTGGTCGGATGAACTGGCAGCAGCGCCTTGTACCGCCGCATGTGCTTCCGCTGTTCTGACTGCAGCCTGCGCCGCGATCGCATCTTCTTCCGCAAACACGTCCAGCTCGTAACGCTCAAGTCTCGCCAACACTTCACGTGCATTCGCCAGCACCACAGGAGGTAAACCGGCGAGTCGCGCGACCTGGATTCCATAAGACTTTGAAGCGCGCCCACGCTCCAGGCGGTGCAGAAAAACTACTTCGCCTTCACGTTCGGCAGCAGTAATCTGATAGTTCTGTGCACCGGGCAATCGTTCGGCTAATTCAGTCAACTCGTGGTAGTGAGTCGCGAAGAGCGTCTTCGCCGCATGCTCGGGTGAGTCATGCAAATACTCCGCTACGGCCCATGCGATCGATAGTCCGTCAAAGGTGGCCGTGCCTCGGCCAATCTCATCGAGCAACACCAGTGAGCGCGGCGTCGAGCTATGCAGGATCGCGGCGGTCTCAGTCATTTCCACCATGAAGGTGCTGCGTCCGCGCGTCAGGTCATCTGAAGCGCCCACGCGTGTCCAAACGCGATCGAGCAGTGGCAAGCGCGCGCGCTCGGCCGGAACGAAGCTCCCCATTTGCGCCAGAATGCAAACGATGGCTGTCTGCCGCAGCACAGTGCTCTTGCCGCCCATGTTGGGGCCGGTGATGATCAGCAGCCGGTCGGTTGAATTGTTTAGGTAGACGGTATTTGGAACGAAAGGATCTTCATTGAAGACTTCGATCACCGGATGACGGCCCTGGACGATCTCGATCTCGTCGCCTGCGTGCATGACAGGTCTGGAATAACGTCTCCGCGCGGCGGTCTCACCAAGCGAGGCCAACGCGTCGAGAGCCGCCAGCGCCCGTGCAGTAGCCTGGATGCGTTTTGTTTCCGCCGCAACCTGGCGGCAGACGTCGTTGAATAGCTCCGCTTCCAGTTGGACGATCCGCTCTTCGGCGCCGAGGACCTTCTTTTCCCAGTCGCGCAGTTCCGGCGTCGTGAAGCGCTCGGCGTTAGTGAGTGTCTGCCGCCGCTCATATTCTGCAGGAACGCGCGCGGCGTTTCCCTTCGAGACTTCGATGAAATAGCCGAAGACGTTATTAAACTTGATGCGCAGGTTGCTGATGCCGCTGCGCGTGCGTTCGGTCGCTTCGAGTGTGGCAATGATCTGTTTCGCGTTGCGGCTGATAGAACGTAATTCATCCAGCTCCGTCGAATAGCCGCCGCGAATGGTGTCGCCTTCGCTAATCTTCGCTGGCGGATCGTCGCTGATCGCCTTCACCAGCAGCGCGCAAACCTCCGGCACTTCGTCGGCACTTTCAGACAGCACTTGCAACAGCGATGACGGCATCGTTGCCAGGTTTTCGCGAATCGCCGGAACCTGGTAGAGCGAACGCAGGATCGCATTCAAATCGCGCGGCGATGCTGATCCGAAACTGAGGCGCCCGATCAGACGTTCCAGGTCGGAAACTTCTTTAAGCAATGACCGCAGCTTGTCTCGGGTGATCAGGGAAGCGAATAGATCCTGAACCGCCGCCAGCCGCGCCTCAACCTCGCCTTGCTTCACACACGGCCGCAACAGCCACGAGCGCAAGAGTCTCGCGCCCATGCTCGTGACGGTTTCGTCGATCACACTCAGCAGCGTTCTGCCGCTGGCGCCACCCAAAGTTTCAACGAGCTCGAGATTGCGGACGGTTACCTGGTCGAGGACGAGATGATCTTGCGGTTCGAAATAAGTCAAACCCGTTATATGAACTGCGGCGGCCCGTTGCGTTTCCTGCGCGTAGCGCAAACACGCTCCGCCTGCGCGCACTGCTTCGTCTTTGCGCTCGATTCCATAACCCGCAAGCGATCGCGCGCCAAAGTGTTTTAGCAATAGCTCGGCGCAATCTTTCTTCTGCCAAAGCCAATCTTCAAGCGGCGTGAGCGCGGCATCGATGAATTGAGTATGCTGAGGAACGGCCGAGCTAGTTTGCTCAGCCCCGTTGGCGGTAAGAGCAAGCGGCAGGGGTGCGGTTTGCGCTTTGGGCGAGAGGCCCGCCTTTATTAAGGGCTCGAGCGATGTGGGGAAGAGAAGTTCGCGCGGTGCATACGACTCAAGATCAGCGCGAATCTTTTCCCAGGCATCCGCACCGCTCTCCTGCGTGACGCGAAATTCTCCGGTCGAGATATCCAGAAATGCTGCGCCCACCGTCTCTCCCGCGCTACAGACAGCCGCCAGGAACACGGCTTCGCGAGCATCGAGAAGTTGCGGATCGATTGGCGTCCCGGGCGTAACTATCCTGACGACCTCGCGCCGCACCAGCTTCTTTGTCTGCGAGGCATCTTCAGTCTGTTCGCAGATGGCTACGCGGTAACCTTTGCGCACCAGCCGAGCAATGTAATTGGCCGCGGAATGATGTGGCACGCCGCACATCGGAACGGGATTACCACTTTCTTTGTGGCGCGCCGTCAGTGTTATCTGCAGTTCGCGGGATCCGATGACCGCATCGTCAAAGAAGAGTTCATAAAAATCGCCGAGGCGAAAAAATAGGAGAGTTCCTGGATGTTGCTGCTTCAGCTCATGATACTGGCGCAGCATGGGAGTTTGAGCTGAGGTCGTCATACAGTGGCTATTAGTTTATCCGAATGAAGGCGAAGCGAAGACTACATCCACGGCTGAGGGTTGTGCAAGGCTGCATAAGAATCACGCAAGCCCGTGCTCCGCAAGAAAACCAGCATAACTACATTGGACGAGAAGCATCTCGGCGCCAAGGTCGTTGGAGAAATGGGACAACGTCATTACTGGGACCGCGGGCGTCCCGCCCGCAATGAGCGCGTAGCGCGAACTTGGCTTTCATGCTTACAGCGACTTCTTGAATCCGGCGCTACTAAAAGGCCAATCACTCGCCTTCTTACACAAACGAGCCTTTACGGGATTGTTCTCGATATATTGAACTGTCTTTTGGAACTGCTCGGCGTTTCGGATGTACCGATCGAAATAGTCTTCAAGCCAGAACTGTCCGCTTCGATGAAGCATTTTGTTAGCTTCGTGTGCAGTATAAGACTTCAGCGAATGGAAAATGTTCTTCAACTCGAAGCCTGCAAACCGGGTCATCAATGTATGGACGTGATTTGGCATCACCACCCATGCGAACAGACGATATCGATCCCCATCAAATTTGAGCAGTGAGTTCTGAACCATGGTAGCAACGTTGGCATGTTTTAGCAGCGCCTCAGCGTATCCCACGTCCAGATATCTTTCGATGCGACGCTGCAACAGGATCCTTTCCTCTTCATACCGCAGCGACTTTAACTCTTCCCGCCAACGGTCGATGACCTTTTTGGGAATAGCATCAGCAAGATGGATCGTGATGAATTGCGGGATTGCAATACCATCGAAGTGCGGGAGGTAGCCCCGACTGTGCCAGCCAACGTTGCGCAGTTCATTTTGATGAGGATCATTAAACAGTCCCATGTTTTGATGGTACTGATCTGCATCCTTGGCGCGTAGGGTGACGCGTTCATCCTTAGTTTTCGACTCTTGCAAGAAAACTTGTTCGCGCCTGCGGCGCTCATTGCGGGCGGGACGCCCGCGGTCCCAGTGATCAGTTGAGTTTGAGAGCGTAGACGAAAGGCGGGGTGTGATCGGGTTCGCGCCTGCGGCGCTCATTGCGGGCGGGACGCCCGTGGTCCCAGTGAGCGGCTTGAGTGGAGGGCGTGGCTACAAGGTCATTAGCCGGCTTTAGTAGGACGTCAAACTATGTTAATTTCCAACTCTAAATCTTAGGCTCACAGCCAACGTAGGATTTTCGCGAGTTTCATGGCGGCAAACAATCTCCCAACATCTGAACCTGCAAACGAGGCGTTAGCCCGTTCACTCAAAGAACATTTGAAAGCCATTGAGGGACTGCTCGAGTCGAAGCTCGGCGACATAGAGGCAGCCGGCCGAATTATTTGGGGGGCGCTTCAGAGTGGCAATAAGATCCTGCTGTGCGGAAATGGCGGCAGCGCCGCGGATGCCCAGCACATCGCTGCCGAACTCGTCGGCCGGTACGAACAACAAAGGCGTGCTTTCCCTGCAATATCGCTGACCACTGACACGTCTGCGCTGACGGCCCTAAGCAATGATTACGGTTACGAGGAAGTTTTCGCGCGACAAGTGGAGGCGCTGGCGGTCGCGGGCGACGTTCTGATTGCGATCAGCACCAGCGGAAAATCTCCCAACATTCTGAAGGCAGCGGATAAAGCGCGGGCTTCCGGCTGCCAGACGATTGCCCTGACGGGATGCTCGGGCGAACCGTTGGCCGCTCATTGTGATACTGCTGTTGTTGTTCCTTCAAACCGCACCTCGAGAGTACAAGAGGCCCACATAACAATTGGGCACCTGTGGTGTGAAATGATCGATCAGGCCCTACAAGAGCGTGCTTAGCCGGAGAATCAAGGGGGTGTTTGGGCCGAGAGCAATGCCCGAGGTCAAATTCGAGCAAAACTGACTTGACATGGATTATCGATGCAATTAGGCTGGGGCGCATTCGAACAATTCAGTTTGTTGCTTCGGTGATTTCCCAGAGTCACTCCATTTCACAAGTTGGGTTGGTTATTTCGGGCTTCGCTGCTCGCCGAAATCAGTTTCGCAGGAGTTTGATGGAATAAGTTTGCGGCCCCGCTACGAATCAGCGTTCTAAGGCTAATCCCGCAGCAATATCTCTCAATCTCTCTAAAAGACAATCGATGTTTCCGCAAAAAGCCAAAAGCATCGCCGAGATCGACTCAAAAACCTACCCTTTAGGTGAGAAGTTCGATCAGCCTGTCTCTGATGCCAACCTGGCTCTCTTGGCTTTGAGCCACACGCCGGTTGAGCGGCGACTCTACGCGGCGATGCTGGCGGCGTTGAATGGATCAGCGGATGGCGCCCGCGTCTTTACCGTTCGGGCCCTGATGGAACTCACCGGCATAGTGAGTTTGAGCACCGTCAGACGCGGTCTCGAAGGACTGGTGGCAAAGTTTAGCGTTGAACGTGAAGTAAGACCCAACGGTAACGGCACGCGCGAACATTCAGCGGCTTACCGGGTCTTCACTCCGCACGAGGTGATAGCGCGCCGCGAGGAGCGCGGGGTGAAGTCTTACGCGAGGGGAATTGAGAGCGGCATGGGCGGCCGGGCTTTTGAGCGAGTAATTCAAAGAGTGGTCGAGAACAGAAACTTGAGTCGACGGGAGTCACAGGTTGCGTTGTGCTGCGTTGAGGGATTGACTAATGCGGAAATTGGCTCGCGCTTGTTGGTGAGTGAACAGACAGTGAAATTCCACTTACGTCATATCTTCATCAAGTTTGGAGTGAAGCGCAGAGCGGAATTGATATCGCGGTTATTGCTGTAACTGTGGAGTGACTTTGGAGTGCGGTGACCTGTCACCGCTTTGGCAGGCTGCGACCTGTCGTAGCCGTTGGTGGAATTCCATTATTCGGACGGACAGCGGCGATCGTTCACCGCGCTCCGAATTGAAAACTTGATGCTGCCTCGCATATGAGGTTTCCCTTCGGGGTACCGTGTGTTGCTTGTTTCCGACCAGTTAGTCGACGACGAAAAACATACCAGGGCAGAAGTGTATTTAGAGTTCGAGAAACGAAAAGCAAGCAGCAACAAACGATTAAGCAATGAGCACAAATAAGGACAAGAAAAAGAAGCGTAAGAAGAAGACGGCCCTGATCGTCTGCAAAGATCGCAAAGAGTTTTGGACTACGCAGGCTCAGTTCTGGCAGTGGGTTCGTGAGGGAGTTGTTACTAAGACTGACGACAACCCTTTGACCGGCGCCTTCAAGCGAGAACATGAGGAGCTGCTGGTTCTTCTCAGTAACACCGTTTTGAACCTGGCCCATCCTAATCATATGCGCGAAGCGCTGCTTTCACGCAGGGTTGGGCTGGCGAGAAAGTAAACGAGGCATTTATGAGTAAGAAAAATTTCGCGGGCGGCGCTGTCGCAAAAATCATTCTATTCGCGGCCGTTTCTGCCGTTTCGTTTTCGACAAATGGTCAACAGACCGCCCAGGCCGTGGCTGATAAAGCCGCAGCGACAATTGCGCCTAAGACTGAAATTGCGCCCCCGAGCAATGAAAGTGATCGCTATCGCATTGGTCCAGGAGACGTTCTGGACATCAGAATTCTTAATCGTCCCAATCTCTCTCGCGAGGCGGTCCGCGTTGAAGGCAACGGTGTGATTCGCATGCCACTGATCGATGACGAGATTAAAGCTGCGTGCAAGACCGAGGGCGAGTTAGCGAAAGAAATCGCCGAGAAGTACACCAAATTTTATCGCAAGCCGCAGGTAGACGTTTTTATTAAGGAGTATCACTCGCGGCAAGTGGCCGTCATTGGTGCGGTCAACGAACAGAGCCGCTTTGAGTTACAACGGCGAATTCGCCTGCTCGAATTGCTGACCTACGCGAAGGGTCCATCCGCGAAAGCGGGACAAACAGTCAATGTGGTTCACTCCGTGCAGACTTCGCTCTGTAAGGATTCCCGTGTTGACGAATTGGAGGCCTTCTCCAGCTATCGGCTTAGCGACACGTTGCGTGGCGATCCAAAAGCAAACCCATTTCTGGAGGCGGGAGACATTATTACCCTTCCCGAAGCGGATCAGATTTATGTGGTTGGCAACGTCTACACGCCAATAACGATTCCGCTGAAAGAACCCATCACTCTGTCGACCGCCATAGCAATGGCCGGAGGACTCAAGCAAGACAGCAAGAAGGACAAGATTAGAGTGGTGCGACGGGAACCCGGCAGCCAGACCAAAAAAGAAATGATTCTGGATCTCTCAGCTATTGAAAAGAAAAGGGCTGAAGACATTGCGCTCCTGCCGAACGACATCATTGATGTGCCGAGTTCGTCAGGGAAGGTGCTCCTGCGCAGCATTCTCGGCAGCGCCGGCTCAAGTATTACCCAGCTTCCGATTCGAGTTATTCCGTAAAAGATCGACGGACGACGGCAGACAGTCGACCGAAGAAACAAGTTTGAGTCTGGCCCCAATGAAGTACAAGTTTCAGAATCTTGAGATTTATCAGTTAGCCCTTGAGTACATCGGGTTAATCTATGAGGTTTCGAATGGATTGCCAGCGAGCGAAAACTTTAACCTAAAGTCCCAGATTACTCGCGCCGCCACTTCCATAGCGCTAAACATCGCTGAAGGATCCACAAGTCAAAGCGATGCCGAACAGGCAAGATTCTTGGGAATGGCTTTGCGTTCACTGGTTGAAACCGTCGCATGTCAGGACATTATCGAGCTTAGAAAGTACCTAGCCATCGACGAGTTGCGACCTTCGCGTGAGCTGGGCTCGAAACTGTTCGCAAAAGTCCAATCCATGAAGCGATTTCTAGGGCAGTCGAAAACTAAGGAACTGTCAGGAGCGGGCCGGGCAGCGGTACCCGGTCCGCAGTCATAACAGGTGATGAATGGTCGGCAGTCATAACAAGTGATCAGCGGTCGGCAGTCGCCGGTCGTCGGTCTTAATTCTAAACAGGATCAAAGATGAAACCATCTCGTGAATTAATAAAGACGGAACCCAATCTCACAGCGTTCGAGGGGCTGCGAGAATCGGGCGGCATTCCGCCTAATTACAACTATAGCGTTGACCCGAACGCAGAGTCGGAAGTCCATTTGCTGGACTACTGGCGCGCGGTGCGGAAGAGATTGTGGCTGGTTATCAGCATGGTAATGCTAGTAACGATGCTGGCGGTTATCTACGTCGCGCGCAAACCGGATATTTATCAGGCGGGCGCTCGGGTCCAGGTGGACTTGGAAAACAACGGCGCGGTGGTGGGCAAAGCGCCTTACGTCTTTGGCCCAACCAATGATCCAGTCTACTTCAATACGCAACTGCAAATACTCAACAGCCCCGGCTTAATGCGGCGCGTGGTGAAGGCGCTTGATCTCGAGCACAATCCCGACTTCTTCAAGGGAAACTCGACGCAAAAACGGTCAACGTGGCAAACCATCAAATCTATGGTGGGCGTGGGAGACAAGAGCAAACCTGAAGACCCTAAGGTTGGTAATGAACTACAACTTCGCACCACAGTTGCGACCGCCGCACCTCATGAAGATCTTGCGGAAGCCCGACGTCTTGCGCCTTATGTGAACGCAATCCTCGCCGGTCTTAAAGTCGATCCGGTCAAGGAAACGCGTGGCCTTTATAAAGAGACTCGCCTGATTGATATCAGCTTTACTCACACCGACCCGGAAGTGGCTGCAAAGGTTGTTAATGCGATTGCGGAGACCTATGTCTACAACAACCTCGAGAAAAAAGGGGAATCGAATACTACTACGGCAGATTTTTTGCAGAAGCGCATTGCCGACCTGCAGCAGCAGATTCGCACCGATGAAGAGAAGCTCGTCAACTACGCCAAGAACAATCAGATAATCTCCCTCGACCCAAACCAAAACACCGTGGTCGAGCGGCTCGCCGGTCTCAACAAACAACTCCTCGAAGCCGAGAACGAGCGGATACTGGCTGAATCGCAGTACAACGCGGCGAAGGAGCCTGGGAAGGCCAGCGCGCTCGCGGACGTCGACGCCAAACCAGCCAACGAGGTGGAAAGCAAACTGGCGGACTTGCGAGAGACGCGCGCGCAGTTAATGGTGGACGCTACCGAAGAAGCTCCGGAAGTGAAGGAGATCGATCAGCAGATTGCGGAACTCGATCGGCATCTTAACGACCTTCGTAGCCGTAAGAGCAATACGCTGCTAACAAACCTCCAGACAAACTACCGGCAAACGCTGGGTCGCGAGCAGGAGTTGCGCAAGTCGTTTGCGAAGCAACGCTCAGAAACGCTGACGCAGAACGAAGCCGCGATCAACTACCGGATCATTCAGCAGGAGATTGAGACTAATAAGACACTGCTCGACAATTTGTTGCAGCGTTCAAAAGAGAACGATGTAATCATGGCAAGCAAGCCAAACAATATCTCAGTGGTTGATTACGCGCTCGCCCCCGACGGTCCCATCGGCCCAAACCGCGCGCGCACAATTTTTGTAGCCTTGTTCCTTTCGCTGGGGTTGGGAGTCGGCTTCGCGTTGCTGCTTGAATACCTCGACGACACGGTTCATTCCACCGAAGAAGTTGAACGACTCCTGCACCTGCCGGCCCTCGCCGTGATTCCTTCGGCTCTGGGCAACGGCAAGCGTCGTTTGCTGGCGCCGCCCGGCGGTTTGCAAAAGCGAAACAACGGCAATCCTTCAGAGAATCCCGAGCTGTTGATGAATGTAGATGGGCGTTCACCACTGGCCGAATCTTACCGGCATTTGCGGACCTCGGTGTTGCTGTCCACGGCCGGACGGGCGCCGAGGTCTTTGCTGGTTACTTCCAGTTTGCCCGGCGAAGGGAAGACTACGACGGCTGTCAACACGGCTGTTAGTTTGGCGCAAACTGGAGCCAGCGTGGTGATTATTGATGCTGACATGCGACGGCCGCGGCTGCGTTCAATTTTTGGGTTATCCGACCGCGCCGGCTTGAGTTCTATTCTGTCGAGCGAGCTGTCGGAAGCGGAGGTGTTGGCGCTGGTAGCGAAGGACGAAACCACCGGCCTGAACCTCCTGACTGCAGGTCCGATACCGCCGAACCCCGCCGAACTCCTGGGTTCCGATCAGATGCGCCGACTGATGGAGATTCTGCAATCAAAGTTTAATCACGTGGTGGTCGACTCGCCGCCGGTTAGCTCCTTTACAGACGGCGTCTTGATTTCCTCGATGGTAGACGGGGTGTTGCTGGTGGTGCATGGCGGCAAGAGTTCCCGACACGTGGTGAAGCGCTCGCGTCAGTTGCTGCAGGACGTCGGCGCCAAGATATTTGGTGTCGTGCTGAACAATGTAAACCTGCAATCTCATGACTACTACTATTACCAACGTTACTACGGCTCAAGTTACTACAAGAGCGACGAAGAGGAAGAAACTGAAAGCGTCGGCGCCGTCTCATCTGGTTCAATAAATCTCAATTAGGCGGATCGTTACAAAATTCATTAGCTGACGTTAAACGCGCCGCCGACCGCCGATCGAATAGCAACCGAGAGCCGTGATTTCGAATACTTTCATTGATGCTTAGTAGACTGTATTTATACTGCAGAGGCCTGGCGGGATTTCTAAAAGACCTTTCCCTGATTGCTCGCGGGAAGTTTTCCAATCCGCATAGCTATACAAAATTCCTGACAATAAATCGCCTGAGAAAAAAGACGGGTGCAAAAATATTCGTGGAAGCTGGGACATTCCGAGGAGTAACTGCTGCGCGATGCGCTTCAGTTTTCGAAAAGGTTTACACCATCGAACTGGATCCTAAGCTTGCGCAGGCTGCCACCCGTTTCTTAACCAACCGGAAGAATGTGAAGGTGATTCAGGGTGATGCGTTAGAGATTCTGCCTGATTTGCTGGCTAATCAAGATTTGGACCGGGTCTTACTGTTCCTGGACGGCCACTACTCGAGCGGCGAGACTGCTTGCGGGGATATGGCGGAGCCCGCCGCGGAAGAGTTGCAGGCGCTCGTGAATTACCGCGACAAGATAAATGCCATCGTGATCGATGATGTGCGCAGCTTCGGTACTGAAGCAGATTTTCCGATGAAATCGGATCTCCTGCGGAGCGCGGAAGAAACTTTTGGCGATGGCTTTGATATCACGTTGTTTTTGGATCAGTTGATCCTTACCAGGAAATTACCCCAGGCTAGCTAGATCACGGTGACGTCATCGGCCTCAACTCGGTCTTTGAGTTGACCTCCTCGGTTTCGCCTTCCTTCAAGACCTTGGAAACTATCGATAACTTGAGTCTTTCGGCAGTGGCAGTTGGCGCTCCAGAACTATCTGCCGTTGCCCCAGGTCCCCGGCCGAGTATTACTCAATCGAGCCGTTGGGTTTTTGTGGGAACCGTCCTTGCAAAGCCCATTCAACTATTCACGGCTGTCCTGATCGCTCGCTTGTTAGGACCCGCGGGATTTGGCGTCTTTGGACTTGCTACTTCGATGGCGCTGACACTCTCACTGGTCACCGGGCTGGGACTTGGTGACGCCAGCTACAAGTTTGTCGCCGAATACTACCGCAAAGATAAGAAGGAAGGAACGCAATTCGCAGCGGTTATAATATGGAGCGCGACATTGTTTGCCACGGTTTTGTTTGTGGCTCTGTGGCTATGTCGCAGTCTTTGGGCTGGCTGGATATTTCCCGAAAACACGAGTAATGCAATACTTGGCCTGTGTCTTTGTTTGGCTTGGGCAAACTTAATCTCGGCTTTGCTCAATGGCGTTTTCTCGGGCCTACAACGGTTTCGGGAATTTGCAATCTTTAACCTGCTTCAGGCAACGGCAATCGCGACCTTCGCACTCATGCTCGGCTCTTTTGGGAGTGAAGGAGCACTGCTGGCATATGTAGGTGGGTCGCTTCTGTGCGTTATTTGGGGCCTGCTGAAACTTTGGTTCACAGACAGCGCAATTCTTAGGTGGCCAGGCTGGAGAGCTTTCAGGAAGTTGAGGGTCATTCTGAAGTTTTCCGCCCCAATCTGGGTGGGGGCGTTTGCTTTGACACCCGTAGTAACCTTCGTTTTTGCGTTTCTCGCCCGGCAGCCGAACGGTCAGCATCAACTTGGAATTTTCAATACTGCGAACGGCCTGCGGGCGCTTATTTTGATCTTACCGGGCGTGATTTCGGTTGTGATCACACCAGCTCTGATAGAGGAGGGCGGAACGCACGGGGATCGTCGTGCATATAACGCGCTACTGGAAAAAGCGTTCTCGTCGCTCGTGTTTCTGACTATACCGCTGCTTATTCTCTCGTTGTTTCTTAGTGACCTTATATTCCTTATTTACGGGAAAGCCTATAGCGAGGCTTTTCGTCTCTTCATGCCATTGACCGCAAGTGCCGCGATTTCTGCAATCGGAGCCCCTATTATTACGGTGATGATGGCGAAAAACCGTACAGGAGTCTCGCTTGGTTTTGGGATAATCAAGTCGGTGCTGGTCGTGATTCTGAGTTTGTTAATAGTTCCGCGTTACCTGGGTTGGGGATTGGTGTGGGCATTCTTTTTCTCCGAAATAAGCAGTTACGTTTTGGCGTTGGAGTTTTGTCACAAGACAGAGGCCGTTTCATCCTCTTTTCGCCGGGCGTTCTATTGGACCTGTCTCGGCATTGGGTTGATTCTGGCCATCAGTTTGACTCTTCCCGTGGTGGTTCGCTGGGCGGCCGCACTACCGCTGGCGCTTGGTTCACTTTTCTTTCTGCTGCGAGGGCGGAGTGAGATTGGTAGCTGGATAGCGGATCTTGCTCCGGTCAGGTTGAGGCCGGCCACACAGCGACTAATGAGACTAGTCAATCCGTAGTGCGCCGGAAAATCCCAGTCACCCTAGAGGTTTAGATTGGTCGACAACTCAGAAATTAATAAACCACTCCAGAGCAATGTCGCCCTTGCCGCCCCAAGTGTTGTGGGACGCTGGCGATCGGCGAAACAGAGATATGGATATCGTGCGCTCGCTATTGTTTTGTACCGGACTTTGTGTCAGTGGCCCAACCTCAGATCGAAGGCGGTTCGACTAAAGTTGAGACTCTTGTGTCCGTCTGACATCTCGGCGAGCGCCATGTTCGGCAAGGGGATTTTCGTCAAGATACCGGGAGGCTTCGTGGCTGTAGGCGCGGACACCTGGATCGGCGATAGATGTTTCATTGAGGCATGGCCGAATCCGCGGGCGGAGATCACGATTGGGGCGAACTGTTATTTGGCCCACGACATTCTACTTGGATCTTTTAAGAAGCTTGCGATTGGCAACAATGTGCGCATCGCGGAATTTACATCGCTGCGCGACTCGTCGCACAACTTCAAGGACAAATATACGAACATCAACCAGCAAGGCGACACGATCGGACAATTGATTATCGAAGATGACGTTTGGATCGGGCAGGGATGTCTAATACTAGGTTCAGCGGCAGGAACCATAATCGGCAGAGGAGCCGTGATCGGCGCGCACTCGGTTGTGAAAGATTCAATTCCTCCGTATGCCATCGCTGTCGGTGCGCCGGCCCGCGTTGTCGGCCATCGTGCCTAGCAACCCCCAGGCAAACACCGAAAGCCGCTCCGTAACTGACAAAGAATGGTTTTGAAATTTTACCGCGCGCTCCTTCGTCTACCGCAATTTAAAGGAAAGTCGAGAATTACTGAATTTTCGAAGGCGTTTTTCTTTTCTGCGCATCGTTTTACGAGCACCTACGGTTTCATGATGGAACTCGATCCAATCGACTGGATACAATCCGATTTGCTCAGAGATGGATCTCTTGAAACATTAACCAGTGCCCTTTACACCAAAATACTTCGTAACGGAGACAGGTATGTCGACGTTGGCGCTCATATCGGATATCACACGCTGCTGGCACGTAGCTGCATTGGAGCGGAAGGCCAGGTTATTGCCGTCGAACCCCAGCCCTACAACTGCCAGAAGCTCCTGGCCAACTGGCGCGCCAATGGCTTCGAAAACCTGGCCCTCTACGTTGCAGCCATCGGCGAAGAGGATTCCACAGTCCGGTTACATCAACAGGTAGAGACTGATACATCGCGTCTCTCAATGTGTCTGGACCCCGTAAATGATGAGGCTAGAGTTTTCTACGTGCCACTCAAGAGATTGCAGACAATTCTTATCGAGCAACGTGTTGAGCACATCCGTTTGCTGAAGATAGATGTAGAGGGTTATGAGTTCGAAGTCATCAACAGTCTCGGGGAGTCTTTATCGGGCATCGATAACATAATTCTCGAGGTGTTGGATACCTCGGTTGACATGTCCGCAAAATCGCAGGCCTTAATCGAAAGGCTGAAGCTTTTCAAATATGAATTAAAGACGGTTGAGGGCAAAGCCTGGGATCATCATAGCCCCCTGCCTGAAAACAATCTGTGGGCATCGCGTTGTAATTGAATACGCGCGTTTCTTTTTTCTTAGAGTGAGAATCTGTTTGATCGGCGCCATGCACGTTTGCCACAATCCGCGCCTGCTTCGGGAAGCCGATTCGCTCAGCGCGGCAGGTCATGATGTTCGTGTAGTAGCGCCGTCGTTTGACGTCGCGCTCGATGAGCGAGACCAACGGCAACTTGCAAAGCGCAGATGGAGACATGAAAAGGTCACTTACCTACCGGGGAGCCTCGGTAAAAGTGCACGATCTGTGTTCAT
>JANLYH010000011.1:0-2242 GCA_031365545.1 Pyrinomonadaceae bacterium | reverse complement strand
TCAACTTGTTCAAATTGCCGCCTCCAAGATTGAAGGTGAAACTGACGAGCGCGGCGAATTGATTGTCGGTTAAGGTCAAGCCGAGTTTGTTCACAGCGGCTTCGGCCACTCCCAAATCCTGTTGCAGGAAAGCCTGCGCCTCTTGCTGCGTAATGGTCTGCCCTTGCTTCACGCCCAGTGTGTGACCATAACCTATGGTCCAGACGCCGACGCTGTCCTGGTAAGAATTGAGACGCAGGCCCTCGAAAGATTCGATCAGTTCAAGACCGGCTTGGTTCGTTGTTTGGCTCATGTGTAGTGTTCCTTTAATCGTAGCGACAGCCGGAAAATCCGGCCGTGGCAACGTGATTTGAGTTATTTGGCAAAGCAAGGTTGCAATTAGCGCAACCTACCGAGAAGCCTGCTTCCGGAGACAATTTCATGGACCATCGTTTGGCGTCGGGCGTGCAATAGACTTCACTTGACTGAAACCCTAAGCGTGTAATTCGCGCTCGGAACAGCCGTCACAGAGATGAGATAGTCTCCGGTCTTGGGAATTTTCCCAGTCCAACGCTTACCGTTGTCAGACTCCTGACCGGTAAGCTGTTCGCCGTCCCCTTCCGAGGCTGAGGCAACCGAGAAGTCGGCGTGGTTGTCGCCTTCCTTCCGCCAGGAGATCCGCACTGTCATAGTGCGACCCTTGCGAGCGCGAATCACATACTTGTCCATCGATTCGCCACCGACGAGACCTCTGACCGTCGCCGGGCTTCGCAACCGCTTCGGCGGCTTTTCGTCCTGCGCCCGGGAGACGTGCGCAGTGAAAACGAGAATTGCAAACGCAGCCAACAATAGAGAGCGCCAATGGAGTTTGAGTTTCATGTGATTTCCTTTGTAACTAGACTTCTCAAGAACAAGATTCCGAATAGATATTCGTCAAGTCGTCAATCATAGCGCCGGCGTTCCTAAACCGGCTGAAATGAACCACGTCTATCAGAAGCGAGTCCGTTGGCAACTGCCTGTCTGATTCGATTTGCGCGGTTGTTGGAATCAGTCATCGTTGTACTATTTCGGCGCTGGATATACATATTCAACAGGCTGGCCTCATCTTGATCGTTCCAGGTTGCAGGATCGTTTTTTCCGCTTGAAGCAATGAATTGATCCACTGCACCGGCGAGCGTTCCAGGAACATGTCCCGGACGATTCACGTGTTCGTCGAGGATTAACGCAACGCCGAATTCCGAACTTACAAAGTCAGCAATGAACTGGTTGCGAATTTTGTGGTGCTCATCGCGAAAGAACAGATCGATGCGACTCGCTGCATATTCAACTTCCACTCGGCGCATCGTGTTGTCGTGGCCTGCGCGAAAGAAGCGAAACGCCATTTCCAATTTTCGCAGTTTGTTTTCCTTGTCTGATGCTTGTCTAACTACCGAGCCATTTAACGAGAAGAATCCCGTCGGCTGTTGACCTGGCGGGCTACTCACAGACGCCACATCAAGCCCGAATTGGCCCAATAGTTGATCGAAGACCGTAGCGTCTGCTTGCTTGAGTTGGTTAATCATTGCTGGCAGTTCGCCCGCCCCATCGCCAGCCCCGACAGTCCATTGAAAGCAGCCGAACGTCAGAAATGCGTTGTCGAAAGTATTGATCGCTTCCAACTTTCCCTCATTTACCGATACCGCCGACATGACCCGTAAGCGCGACGCCGATAGATTCGGAAAAGAGCTCGCGTTAGCGTGAACGAAGTCGGCGATGGAGGTATTTCCAAAATTGAAGCAGCCCTGATTTTTTTTGGTCCCAAAGACCGTGCCGTCGGGAGTGACGGCCTTATTGCCTTCGAAATGAAAAGTGCCAGCCATGTTTCTCCAATCGTGTGTTCGACGAGATCAGCTTTATCAAGCAACCAGAGAGGCGATCGAATAGCAGAAGGAATCCGGTGGCCAATCTCGGTCTGACTTAACAACGCATTAAGTTCCAGATTAGGTGGCGCAGCTTCCCCTTATTGTTTTTCAGGGGTTCACCAGGTCATCAATAATTGCACCGGCCATCGCTTGAGCAATCGCCGTCCGCACCGCGCCTGCGTTCGAACCGGTATTTAGCAGAACATCAACCGCCGGGTTATCCAGGAACTCGACTTCCTGAAGGCAGGCTCGGCAATGTCCACCCGCGGTATTACCCAGGGCCGCATCATTGAGCACACCAAACCTTGCTTCCTTGACGCCGCGGTCTCTGGTGTTCGGATCGAAACTCCTAATCGCACCAA
>JANLYH010000001.1:0-8293 GCA_031365545.1 Pyrinomonadaceae bacterium | reverse complement strand
ATGGTGCGCTCCTTCACTAATGAATTTGCCGGTCTATTGAAACGCCTCGAACGGCGACCGCTGTCGCCTGAGGCCAAGCTACCGGGAACGATCTTGACCGGCACACTCTTCGCCCCAGTATTCAAACCACTCATCGAAAAGTTCAACGCCCGCTTTGGCGGCAAACTCATTGTCGAGGGAGTTGAAAACAACTACTTTGGCGGCGATGTTTCAGTAGCGGGTTTGCTTACGGGCGGCGATCTGCTTTCGGCCCGCGAACGCATAAGCGGTGAATTCGTGATTATCCCCAGGAGTACACTAAAGAGCGATGAAGAGATCATGCTCGACGGGATGAAGCTCACGGAGCTGACCGCGAACCTCGGCCTGCCGGTTCATCCTTTTGACCTGAAGTCGTTTGCAAGATTTCTTTCTCCGCCGAATTGAATTTGAACCTGCCCCGGTCCGGCTCGGATTATTTTCTACTCCTCAAGGGCGCTTCGCCTGACAACGACCGACCCAATCCCTAGCGCAAAACTCTCCGAGATCGAGCCTCGCTTCACAAACATTAAACAGGAATTGTTGAGAAACTCGGCACGCACCCGACCCCAAATTTATGGATAGCCTGCCCATTTTTTTGGATCATTAGAGGGCTGTTCCATGAGATGGAGCGGATAACTAACTGAACAAGGGGAGTTCGAAGCGGAGTTCCACAAGGGCATATAAATTGCGATCTGGGAAACCAACACGTGCTACTCATTCTTTTGTCCGATTGCCGGGGCCGGGTATTGTAAATTTCGCAGGATTTCGCAGGGGTTCCAAAAAGCGCGATCGGCAGGGATCAGTTCAATAAGTTTAAGGAGGCAAAATGAAAACGACTTTTGATCATACGGTGGCCAGGTTACTCGCAACCTCGCTCGCCACTTTGTTTTTGCTGGCCACGCTCACTGTCGCCGCCTTTGGGCAGGGTGAGACTGGCCAAATAACTGGAAAAGTTACGGATCCACAAGATCTCGTCGTGCCGAACGCGTCAGTAACCGTAAGATCCATTACGACTGGAGCGGAACGCACAACTACAACAGACGATCAGGGAGTTTACACTGTACCGAATCTACAGCCCGGACTCTATGATGTCATTATTAAGGGAGGGAACTTTGCTGAAAGTACCCAACGAGCTCAAGTCTCAGTAGGAGGCAAACTGTCACTTGACACAAAACTCTCAACTCAGGCTGTGGCGGCCAACGTTACGATTGTTGCGGGGGCCGGCGGCATCGAAGTTAACACTCAAGATCAACAACTATCGAATGTAATAGATCAGAAACAAATTCGTGAGCTGCCAACTCTGACGCGCAACCCTTACGACCTCGTCGGCACCTCTGGCAACGTTACAGCTGAACCAGGTGGAGGCCGCGGAACAGGGTACAATATCAACGGCCAGCGCTCGGCGAGCACTAGCATTCTGCTCGACGGCACTGAAAACGTAGATACGTTTACCGCAACCGTCGGCCAGTCGGTCCCGCTCGACTCTGTACAGGAGTTCCGTGTGATCACCGGTAACTTCTCGGCTGAATACGGGCGCGCCTCGGGCGGCATAGTCAATGTCGCAACCATAGCAGGATCGAACGAGTTTCACGGAACCCTTTATGAATTCAATCGCATCTCGCGGTTGGCTTCGAACGGTTTTGACAACAACGCGCGCAGCATTCCGAGACAGGTGTTCACGCGCAACCAGTATGGCTATTCGATTGGCGGACCCGTTATTTTACCACGCTTTGGCGAGGGCGGCCCGTCTACCATCAATCTGAAGAACAAGCTCTTCTTCTTCAGCAACACTGAAGTCATCAAAGTCCGCAGTGGCGGCGCACGAGTCGCGTGGGTTCCGACTGCTCAGTTCCTCGCGGCCAGCAACGGTGCAACGCGAGCATTCTTTGCGCCATATCAACTAAACGGGGCGCCGGGCACCACTATTTCGGCTGCTCAGGTCGTTTCTGCGTTCGGTTCTTCGACTTTTGTGCCTACTCCTAACAGCCCGGGAACGAACGCCTTCCTAGCGTTTGCGACTGCCAATCCCAGCACGCCGGTTTTCCAACAGGTGACCTTCTCCACGCCGAGAGACGTGGGCGGTGGTTTACCGGAGAACGAGTATCAAACGGTAAACCGTCTTGACTACAATCTTTCGGATAAAACCCAGATATATGGACGGTATGCGTTGCAAAGCCAGAAGTTCTCTAAGGGAACCAATGCCTACAGTCCCTATCAGGGATTCAGCACCGGCTCCACGAATTTCAACCAGAACGCGCTACTCAACATAACTCACTCCTTCTCTTCGAGGCTCGTTTCCTCAACTAAGCTCGCCTTCAACCGCTTGAACGGTGGACAACCGCTCGGCGACCAACCGCTCGTGCCAACGCTCTACATGCAGGATACGAGAACGGTAAATCTGCAAGGCGTCAATATTCTTTTCCCGGGCTACCTGCCGTATTCGCCCGGCAACGCTATTCCGTTTAATGGTGCGCAGAACCTTTACCAGTTAAATCAGGACTTGAACTACACCGTTGGCAAGCACAACTGGAAGTTTGGCGGACAGTTCATACAGATCCGCGACAACAAGACTTTTGGCGCGTATTCGTATGCGGTGGAAACCTTGGGTAACACAAACGGCGAAGCGTTGAGCAATTTCATTACCGGTAACCTGGTGAGATTCAGTGTGGCCATTAACCCTGGCAACAGGTTCCCCGGGGCGAGCATTCCTCTTCCGGTCGGTCCGCCAGCTTTCTCTCGGAGTAACCGTTACAACGAGTGGGCAGCTTACCTCAACGATTCCTGGCGTATTCGCCCTCGCGTCACCTTGAACCTGGGTTTGCGCTATGAGTTTTACGGCGTACAGCACAATACTCAGGATCCCAAGCTGGACGCCAACTTCTATTACGGCACCGGGGCTACTCAGCAGGAGCGAATTGCAAATGGGCGTTTCTTTTCCGCGCCCGATAGCCCGATTGGCCAGCTCTGGAAACCAGACCGGAATAACTTTGCTCCCCGCGTTGGTATCGCCTGGGACGTGTTCGGTGATGGCCGGACCAGTCTCCGCGGCGGCTATGGCATAGCTTACGAACGAAACTTTGGTAACGTCACCTTCAATTTGATGTTTAATCCACCTAACTACGGCGTTGTGGCTCTTTCAGCTAACGCCGTTAGTGGCCCGGGAGATGTCGCAACCCTGCCGGTAAACATCAACAACTATGGTCCGTTCTCAGGTACGGGCCCAGCCCGGTTGTTCTCTCCAGTTTCAGCGCGTCACATTGATGAGAATATCCACAATGCCTACGCCCATTTCTGGAGCGCATCATTCGAGCATCAGATGGGTAGCAGTTCGGTTGTCTCGCTGGAATATTCCGGTTCGGCAGGCCGACAACTTTACTCAATTGGCGACCAAAATCGCACCCAAGGCCGGCCGGCTTACGGTCTACCCAACATTCCTAATGCGGTAGGCGTCACAACCACAAGGCTTAACCCGTTCGCCTCAAGCATGAACACGCGACGTAACGATGGCTTGTCAAATTATCATGCTGTCATCGCGTCGTTTGAAAGCAGCAACTTCCGCAGCACCGGACTGGGATTCACCGCGAGGTATACGATGAGCTTCGCTAAAGATAACCTCAGCTCTACGTTTGCGGATACGTCTCAGACGTTCTTCCTTGGATTTACCGATCAGTTCCACCCGGAATATGACTACGGTTATGCCGACTTTGACGTGAGACATCGCTTTACCAGCGGCTTTGTTTATCAACCTACCTATTTTGATAAGGCTAGCAGTGCTGGTGCACGACACCTGCTGGGCGGTTGGAGTCTTAATGGAACGGTCGTTCTTAGATCGGGATATCCTGTAACGATTTACGACTGCACCTTTGCCAGCATCACTTGCGCCCGCTTGTTGCCGTCAGGACCTGTTAAATTCAATAACAGCAACCCGCCGACAACCGGAGACGCAAATTCATTCATCCTCGCCGATCTGAGCAATCAGACCAGACGAGTGCCAACTAACCCATTGATAACCAATTACAACTTCGGTCCGTATCCTTCTGATATGACGAAGCGTAATGCGTTCCGTGGCCCCGGCCTGTGGAATATCGATATGGGTCTTTACAAGAAGATTCATTTCAGCGAGAAGTATGCCCTTCAGCTTCGCGCTGAAGTCTTCAATCTGATGAATCATGCGAACCTTTTTGTTGATTACGGCAGCCCCGAGGTCAACAGCGGTTCAGTGCTTGGTTTTAGAGATGGGCGTCGCAATGTCCAACTCGCAGCCAAGTTCATCTTTTAGCTTTCGCGAGATTGTTAGTTTTCCGGGGGGGGGGCTTGGACCTCCCCCGTTTTTCTTTTCCTCCGCGCCCCTCCCGTTGATGGGCCTGATCTACTTAGCCACAACTAGGCACTGAGAGGGGCGGCGGGTTACTAATCGTGGAAGACAATGGTTCCGCGAAGCTCGAGTTTACCAAAGGCTCTAAACCATTCAGGACTCTTGGGTACACCAATGTTTTCGAAGCGCGAATCCTTGATTGCTTTTCTCCTCTTGCTCCTAGCGTTTTGTTTTTCTACGGCAACAACCTCCAGTCAAACTCCTCAGCGGCAGGCGGTATACCTGAGTTTGACCGAAGCGCAACCAGTGTTGAAGGCGCTACGCGACATTTTACCCGCGGCCTTGCAGGCTGAGCGGCCCGACGGACTGATTTCAGCTTGGCCGAATTGGATCAGGAATCGTGACGCTGAAATTCGCGCCCGCCTGGCGTTAGGCGATGAAGATTCGTTGATTAATCTTCTCCTATTCGGCACTTCTTACACAAAACAGCGGCGCATATCGCCAGAAGAGATTGCCAGAATCTCGCAAACGGAAACTAGACTGGGAGCAGCGGCTCCGTCTCAGCTTTCACAGGTGCTTCAATCGCGGGCAGACGATTTGATCAAAGGAATCGGCGCTCCCGGCAATAACGAACGGCTCGCGTTTGAGCGTCGACTAATGGTCGAAAAGAAAGGGTACGACCCGCGGGTTACTACTGGGCGCGCCCAACTCAAAGAATTTTTACTGGCGAGTGTCGTGAGAGTGCTCAACGAACAAGCGGGTTATGCAAAGGCGTTGGCCGCAGCAAGAATGTTGGGTGATCCCAGCGAAGAGTTTGCGGAGCGTTCTACGCTGTATCGAAGCCGCGGTCTTTCTTCAGACACCTCACTGCTACCAAATTTCGCGATCGAAGAGTCTCTGAAAGCAATGCAGCAACGCAATTTGCTTGCGACCGGGAGTATCCGTCGCGTCGCCATCGTCGGACCGGGCCTCGACTTTACCGATAAACAGGATGGCTTCGACTTTTATCCGCAGCAAACGATTCAGCCGCTCGCCATTGTCGATAGTTTACTGCGGTTAGGCCTCTCGCGGCCTCAAGCGTTGCAGGTTGAAACCTTCGACATCAGTCCGCGGGTTAACGATCATCTTGAAAAAGCAAAACTGCGAGCTCGTCGAGGTGTGAGCTACACGGTTCAGTTGCCGCGTGATCTTGACCTAAAGTGGAATCCAGAAGTTGTCAGTTATTGGGAACATTTCGGAGATCAAATTGGCAGGTCAGTAACTCCAGCCGCCATCCCCACGAACGCCGGTCGGCTAAAAGTGCGGGCCGTCGACATCGCCCCTGGCTTCGTTTCCCGCTTGAAAGTTAACGACTTGAATGTGGTGTTACAGCGTCCGGTTTTGGCTCCCAATGAACGCTTCGATTTGATCATTGCCACCAATATTCTTATTTACTACGATGTCTTTGAACAAAGCCTCGCCATGCTGAATATAGAACGAATGCTTCGCCCGGGCGGCGTGCTGCTTTCAAACAATGGGCTCGTCGAACTGCCCTTTTCTCGCGTACGCTCGATTGATTATCTAACTGTAGTTTACTCGGATCGAGCCGACGACGGTGACCACATGATTTGGTACCAGCGTTTGCCCGATTAGTCTCCGGCTCTTTCGCCGCGATGTTAGTAGGGTCTACGGAATATTGAATTAGGAGTTTAGGATGCTTTGCGAATTCCTACCCACAGCGGCACGACATACCTTTTATTTCCTGTGCATGGCACTGGCAACCCTGGTACTCCCCATCTCTTCCCGCGCTCAGATGGGTGGTATTGATCCAGATCCGGGCTCACCAGGCACGGGCGGCCGCGACCTGGGCACTAACGTAATAGCCGGGCGAGTCTATTATCCTTCGGGGCAGAGTGTTGATAGGCGCCTCAGGATCAGGCTCAACGGGATTAGGGGCGGTGACTTTTTTACGATGACTGACGACAACGGGGCTTTCATGTTTCGCAGAGTTGTAGGCGGTAGTTATACGGTAACCATTGAAGGCGAACGCAATTATGAACCGGTCAACGAACAAGTTGAAGTGATCGATACGGTGAGCAGTCGCGGCACGCTGTTTGGCCGCACCTACAATCTGGAGATCCGGCTACGCTATAAAGCCTCACGCGAAAGGGCAGGGGCTATTAATGCGGCGCTGATGGCAACTCCAAAACCTGCCGCCGAACTTTACGAGAAAGCCATGCAGTCGGAACGCGCGGGAGACCACGAGAAGGCGCTCACCCAATTACAGCAAGCCGTAGCGTTGTACCCGCAATTCTCTCTGGCTCTGAATGAAATGGGAGTCATCTATCAACGGCTCGGTAAGTTTGAGCAGGCAGAAAAGTCCTTGGACTCGGCCGTAAAAGTTGCGCCGGAAATCTTCGAGCTAAGGCTTAACTACGGCGTCGTGTTGCTGACCAATAAGCATTATGCGGAAGCTGAAACGCAATTACATCACGCCACGGAAATGAAGGCTGGATCGGCGACGGCCCATCTCTTCCGTGGCAAAGCGCTGATTCATTTACACAAACACTCCGAAGCTGAAAACGAACTCAATCTGGTGATCAAGCTCGGCGGAGAAGACGTGGCGTTAGCCTACAGATTTCTGGGAGCGCTCTTCAATGAGCGGGGTGAAATTAAGCAGGCTATTCAGGCGCTCGAAAAATATCTTAGCTTGGCACCCACCGCAAGAGACGCTGACAGCGTTAAGGAAATAATCAAGGAGCTACGCGCTCAGGAGCGTGGTAAACCAAACGCAAACGGTAGGACTGAAGTTGCACACTAAAGTTATTACTCGAACATTTTAGGATCGATTGGTACATTGTGCCGATACTCTGTGATGGTTCCGGAAATCGTGCCCACCTTCTTCTGCTTGATGATTGGCGAAGTTACGCTCTGCTCATACCTGAAGGGCAGCTTCACGCCGTCGACATCTCTGAAGTCCGAGGTTTCAAAGTAAAAGTCCACGCTTAGCTCATCTTCGCCATGGGGAACGATGTCGTTGGTAAATTGTCCCATCGGTTTTGATACCTGCGCCCTGCCGTAGTCTGTGCGCACCCACATGAAAGTCTCCGCGTCAAAATACAACCGCGCAGACCTTCCCCTGGGCCGCTTGATATCAACTACGTAGGTGGGACGACCTTTAATCGTTTTCATCCCCTTCGCCTCAAATTTTGTTCCCGAACCTTCGTCTTCAAGCAGCGCGTTGTAAAGTGAAATGCTATTAAACATTAGACCCGACGCGAGCATCTCCTGGTACTTGTCCTGTATTGGAGAGAAATCGCGCGGCAGCAGCGGCCGAATAAACGCTTTGGTCCCGTCGTAGGTCAACTGCCAATCATATTTGGAGAAAACAAAAATCGCAGACACGCGATTCGGCAATTCAGACATTATCGCCATTTTTGTCTCGGGCTCGTCGTCTTTCTTGACAGTACCAATAGCTATGCGCGAGTGGAATTTTGCCAAAGCTCCTTTCCCCCCTACCGCCTGCAGATGCTTACTGATAATTTCAGCCGCTGTCAGCGTCTGCTTATCAGCAGACAACAAAGAAGATGCCGACAATACCAGTAACGTCAGAATCAGGTGAAACGTGAAAATAGCTTTCATGGTTCCAAACCTCCGGACCGGTTGGGGTGACAGGACAACACGCATGGATCAACTGCCGCGATAACGATTATCTCTGTAATGCGATTGTCCCAGTCTTTGGTTATAATGCAGGAGCAATAATCTTTTATCAATCTGTTCACTTCAGTCTATGACGCCGGAAGTGTTCGCCAGTGGAAGCGCCTCGCCAGAAACTCTCGGTCGTAGATGCCGTCGCGATAATCGCCGGGATTGTTGTTGGCGCTGGAATCTTCAAGACGCCTGCCATCGTCGCTGTCGGCTCCGGAAGCAAGCTGGTGTTTCTCTTGCTTTGGCCACTAGGCGGCCTGATCTCCCTGGCTG
>JANLYH010000234.1:0-3000 GCA_031365545.1 Pyrinomonadaceae bacterium | reverse complement strand
GGAGCTCTTCAATTCTTACATTGCAGTCAGCCCATCTTTGCAGTGGAGCGACGAAGCAACATTGAAACGTGCGGAAGAGTTTTTCAAAACACGCAAGGAGTTGCACGCAACGTTGTTCACCTCAATCGGCAACGAACCCGGCGACATTGGCAAAGACTTTGTCGCGTTTAAGGAGCTGCTAAGCAGGACGAATATCAAGGGTTTCGAATGGCAGGCGGAGCAGATGCCGGACGAAGACCACGGCTCAGTGGTTTTGCGTAGTCACTACTTTGGTTTGCGGAAGGTGTTTGAGGGCTGGCAGATGCCGCGCGATCCGGCGACCGGCGCAGTGGCCGGTGGACTCAAGGCCGCCGACGAGCATTACAAGTGGCTCTCGGAGAAATTTGGTTACGCGATTCCGACGCCCGAAGCGCTCGTGAATCAGATTGGTTACCAATACCTGGGAGGCGGTAACTTTGAGGAAGCGATCGCAACGTTTAAGAGCAACGTCGAACGCTATCCAAACTCGGCGAACGTTTATGACAGTCTCGGCGAAGCCTACGAGAAAAGTGCGCGCCTTGATCTGGCAACGCCGCAATACGAGAAGGCCCAGGCCTTGAGTAAACAGAACAACGATCCCAACGCTGCAATCTTCGCGGCAAACTTCGCGCGCGCCAGCGACCTTCTGAAACAAGCGTTGGCTCCAACACAACCTGGCGCTGCGAAGCAAGCTGACGCAGCAAAGAAGAACCAGTAACTGTGCGACAAGCCAAGAAGCCAGACATTTGGGCTATCGACAATACTTATTCAGACGCTTCTGCTTGACGTCCGTCACAACCAACCTCCGGTTGATTGTGATGCCTTTGCTAACGATGGACTAATGGTTACTTGCGCCGCTGACGTCTCTTTGGCTTAACGGTGGCTAGCTTCTGAAAGTATTCCTTCAGTGCGTTCTTCAAGTTTGGAAGCTGTGTCTTCGTCGAGCGGTGTTTGCCCGTCGATAAGACAGCCAAAGAGCCCGGAGCCTGCGGAACGGTCTGGTGATGTCTCGTTGACTTAACGGCGGCTAGCTGTTGACGGAATTGCTTTAGCGCCTGCCTCAAGTTTTGAACCTCCGCCTTCTTCGATCGCCGTCTGCTCTTCGATAAGACAGCCGAAGGATCCCGAGGTGGCGGAACGGTCTCGTAAGCGACTTGGGTAGTTGGTCCGATCTGCTCGTGCTCCGGACCGATATCAGCCCGCGGTGGATGCAACTGTAGGTAGATCTCCTCGGGGTCCGTTTCGATTCCGTGAAAGAGGTTTTTCGTCACGCGCCACAGTCCGGCTAACCCGACAACGGGTGTCATAGCCACACTGCCGAGAAAGGTGCCAATAATGCCAGCGAGCGGACCCACTACAGGGATGCGAGCCAAGCTGCGACCAATATCTGCCGCCAGACGAGCAGGGTCAACTCCGTGCTCTTTGAGTTCTGTAATCCCGGCATCGCCGATTTCGAGGCCCATTGCGGCGCCCGCAGCACCAACCCCCACTGTTGTCGCTAACCCGCCGGCTACCGGGGCCAAAAGTCCTGCGCCGCCCGATACGACATCGAGCCCTCCCGTAATTGTGTGCTTGATGCCTTTCTCGCCGCCCTCTTCGACTCCCTCGATGATGCCAAGAATCCCTAGTCCAATCTGTAACGGGCTAAGTAGCGTTACAACGCCCAACTCCCGCATTGCCCCAAGACTCTCAGCCACAGGCGCGTCCGCCTTAAACAAATTCTTGAACCACTCCTCCTTGAGCACATGTTCCAATCGTTGGTCACCTTCCTTATGGACTTCATAAAGAGAGTTTACCCAGTGCGACCATGTGGCCGTCTGATCCAATGGCTCCAGCAGGGGTTTCGGTTCCTCGTTCTCGGCACTCTCGCGCTGTAGGGTTCCCTGTCCGCTCGCGGCGGCGTGCCTAGGTTCAGAGGACATAACAGTAGAAGACAGACCATGGTTTTCATTGCTTCCACTCGCGCCGTTTCCCTCTGCGCCGCTCTGCTGCAGCACGTGCGTCAACTCATGTGCAAGCAATCGCTGTCCTTCGCGTGTCGTCGGCGCGAACTGGCCTGCCCTAAACACGATGTGGTGTCCAACCGTGTAGGCTTTTGCGTCCACGTCCTGGGCGGATTGCTCTGCCGCAGCGCTGGAATGCACGCGCACGCCGGAAAAGTCGTGGCCGAAACGCGGCTCCATTTCCGCGCGGATGGAGGCGTCCAACGCTTGGCCGGGTGAAGCTAGTACTCTATTGACGCTGGGCGGTGCGGCAACCTGTCCCGAGTCGCTTGGACCAACGCGCTTAGTTTGCAAACGCTCAGGTCGGTGCTTAGGCTGCTCCTTCTGGCACTCCACGCATTCGCCGCCGCACGCGCAAGCGAGTTGTAGCTGCGGGGTGGGCATGCGCATCAAGCGATCCGGGATGCGGTCGGCCTCCTGCTCATATTCGTCTCCCGGCTGGTTAATCGCGAGTTTGGTCTGGATCACACCCGACGCAGGAGGATGCACAGAATTCCCGCTGGAACCGTTACCAACACGAGGTGATGCCATACTGCTACTGGTCGACCTGACGTTCGGTCCTTCTTCATTATTAGTCCGCAACATTCTTAGCACTGCTTGATTGCCGATCGTGCGCTGCAAAAGGTGGATGCGATGCTGCCGATCATCCGGCGCACGTCTGGCGGGTTTAGGCCGAGCAGCGATGGCGGCTACTAACCGTTGAGGTCGATTTTGCTTTTCTGCGAATGTCCGCATGTTCCACCTCTTATGAAGGTCGACAGTGAAGAGCGGCCGGTGGTTAGACCAGGGGCAACAGTTCCAAAAGCGTTGACGATTTAATTAAAGAAAACTGGCTGAATCGGCTGGTTGTTCAGAGGACAACACGTGGGAGATCAGCCGTTAGACTTTAATGCAAGAAAGATCTTGTTTGAGCGGCGGGAACATATGCCAAGTGAGCGGCGAAGTCAAGATTTTCTGGGCGGCGAAATAGTGGTTGATG
>JANLYH010000228.1:0-63299 GCA_031365545.1 Pyrinomonadaceae bacterium | reverse complement strand
CCGCAAACAGTAGTTATCCCCCGCTTTACCAATATCTTTGTTCTCAGGGAGAGCATGAATGAAGATCGCAATCAGCGGCAAGGGCGGTTCCGGCAAAACTACTATCAGCGCTACACTCACCCGCATCCTCGCCCGTCGCGGATTACCAGTACTTGCTATTGACGGCGACCCCAATCCAAATCTTATTCAAGCTCTGGGTCTCGGTCCAGGCGTCGAGACGGAGGCGATTCCGCGCAGCGTTGTCGAGCGCCGTGAAGACGAGAATGGTCAACAGCGTCATGTGCTGACGACAAGCGTCGCGGACATAGTTGGCAAGTATGGACTGAAGGCGCCTGATGGTGTCACGGTATTAGTTGGAACTCACATTGATCATGCCGGCGCTGGTTGACTATGCGGTGCCCACGCTGCCGTGCGCAGCCTCGTCGGAGAGATTGTCAGCAGTTCAAAAGATATCACGGTGATGGATATGGAAGCGTCCATCGAACACATGAGCCGTGGCACGGTGAGGAACGATGATGCGCTGCTAGTTCTGCTGGAGCCGTACTACCGTTCGATGGAAACTGCGGGACGCACGGTGCCCCTCGCGCGGGAGCTGGGCATCAAACGCATATACGGCATTGGCAACAAACTTCGCAGCGCCGAGGATGGTGAGGCTATCGCGGCCTATTGCCGGAATCACGATCTGGAGCTAATCGCAAAAATTCCATTCGACGACAGTGTTGTAGAAGCGGATCGAACCGGCCGGGCGGTAATTGATTACGACGCTACTGCCCCGATCGTTGAAGAGTTATCACAGGTTGCCGATTTCCTTTTACGTGAAGTCAAAGTTAATGGTAACGGAGGGGGGGGAGGGAACTAAGATGCTCGAGAACATGGACACAATGACGATTTGGACTTACTCACTGATAGCCGGCGCAGTGGTGGTCTTGATTGTAGCCGTCTTGCTAATCATGCTCATCGCGGCCGCGAATCGTGTTGACAAGCATGCCCAACACATCTGGGACGCGGGCAAGCAGATCGCTGGTAACACGGTATCGATCTGGATGTTGAATGTTACCAACCGGGTCGCCGGCCAGATTCTGGAAGGCGCGCTGTCTATCAATGAGCGAGCTGCTTCAATTGATACCACCATCGGCGCCCTGGCTGAAGCGCTCGGACCAAAGAGGTAACCGCGATGCGACTGCTTACCTGGCTCACAGTGATCTATCTCGTGGTGTTGGTCCTGGCGCTGGCCATCAGCCTGATCGCGATCTTCATTAATCTCTGGAAGATTGGCAGCGCCTTGGCGGCGGTTGAGCGCGCACTCGTTCAGACGCAGACGCAAACACAGCCTTTAGCCGGTCATGTGGAAGCGATCAACGGTGGCTTGGTAGGCGTCAGAGATGGCTTGATGCTGGTCGATGATCATCTGGCTTCTACAGACGGCAGCCTGGACTTTGTAGCAGAGAAGCTGGGTATCAGAGAAACCGTTTAAGCAAGACGGAGGAAAGCGATCATGGAAACTGCAATCATTGTTGTCTGGTCAGCTACGCTTGTCATCGCGCTAATTCTAACGCTCGTAATCCTGAAGCTCGTTTTCCTGATCCTGCGAACTGAGCGTGACATTATCCAACTTGCGCTCGTCACGTTGCCCGCTGCGCAGGGGATAGAACGCAACACGGCTTTGATTGCAAAACTTGAAACTACCAAGAGCGTGGCTGGAAAAATTTTGAGCGTTGCCATCGCGATTGAAGCGGGCTCGAAATCGATCGCGGAAAAGCTGAGTTCCGTTGGACGCGCCCTGGCAGAGAAGGGAAGATGATATGGAATTGACGCTCACAGTGCTGACCGCACTTCTCGCTGCCGCGTTGTTGATTGCCCTGATCGTTGCTTTGTTTCTGGTGCTGCGAACGCTTCAGTCTGTGCGCAAGTATATTGAGAAGATTAACTGGGGCGTCCGCGCAATCGAAAAAGAGACCGAGATGCTGGGCGGCGTGGAAACCCTCAACGGTGGGTTGACTGCGCTTGCGGGCGGTCTTGAATCCGTTGCCGCACACTTCGGCAATGTGGATCGTAATGTTGGTACGGTCGGCGCTGCTTTGTTGAAGTAGACGGCCGAAGAATGAACGAACGCTGTAACATCTAAGAGGGACTCAATGGGAGAGATACCAGAGAAACGCGGGGGCGAGGCTGGCCATCACCAGCAACGCGTGTCGTCAACCGTCGGCCTGCCGGATCAGGTGGGCAACGTGGGCCGGCGCACCATGGAAGAGTTGGCTGAAGACATTGTGGCCTCGCATGGGAAAAGCCAAGCGAGTCTCGGGCCGCTGGAGAAAGTCTACGTCTTCTGGCTCGCTGGGATGAGCTGCGACGGCTGCACGGTATCCGTCAGCGGCGCCACCGAGCCCGCGCTCGAAGATTTGCTAACAGGCTCGATCCCGGGAATTCCGCTCGTGATTCTCCACCACTACGTTCTGCAACTCGAATCCGGCGACCATTACATGCAGTCGCTGTTGAAGGCTGAACAAGGCCTGCTCGATGGGCCTTACGTGATCGCTTACGAGGGCTCCATACCCGATGAGAACTTAAGCGCCGCTGGCGAGCCGTTCGCGGGTGAAGGCTCCCTTCCGCTTTGGGTCGCGAGCGATCAACGGCGGCGAGTCTCTACGGCTGAATGGGTTAAGCGTTTGGCGCCGGGCTCGGCGGCCGTGATTGCCGTGGGCACGTGTGCGACCTGGGGCGGCATCCCAGCGGCTTATGGAAACGTTACCGGTTCGATGAGCATGATGGATTGGCTGGGCGCGGATTTTCGCAGCGCGTTGGGCCTCCCGGTTATTAACATTCCCGGATGCGCGCCCGTTGGTGACAACTTTACTGATGCAGTGCAGGCGATTCTGCTTTTCCTCCAGGGTCTCGGGCCGTTGCCTGAGTTTGACGAACTGGGCCGTCCGGCCTGGCAATTTTCAGATACGGTCCATCGCAAATGCGGACGCGCCGGTTTCTACGAAGAAGGCACTTTTGCCAAGGAATACGGAGACAAGGAATGCTTGGTTGAAGTCGGCTGCTGGGGACCTGTCGTTCAATGCAACATCACCGAGAAAGGTGCGATTGCGCACATGGGCGGCTGCATGAATGCCGGTGGGCCCTGCATCGGGTGCACTATGCCAGGCTTCCCCGATAAGTTTTCGCCTTTTTATAAAGCGCCGCCGGGTTCAATGATTTCCAGCTACACCTCGCGCGTGACGGGTTCGGTGGTTCGTTCACTTCGGCGCATCAGTCAGCGCGAGCGCAACCGCGAGATTCGTTGGCACCAGACAGTGCCGAGCGGCTGGGCGATGCACGGGGGCGGCACGTCGTTCTCTCACAAAATTCTGGAATTCTTTTACGAGGCGATGCAATTTCAAGGCGCCACACGTCCTGAGAAAGTGCCCGGCAAGAGATTTCCAGCCGGACACGAAAGTTTGCCCGATCGCGTATACAAAGATGACTACCAGGTATTGCCAGACGAGCGCGTGAAAAAGTCTGAGACTCGGGCCTGAAGATAAACCGATAGCGATGGAGAACGCTTAATGTGTTTCAAGAATCTGCCAATTGAATTCGATGCCCAGGGAAACGCGCAACTCATCGGGGGTGTTGCCAATCCTTATGCTTACACGCCACGCGAAATCAAACGCGAGAAGCTGGAAGAATTATTGGCGAGGAACGGGCATATCAAGGATGTCAGCATTTCTCCCGTGACGCGCGTCGCTGGTGCGCTTTCGTTTCACGCCGTGGCGGATTTACAGGAGCGCAAATTTCTTGAAGCTAATTCCGTGGCCACGATCTTCCGCGGTTACGAAGTAATCTTGAAGGGGCGCGATCCGCGCGATGCGATTTATATTTCCAGTCGCGCTTGCGGCGTTTGTGGCGGCGTTCACTCGACCGCCGCGTGCGAGGCGATTGAAATGGCTTTCGGAATTTCGCCGCCGCCGCTCGGCACCGTGCTTCGCAATCTAGCGCTCTCGCTCGATTTTCTTTACGACCACCCGCTCCATCTTTTCCTGCTTGCCGGGCCTGATTACTCGCAAGTTGTCGTCCAGGCAACGACTCCGGCGATGTGGGAAAAAGCTCAGGCCACCGCAGCTCCCAACGCCGAAGTTCATCAGTTCAAGACTATCGGCGACATCATGAAGGGGCTCAACCCGCTTTCGGGCAAGTTGTACCTAGACGGCTTGAAGATGACGCGCACGCCGCGCGAAGCCTACTCCGTTCTCTTCGGCAAGTATCCACACCCGCAGACAGTAGTTCCCGGCGGCATGTCCAGCACAGTAACCATCACTGACTTCAACGAAACCTACACGAGACTGCAGAAGATGATCGACTGGACCAAGCGCATGATCCTGCTCTGGGACGATCTCACGGAGTTCTTCTACGATTACAACCCGGAGTACAAAAAGGTCGGCGCGCGCGATATGAACATGATCGATCTCGGGATGTGGGACGACGAGAACTCTTACGATGCGAGTTATGCGCGTTGTAACGAGTGGGGCGAAGCGCGTTGGGCCACACCCGGCGTCGTCATTGACGGCAAGCTTGTAACGACGAAACTACAGCAGATCAACCTCGGCCTCGAAGAGTTTGTCGAGCATTCCTACTACGAGAACTGGAACGAGAATGTGCGGTTCAAGACCGACCCTTCCGGCGCGCCGCTCTCGCCGAATCACCCGTGGAATAAGGAAACAATGCCCAAGCCCTCGAAAGAGAGCTGGAAGGATCGCTACACCTGGAGTACGGCGCCCCGCTGGGATAGGCAAGTAGTCGAAGCGGGAGCTTACGCGCGCATCTGGACTACTGCCGCTGCCGGACTGATGCCGAAGAACCAATTCCTCGAGTCGACCGGTCACAGTCTCAAGATTAATATGCCGAAGACGATGCTGCCGGAGATGGATTTCGAATGGAAGATTCCCCAGGTCTGGAACGCGTTTGAACGCAACCGCGCCCGCGCTTATTGCATGGGATATAACCTCATGGTCGCGTACACGATGGTGTTGAAAGCTTTCGATTACCTGCGCAAGGGCGAAGACAAAGTCAGCACGAAGTTTGAGGTGCCGAAGGGCGAACGAATGGGGGTTGGCTTCTGGGGAGCGGGACGCGGGTACCTTTCCCATCACCTTACCCTCGACAAGGGCGCAATAACCAACTACCAGATCGTCACGCCTTCAACCTTTAATGCCTCGCCGCACGATCCCTTCGGCAATCCTGGTCCCTATGAAGAAGCGGTGCTCAATACTCCTATCATCGAGGACTTCTCGAAGCCTGAAGAATTCACCGGCGTTGACATGCTGCGCGCGATTCGCAGTTTTGATCCTTGTATGCCCTGCACGACGCACATCTATGGTGGCGAGCGCGAGATTGTTCGCGAGGTTAACACCTGCGCTTGTTCTGCCGAAGGATGATCCGATTGGGGAGTGCTAACAGGCGTTCAGAGTACAACCTTCAGGTTGCCTCTTTCCAGGACGGACGCTGGCTTCTTGCGAACCACGCAAGCTAAAGCTTGTACTCTGTACACCTCTTAATGAATCATGGTCTTAGTTTCAGGCATCGGCTACTCCAACCTCGGCGACATGTCCTTCGGGCGCACCCTGCTCGGAACACTGACTGAAATGGATTGGCCCGCTGAAGTTCAGGTCGAAGACCTCAACTTCGGGCCAATCATGATCTATCAATGGCTGGAAGAATCGCCGGTCAAATTCGACCGGGCAGTATTTGTTGGCGCCGCTAAACGAGACCGGAAACCAGGAACGCTTGAGGTATATCGGTGGGATGGAAAACTTCCCGAAGACGCCGAGATACAGGCGCGCATTGAAGAGGCAATTACCGGCGTAATCGATTTGGACAACCTGCTGATCGTTTGCAAACATTTCGGCGTGTTACCCGGCGACGTGAGAATTGTGGAAGTGGAACCTCTGAGCGACGAATGGGGTTTAAAGTTTAGTCCCGTTGTCGCGGCCCGAGTCGACGAGGCAATTCAGGCTGTGAGAGACCAGGCGTTAGCCAGTTAACTAGCATGAGTGAAGAAAACATTGAGGAGCCCGCGGGGGAAGAGCTGGTTGCTCGACTAAATTCGTTGGTCGAGGAGCTTGAGCAGTATCCGGATACCGAGGTTCGTGACAAGGCTCTCGATTTGGTGCAGCTAGTGCTACATCTTCATGGCGAATCCCTGCGCCGCATCATCGCCAACCTGGAGTCGGAACCACACCGCGATGAAATCCTGGCGCGGATGGCTAGCGATGAAGTTATTGGATCGATCCTGCTCATTCATGGGCTCATGCCGGTGAGCCTGTACGACCGGGTCGCTGCGAAACTAAACGAGCTTCGTCCCTACCTCGTCTCCCAGGGTTGCGATGTTGAACTGCTCGGAATTGATGACGCCCGCGCGCGCATGCGCCTGATACGCAGCGGGAAGGGCGCTCCACCTATTGCAGTTCTCAAAGCCGAAATTGAACGGGCGTTGAGCGAGGTTGCGCCTGATCTTGCCGGGATAGAGATTGAAGGATTGTCGGAACAGTTAGAAGCGACGGCAAAGGCCGCCGCAGCTTTGGGCCGCCTAATTGAAAAACCGCCAGCGGAGTCCAAGCCACCTGCGCTCGTGCAAATCAAGCGAAAACAGACCGCAGCTAGCGCGGCCGCGAGTACGTGGGTGCCAGTCATCCGCAGCCAAAGTATCGAAGATGGGCAATTTCAAATAGTTAACTATGAAGACATCAACGTGTTAATTTGGAAGCTTGATGGCGAGTTTCATGCGTACCGGAATGCTTGTGCCGAGGGAGGACGGGCCTTGGACGACTCCCTTTTTGAAAGTCCGATGCTCAGTTGTTCATGCCATGGGTATGGTTATGATCTGCGCCGCGGGAATTGTATCGAGCGGCCGGACCTGAAACTTGAGCAGGTGCCGTTGAAACTGGAAGACTATAAGGTGAAGATCGCAATCCAGAATAGAGTCTTAGTTTGATTTATCCTCTGCGCGCTAACTCTGCGTGCTCTGCGTCTCCGCGGTGAATTCGGACGTAATAAAACTCACCGCAGAGGCTCAGAGATCGCAAAGGCATCGCAGAGAAGAGCTGACACATAATGGACGACTCGAAAAAACAAAACCCGAGCGGCGATCTGGATCAGGAGATCGGCAATCTTAAATCGCGCGACGAGATTTTGCAGGTGATGTACTGGATGACCGGCGAAGGTTTGGGCAGCGAGTTTTCTATTGTCGACCTACAGAAGTTTCTTCCGAGCGAACAAACAGTGCTGGAAGCAGACCTTGAGGTGATGGTCTCAAGCGGTTTGTTGGAAAGCGGAACCGCGAATAGGTTCGCGCTGACTGAACAAGGTAAAAAGGAAGGCGGTCGCCGGTTTGCTGACGAGTTTGAGTCAATGATTAAGCCGGGACATTTCGAGTGTGACGAGCCGGACTGCGATTGCCATAACGCGGATACAACGGGCGAAGTATGCAAGCACCTATCGTCGGCCTATGCGAACTAGTGATGGCTCCCGGAGCGGCGGAAACGTGGAATTGATCTATGGTTACTCGTTCTCAAATCCTGGTGCGAGGCATTGTGCAGGGCGTTGGCTTTCGTCCTTTTGTCTATACCCAAGCCAGCCGTCGCAACCTGCGCGGGAGTGTCTTGAATAACCCGACCGGAGTTTTGATCGAAGTTGAAGGCAGACAGGGCAACATCGAACAGTTCATTAGCGACCTCAAACTCAATCCGCCGCCACTTTCCGCGATCGAATCCGTTGAATGCAATCACAATCTGGCGCCTGCCGATTATTCTGACTTTGTCATTCTGGAGAGTGCGCCGGATGCTCATGAGGGCGAACGGTTTGTCCCCATCTCGGCTGACGTTTCCACTTGCGATGATTGCCTGAAGGAATTATTTGACTCGTCAGACCGGCGTTATCAATATCCATTCATCAACTGCACCAACTGCGGCCCACGCTTCACGATCATTGAAGACATTCCTTACGATCGCGCTAACACTACGATGCGCAACTTTCAAATGTGCGCTGACTGTCGAGCGGAATACGAGAATCCTTTAGACCGTCGCTTTCATGCGGAACCAACCGCCTGTCCGGTTTGCGGCCCGCAACTTTACCTTCTCAGTGCTGATGGATTGGAAGTAGGTGCGGACATTGTCGCTGCGGACGACACAGTGAAGTTTGTTCTGAGTCTTCTACTCAAAGGGCGCATCGTTGCTATTAAGGGTGTCGGCGGCTTTCATCTGGCATGCGATGCGTTATCGCCTGTGGCTGTCGAGCGTTTGCGCCGGAGAAAATACCGCGAAGACAAACCATTTGCGATGATGGCGAATTCTGTCGAGACGATTGAGCGGCACTGTTTTGTTTCAGACGCCGAGCTTGCGTTGTTGCTCTCGGAGCGACGACCGATTGTGCTCCTCGAAAAAAGAAAGGAATCAAGGATCGCGTCTGCAGTCGCGCCGGGCGTGAACAATCTCGGCTTCATGTTGCCCTATTCGCCACTGCACTATTTGCTCATGAGCAATATTGATCAGCCGCTGGTTATGACAAGCGGTAACATTTCCGCTGAACCAATCTCTTATGACGATGGTGAAGCTGTCAGGCGGCTAAACAAAATCGCAGACTATTTCCTGCTGCATAATCGGCGCATTCACATGCGCACCGATGATTCGGTGGCCCGCATCCATGAAGGCCGTGAAATGATCTTGCGCCGTTCGCGCGGTCACGCGCCGGAGCCAATCCGAACGGCCTTTAAGTTTGAGCAACAGATTCTGGCCTGTGGGGCGGAGTTAAAAAATACTTTTTGCCTGGCGCGCGATAATTACGCATTCATCAGTCACCATATCGGTGATCTGGAAAATCTGGAGACACTGCAATCGTTTACGGAAGGCATCGACCACTTCAAAAGACTCTTTCGTGTCGAGCCCGCGTTGGTTGCCTACGATCTTCATCCGGAATACCTGTCGACGAAGCATGCGCTTTCCCTGGACGACACTCCAACCAAGATTGCCGTTCAACATCACCATGCACACATTGCGAGTTGCATGGCGGATAACCAAATCGACGGCGAGGTGATTGGTGTCGCGATGGACGGCCTTGGGTTCGGCACAGATGGACGCCTGTGGGGCGGTGAATTCTTCGTTGCGGACTTCCTCGAAGCCGAACGCATTGCGCATCTGGCGTATGTGCCGATGCCCGGCGGCGCGAAGGCGATACGAGAGCCGTGGCGCATGGCCGCGATTTACCTCCAGCATGCGTTTGGCGACGAGTTTGTAACGCTGGATTTGCCTTTTGTTAAGGGTCTCGAACGCCGGGGTTGGCCCACTCTTCGCAGCATGGTCGCGACTCGTACCAACAGCCCGGAAACGTCCAGCATGGGCCGGCTGTTCGATGCCGTTTCCAGTCTGCTCGGCGTGCGGGCGCTAGTGAACTACGAAGGACAGGCCGCAGTTGAGTTGGAAGCGATGGCGGATCTCAACTGCACTGACGCCTACGAATTCCAAATAAACGGGGCGGAGAATGTCATTGAAGCCGGCTCAGTGATTCGCGACGCAGTCGGAGATTTGCTCGAGGGAGTTCCGGCTGGGGTTGTCTCCGCGCGGTTTCATTTGAGTGTAGCGAATCTGATTGGTTCGGTGGCCAAGAGAGTCAGGATAGAGCGGAAGCTAAAACGAGTGGCCCTGTCCGGCGGAGTTTTTCAAAACATGCTGCTCTTGCGAAAGACTTGTGAGATGCTGCGAAGCAACGGCTTTGAGGTTTTCACACACACACGCGTGCCGACCAATGACGGTGGCATCTCATTGGGTCAGGCGGCGGTGGCCAACGCGCTAATCAAGTCAGGGAGGATCTAACAAATGTGTCTCGCCATTCCTGGCAAGATTGTCGAAATCGTTGACGAAATTAATCAGATCGCCAAAGTCGAGGTTGGTGGCGTTCGGCGCAATATCAACATCGGCATGCTCGACAAAGATGAAGCGCGGGTGGGCGACTATGTGTTGATTCACGTCGGGTTCGCGATGAGCAAGGTAGATGAGAAGGAGGCAGAAGAGACGTTGCGGGTGCTCAAAGAAATTGGCGAGTTTGACCTGGAGCTGGAGCAGTTTAAGACTGTGATTGACTGAAATGAGTAAGACTTCTGTGGATGATTTCTCTCGTTCCTTTTATCCGTTTCTGCATGAAGATCAGAAGCAGCCGGAGGAGCTGAAAGAGCAGTTGGCCTTTTCGCTTTTGGAGAAGGCGCGCGAGAGCGTGGAAGTAAAGACCAAGTTCTTCAAGGAGAACAAGGAAACGATCATTGCCGCCGCGCTTGATCTGGCTAAGGCGTTTCATCGCGGGCGCAAACTTTTGGTCTGCGGCAACGGCGGCTCAGCCACTGATGCGCAGCACGTCGCGGTTGAGTTCATGCATCCGATCACGGTCGGACGCAAAGCGCTTCCGGCAATCTGCCTTACCAACGACATGGCGATGGTCACTGCGGTCGCGAACGACGTGGGTTTCGATGATGTGTTCAGCAGGCAGATTATTGCACTTGGCTCCGAGGGTGACATCCTTTTGGGAATTTCCACCAGTGGAAATTCAGAGAATCTGATGCATGCCTTTGCCACCGCGCGGCGAATGAAACTAGGCACCATGGGCTTCGCGGGCGACGACGGCGGCAAGATGGTGCAGATGCGCGCCGGCGGCCTGCTCGACTATTGCCTCACGGTGCCGACGTCCAGTATTCATCGCATTCAGGAGACCCACGTCGCGCTCTATCACATCATGTGGGATTTGGTTCACGAGTTTTTGCAACATCGATCACTGGTTGAGGAAAAGTCGGGAATCTAGAGTCTACAGTCTGGAGTCACTCCGCCTCTAGACTCAAGACTCCCTACTCCCGACTGGAGTTTTTATGAAGTTCATAGACGAATACAGGCAAAGTGACCTGGCCCTGAAGCTGGCTGATCAAATCGGACGCTTAACTTCGCAGCCATTGAAGTTGATGGAGGTGTGCGGCGGACACACGCACACGATCTTCAAATATGGCATCGAAGACTTGCTGCCGCGGAACATCGAGATGATTCATGGGCCGGGGTGTCCGGTCTGCGTGATTCCCCTTGGACGGGTGGACGATGCTATTTCAATCGCCCAACGGCCGGATGTGATTTTTGCAACCTTTGGTGACGCGATGCGCGTTCCGGGTTCCAAAACCAGCTTGCTTGACGCCAAGGCTTCCGGGGCCGATGTGCGCATGGTTTATTCGCCGCTCGACGCGCTCAAGATCGCCAGGAAGAATCCGGAGAAGCAGGTGGTCTTTCTTGGTCTTGGTTTTGAAACTACGGCGCCATCAAGTGCGATGACAATTCTCCAGGCCGATAAAGAAAAGGTTGAGAACTTCAGTGTCTTCTGTAATCACATCACGATCATTCCGGCGTTGAAGGCTATGCTTGATTCTCCTGATTTGAAGCTGGATGGTTTTGTTGGTCCGGGTCACGTCAGCACAGTGATCGGCACTCGCTGCTATGACTTCGTGCCGCGCGACTACGGTAAGCCAATCGTTGTTACTGGCTTTGAGCCATTGGACATCTTGCAGTCAGTCTTCATGATCGTGAAACAGATCGTTGCGGGCCGCGCCGAAGTAGAAAACCAGTACGGACGCGTAGTTAATCGCGAAGGCAACAGACGAGCGCTTGAGGCGCTGTCTGAAGTTTTCGAGCCGCGCGATTATTTCGAGTGGCGCGGGCTGGGCTCAATCGCGCATAGCGGCATGCGCCTGCGATCCAGGTACGCGGCCTTTGACGCCGAGCTGAAGTTTAGCGTCCCGGGATTGCGCATTGCCGATCCGAAGGCTTGCCAATGTGGCGAAATCTTGAAAGGCGTGAAGAAGCCATGGGAGTGCAAAGTGTTTGGGACAGCGTGCACTCCGGAGACTCCTATCGGCTCGTGCATGGTCTCGTCGGAAGGGGCCTGCGCCGCTTATTACAATTTCGGCCGCCTCTCGAAGGTTGCCGAGCGCTCCACGTCGGCGACTTAAGAACGGCATCCACAGATTACGCAGATTCCGCAGATTAGGATAATAGATATCGGGGGCGTTCCCTGTGGAGGTACAGTCTGCAATACCGCAGATATACCTGCCGATGAATCTGTGAAATCTGCGTAATCTGCGGATGAAATATTTTCTATGTCTAAAGTATTCAGCCCCACGCCTCTTTTCGAAAGAGTCGAAAAAGCGCGGCGGCGTAAACATAAATTCAAGGACACGCAGATTACACTGGCCCACGGCAGTGGTGGACGAGCTATGCACGAATTGATCGAGGGATTGTTTCTTGATTACCTGCGCAACCCTCTGCTCGAAAAACTGGAAGACCAGGCGGTATTTGAGATTGGCCTTAGTCCTGGTCGGGTAGCGGGTTTGGCCAATAACGGCCAGGCGAAAGCCCGTGTGGCTTTCACGACCGACTCGTATGTCGTCGATCCAATTTTCTTTCCCGGCGGCGATATTGGCAAACTCGCCATCAACGGCACCGTGAACGACCTGGCGATGAGCGGCGCTCGTCCGCTTTATCTTTCCGCTGGCTTCATTCTCGAAGAGGGATTTCCCATTGAAGACCTGAAACGAATACTTGCGTCAATGCGCGACGCCGCAGCGGAGGCGGGGGTGGCCGTGGTCACGGGCGATACAAAGGTTGTGCAGAAGGGAAGCGTCGACAAGCTGTTCATTAATACCTCGGGAGTCGGGGTGATCGAATCTCCCGTACATCTCTCAGCTTCGAGCGCTCAACCTGGGGACAAAGTAATTCTTAGCGGCACGCTTGGTGACCACGGCACTACCATAATGATCGCGCGCGGTGAACTCGAACTCGAAACTGACATAGAAAGCGATTGCGCACCGCTTAATTCGCTGGTTCAAGACATGCTTGACGAGGCCGGCAGCGCCGGGGCGTTTGCATCTCTTCATTGCCTGCGCGATCCCACGCGTGGCGGCGCCGCAACTACTCTGAACGAAATCGCGCTCAGTTCTGAAGTTTGCATCGAAATCGAGGAAGATCTCATCCCGGTGCGAGAAGAAGCCAGAGGCGCTTGTGAAATTCTTGGTCTCGATCCCCTTTACGTCGCCAATGAAGGCAAGCTGATCGCAATTGTCGCGGCAGACATCGCCGAGCGGCTAGTCACGCGCATGAGGAAGAACGCCTACGGAGCAGAAGCCTGCATCATCGGTATGGTGAAGCAACAACCGCAGGGGATCGTTGCCATGCAAACAGGCTTTGGCGGCACGCGCATCGTGGACATGCTGGTAGGCGAACAATTACCCAGAATATGCTAGCGCGATTACTCGGCTTCGGGTCTGGCTGCCGGAAATAAGGACTAGATATTCTCCAACTGTCATGACAATCCGCGACTGGTTATTGGGGACGACTTAGAGACGCACGCCGAATTTTCTGTTTGGAAGGTGAGGGCCATCCTTAACTATCGTAAGTCTATGCGCCAGAGTATTTACGTACTCCCTAGGAAAACATCAGCTGGTGTCACCCCGACAGCCATTGAAATTCAAAATGCGGTCGCAGCTTTTGGCGTCGGTGGCAGCGCGGGACGCGTGGCGGCGCTACGGAGCATCCCAGATTCGGCTTCAGCAACTAACGCGGAGTTTAATGCTGCCTTTGTGTTGATGCAGTACCACGGATACCTGCGACGAAGCCCGACTGATGCACCTGACGCCAATGACAATGGCTATCAGTTTTGGCTAACGAAGGTGAATCAGTTTAATGGGAACTTCATCAACGCCGAGATGTGAAGGCCTTCATTAGCGCCACGGAGTACCGGCGCCGGTTCGCACCGTGAAAGGGACAGTAGCGGCAGATAACAATCCTCAAAGCCAACCCGGTTGACCATCCTTGACGCCTCCGAAGCATCCAGCCTAAGGTTTACGTCAAGCGAAGAGTTTGCGGAAGGTGGGGAAAGAATGGGATCGCGCACAATCGTTGTTGGGGACATTCATGGCTGTTACGACGAACTCGAGGACTTGTTGGCGGAGGTTCAGTTTGGTCATGACGACCGTCTCGTTTCGGTTGGGGATCTAATCACGAAAGGTCCGAAGAGCCGGGAAGTGTTGGACCGGTTTATGGCTGAGTCGCAATTTTCGGCAGTGATCGGCAATCATGATCTGGCGATACGGCGCCGCTGGAACGGCGAAAAGTTTAAGCTCAAGGAGTCGCAGAAGCCGACGCACAAAGAGCTGAAGAAAGAGAAGGAACACTATCTTCCTTATCTCAATGCGCTGCCGTTCATGATCGATTTGGGGACTCATCTGGTGGTGCATGCCGGCGTTCGTCCCGGGGTCGCACTCCATTCGCAGACCACTGAGGATCTCACTGAGTTACGCAGTTTGGGCCCGGACCGAACCGATCGTCATGGGACACCGTGGTATGAAGAATACGATGGTGAGAAGGTGGTATTATTCGGCCATTGGCCGGCAGCCGAACCACGTCGCGGCAAGCAGGCGATCGGCCTGGACACCGGCTGCGTCTATGGTAAAAAACTCACAGCCTATATCGTAGAGACTGGAGAATTCCGAACTGTTAAAGCGCGGCATACCTATGATCCATCGTGAGACGTAGTATTCAAGAGAGTCGCGCAACAGAAAGTTTCCTGGTTTGACACGTTTTTAGAAAAGCTTTTGCGCGTTACCTGGCAAACCATTTCAACGCCCTGGACTTCTCACGAAATCAGAGAGCGAAAACGGGATGGATGAAACTAAGGAAAGCTTGTCGAAAGATGAAGAATCGGTTCTCGCCGCCGACGCTGTTAGCCCTACTGCGCAGTCAGCACCGGAATCGACCGAAAAGAGACCCCGCGCGAAACCGGCTGACGGTGAACATTTCCTCGCCTGGTCAGTTTTCAATCGAGATCTAAGCCAGCTCGAGTTTTACAAGCGTGTGCTCGAGGAGGCCAACGACGAATCCGTGCCGGCGCTCGAGCGATTAAAGTTTCTGGCCGTCTTCTGCAGCAACCTTGATGAATTCTTCATGGTCAGAGTATCCGGCTTGAAAGAGATGCTGGACATCAAGGAGTTTCAGCCGATGCCCGGCGAACTCATGCCGACCGAGCAACTCAAGATCATTCGTGAACGCATGCTTCCCATGGTTGAAAACCAGGTGCGCTGCCTGCATGACAGCGTCTTACCGGAGCTCGCAAAACACGGTGTGGAAATAGTCGGATACGACACCCTCGCGCAACGCGAGAAGAAGGTGCTGAACCACTACTTCATGAAAAACATTTTCCGGATCCTGACTCCGCTTGCTGTCGATCCGGCCCACCCATTTCCGCACATCGCCAACCTTAGTCTGAACATTGGGCTCACAGTGGAAGTCGATTCCGATTCTGACGAGCCGGTGACGATGGGAAGTTTGCCGCGTTTCGTCAGGATCAAAGTGCCGCCGGTGGTGCCACGTCTGGTTCCTGTTGGTGACACCGGCGCGCGATTCGTTCTGCTTGAAGAATTGATCGACGCAAATTTGCATTTAGTTTTTCCCAGCATGCGGCTCAGCAACAGTTTTCTGTTTCGAGTCACACGCGATGCCGACGTGGAGATCAGAGATGATTTGGCTGCTGATCTGTTGGGGCGCATCAAGGAATCGCTGCGCGAGCGGCGCTTTGGTAATGCGGTCCGGCTGGAAGTCTCAGCAACAATGCCGGGCGTCATGGTTCGATATTTGACTGACTCGCTACGACTCGATGACGATGACGTTTACGTGATGGGAGGAATCCTGGGAGTTGGTGATCTGCTGCAGCTCTATAACTCCGAGAGACCTGATCTGCGAGACAAGCCGATTCGCATGACCGTACCGGGGCCGCTAAGCAAGAAGAAGCACCTGTTCTCCGCGATAAAAAAACAGGACGTTCTGCTGCACCACCCATACACGGCCTACACAACCGTGACTGAGTTTATTCAGGCAGCGGCAGAGGATCCAAAAGTCATGGCGATCAAGATTTGTTTGTACCGCACCGGCAAGCACTCACCAATACCTGAGGCCTTGATTGAGGCGAGCGAACATGGCAAGCAGGTTACGGCCGTAGTCGAAATCAAAGCGCGTTTTGACGAGGAGAACAATATCGAATGGGCGAGCCGGCTTGTTGAAGCCGGTGTGCACGTCGTTTACGGATTGGTCCGCCTGAAAACGCATAGCAAGGTTGCGCTCGTCATTCGTAGCGAGGAACACGGATTACAAACCTACGTTCATATCGCTACCGGTAATTACAATCCCACGACCTCCAAAGTCTACACCGACCTGGGCATCCTAACGGCGAATCCGGAGATAGGTGACGACGCCACCGATTTATTTAACTTCATGACGGGATTTTCCAGGCCGCGGGAGTACACCCATCTGATGGTGGCCCCGGTGAACCTGCGCGAACGCATGCTGGCATTGATAGATCGGGAGATCGATCATGTCCTCGCGGGCCGGCCGGCTCACATAATGGCCAAAGTAAATCGTCTGACAGATCTCGAAATTATTGACGCGCTTTATCGGGCCTCAAAGGCGGGCGTGCCGATCGATCTGATAGTTCGCGGCTCGTGCATGCTTCGCCCCGGTGTGCCGGGCCTGTCAGAGACGGTAACCGTACGGAGTATCGTTGGCCGATTCCTGGAACACAGCCGGATTTTTTATTTTGCGAATGGGGGCGACGACGACGTTTACATCGGGTCCGCAGACTGGATGACACGCAATCTGGATCGACGTGTCGAAGTTGTCACTCCCATCCTCGATGGCGACTTGAAGCGCTACCTTAGACATGTAGTCCTCGGCGCTTACATGAAAGACAACGTGAAGGCCAGAATTCTAAATTCCGATGGACAGTATGAGCGAATACCCCTGGCCCCCGGCGAGGTTTCATTCAACAGTCAACTGCATTTTGAGGGAGGCATTAGCCTGAGTCCCTAAGCGGCGACAATTTGTTTCAATCCTCTGGTGAGCTGACTATTAATAGCCCCCGCAACATCAATCTGCGGCGCGTCCGTGGGACAAATCGACTTCGGGAAAAACAAGACTAAAGAGCATCTGTACTGCTGAGACTATCCCTGAGCCGATAAAAACGCGCCCATGAAGAAAGGGTTAATCCATGATTCATAGATTGTTTCAACCACTCGTCATTGTTGCCGCTCTTCTCATCTTTGCGTTGCCGGCTGCTGCTCAAAGAGCCTGTTTCACAGCTACGGCCCGAGCGGAAGCGGAGCAGACCGCGAAAGTTTACCAGGAGCCTGACCCTGGATATGACCCGGTGCTCGGCTATAACCCGACCCAGGGCCCACGCGCGGGCGCACCCGCAGTTGATGCAAACGGACGCGGTATGGCTTTCAACTGCGTTGCCAACAAGAAAGCTAACGAAGGCACCGGCACTACTCCCAAGTTTTACTGCTCGGTGCCCGGCGCCACGGATGAAGATGGTGAACTCCGTTATAAAGTGAAACCGCATTTCAAGGGGCAGTCGCCAGACAAGAGAAACGGTGAGATCTATGGCGAGTTTCTTTCTTCAAGATTCTCGAAGGCCCTGGGCTTCTTCGCCGACGACGAGTGGGTGGCGGATGTTAACTGTCCCGACTGCGAGAAGAGTCTGAACAAGAGTTTCCAGGGCACCAAGTTTAGCCCTTTTCAACCGGCCGCGGGTATCGAGCTACCGCTGGGCAAAGGGATCGATGTAAATTGCAACAACAAAGACTCCGGGGCGTTGGCCGGATCGCTGGATAAGTTGCTTAAGGCAAGCGCTCCTCGGGCCGAGATCGACGCTTTTAAACTCTGGCTCGCGTTCATCGATCACGGCGATACGAAGGCCGACAATCAGAAGTTTTCCTGCCTTGATTCAAAGAAGAGTTCTGACGGTTCACGCGTTTGCAAGCGAGGACAGGCGGTGTATTACGTTAGCGACATGGGTTCCACTTTCGGCTACTCAGCTTCCAGTGAAAAGAAAGCCAGACTGGCGACCTGGAAAGGCAAAGATCCAATCAAGGTAAGCGGTGGGCATTGCTCTACCACGGCCAAGAGTGTGGGTGACTCGAGGATCAGTGAGGCTGGACGCGACCTGTTGGCGCGCGGGCTGCAGCGCCTGCTTGACGCGGAGAAAGCGGATGGCTTAGTCACCAGGGTATTCCGTGCTTCGCGTAACGACGAACGTGACGAGCCGGCCGAGGCCTGGGCTGCGGAATTTCAACGCAAGGCGCGAACGATCATCGACGCGCGCTGTTCAAACTGAATACCCAATCTGTTTGAGATCCGAAAGGAGTAGTTCATGAAGACGCCGCTGGTCCGGATTCTGGTGATTTTCGTCGCCGTCTTAGTCGGCAGCGGACTGCTTGTTTACATTGCGCTCGAGCGCGGTAGCGGGGGAAGAATCGCTACCACTGAGCGGCCGGCGGCAACTGAAGGGACTACTCCCAATGGATCAACCGAAGCGGCGACGAAAGCTCAGGACAGAAGCAACGGTTCAATCATCAGTGAGATATTCGGAATTGATCATGCCAACGGCAAGGCAGCGGAAGAGGAAGACAGGGGGGTGGTTGCCGCCCGAGTTCTCCTCAGATTTTTGATTGCGGCATTCCTGGCAATGCTGCTGGCATTTCGCTGGCGTCGTGGCGTTGCCGTTACGCGGCGTAATCCCTACGTCGCTCAAACTCAGATACTGCTGGCCGTAGTGGCAGCTGCCATGATGATGATTGTTGGCGATAGCGCTGCCCGAGCATTTGGTATCTTCGCCGCCGCTTCCCTGGTTCGTTTCCGCACCAACATCCGCGATCCAAAAGAAACGACCGTGCTTTTGATTTGTCTTGGAGTGGGGCTGGCCTGTGGCGTGGGTCGCCTGGATATGGCCCTGATACTAACTGTCTTTGTACTGCTCGCGCTTTGGATTCTGGAGTATTTTGAATCGGAACAGGTGTTTCGGGCGCTGGAAGTTCGCATTGAAACAAGAAACCTGGATCAGACGCGCCAGGTGCTCAAGAAGCTTTTTGAAAATCATGGCTGCAGCTTTGAACTACGCCATCTGGAACGCGAAGTGGCTGGAGGAGGGAACGGAAAGATTGTTTATGAACTGAGCCTGGGTCTGGCTGACCGGACGGATCAATTAACTGAAGAGATACTCGCTGAGGATGCCCAGAACATCGCCGGCCTTGAGTGGGAACAGAAGAAGAGCTCAACTTATATTTATAATTAAAAACGTCCGAAACGCGGATAAGCAAAAAGGCCACCCAATTAACTGGGTGGCCTTCCGCATCTGCAAGAGCAACTAACCTTAGCTACTGAGCACGAACCATAGTGGTCGGCGTCGTAGAATGTCCCGACGCTTTTGCGACCTGCATCTTTTCGTAGTAGTCCTGAACGAAGTCTTTGTACGCCCCATGACCCCAGCTGGTGTAGAAGTCAAACTTCTTCATTTCGGCGTATACCTGGTCAAAATTCCAATCGTAAAATTGATAACGGTAAACGGCGCCCATCGCGCCGGTACGATGTCTGCCGCCGGCACAGTGAACAAAGAATTTGCCCGTGTGGGGATCGCTGGCGACTTTCAGGAAGGTCCTCGTTGCTTCTTCGGTCGGATACTTCTTGTCCGCCATAGGAATATTGATGTATTTCATTCCCAGCGACTCGACTGCGGACCGCTCGTATGGCTTCGGGTCGGCGGTCAGGTCAATGACGGTCTTGATTCCCAGCGCAGCCAGATCTTTGTAGTCTTCTTCCTTCGGTTGTGCGCCCCGATAGAAGCGCTCATCCATTTGTCCGAAATTCTTTATTTTGACTGTCTGGTTATTCTGGCCCTTAAGTCCCTGAGCCTGTGAAACGATCGTGAGCGCGAGAACTGCCAGAACCGCGCCAGCTACATTGCGGAATGATCTCTTTGTGAACTCCCTTTGCATTACATTGCTTCTCCTGTTTCCGCGCCGCACTTGTTCTAAACCTAAGGTAAAGATCAAATCCGGGTAAAGCCCCCAATTACTGCCCCGAGGTTAACACCGACCGTGTTCATCCTCAACCGAAATCAAGCGGTCCGACGAGGTAAAACTGCAATAGGCCGCAGATTTCCACAGATTTTGCCCAATATCTGGGCCACTCTATGCCGGACACAGATCAAGATTTTCTTGTCCCGATTAGGTCCGCCCCAATCTCCCCGCGTTAGTAGATGAACCAACACACGAATGCGTTGCGTCAGCCACTTTTAACAAACGAATAATCGGCGGGCGGCGTTCCCGTTATCAAGCTGGAACTCTGGCTAGATCTCAAGCAGTAGCCAAACTGGAGTTGCGCACGATGAGACTCGATCCGAAGATCGCATTTTGATCTTTGACTTCTGGCCTCTGACCTATTGTCCAATTGGCGGATCGGCAGCGGTTGCCGGCTGTGTTGGATTGACGTGAATCGTGTTGCTGTCCGAGTCGAAGTAGAAGTGGTTTTTTCCGGTGGCGCCGACGCCATCGGTCACCTGGGGATCGGCATTCACGGCATAACCCGGTTGGGATGTGGTGGACTTGGGAATGACCCGCATCTGGAAGATGTAACCCTCAACCACCGGCGTGGTCCCGGCAAATCGAGTATCCAGCAGATTCTCCTTCAGCATCTCGTCAAAGGTTCCAAACGTGGAGCGCTGGTGAGAATTATAAAAAAGCATTTGCTGTTCAGCGATAGTTCTGAGGGTCTTGATGGCCGCCGCCTCATTGGCCGACTTCACGGCAGCTTTCCAACCGGTTACACCAACTGCAATCAGAATTCCGATAATCGCAATAACGATCATCAGCTCGATCAGTGAAAAACCGCGTTCGGCGTTGCGTTGTCTTTGGTCTGCTCGCATAAAACTCCTCGCGCCTTCTTACACGTAAAAGCTAGACTTTTGTTCCCTGATTACAGTTCAGCTCGAAAACCTCGGTGCAATCGAGTGAAAGTTAGTTTACTACAGCAAGTTCGCGACGTCATGTACCGACCGGGTACTGGTTCAGTTTGGTACGAGCCAAGGATTGCTACTCAAGCAAAGTCGCACAAATAGGGAACCAGGAGCGGTAGCGACGGGGTACCTGTAACTCTAAGCTCGGGTGAAGTGGAACAGGGACCCGATTAATTCCAAACTGAACCAGTACCTCCCACCGCGAGCACGCTCAGCAATTAAGGTTTTACGTGCGGGAGCGAGTCTTAACATGTAGAATGAAGCAAATTTGGGTCGCCGAGCCTACGATAAGGAAGTAGTCGAATGAGACGTCTCGAACCAGTAACAGGGGATTCTACGCTGGTGATCGCCGCCGCGGTAGAAAAAATCGAGCGTCTGCAACAGGCCATTGAAACGGTAATCAAAGGCAAGCGGGAAGCGGTGCGCCTGGGAATAGTGGCGCTGCTTGCCGGCGGTCACTTGCTGATTGAGGATGTCCCCGGCGTTGGCAAAACCACGCTGGCCCACGCCCTGGCCCGAGCCCTTCACTGTAGTTTTCAACGGATACAGTTCACTTCTGATCTACTTCCATCCGACGTCATTGGACTTTCAATTTACAACCAACACACCGGGGTATTTGAATGGAAACCCGGACCGATATTCGCGAATGTCGTGTTGGCGGACGAGATCAACCGCACTACACCAAAGACGCAGTCGGCGTTGCTGGAAGCGATGGCTGAACGGCACGTGACTGCCGAGGGCGTAACGCATACGCTGCCAGCGCCCTTCATGGTGGTGGCCACGCAGAATCCCATCGAACACCACGGAACCTACCCGTTGCCCGAGTCGCAGCTCGACCGCTTCATGTTGCGGCTGCGCATTGGCTATCCGGCTATAGACGACGAAAGACAGATTCTGCGAGACAGGGAATACAGCGATCCGCTGGAGGATCTTCGGCCGGTGATGTCGGCTGCAGAAATCGTCGAATTACAACAGGGTGTCGCCGAGATTTCCGTGGATGATGCGTTGATTGAATACCTGATGCGCATCGTCGCCGCTACGCGCGATTCCGAAATGCTCGATCTGGGAGTAAGCCCTCGCGGCACCTTGTCACTCTTCCGCGCCGCGCAGGCGTTGGCGTTGACTGAGGAACGCCATTACTGCATTCCCGACGATATCAAGCGTCTTGTCTTGCCGGTCTTTGCCCACCGCATCCTGGTCAGCACGCGTTATGCCTCATCGATGCGCCGCAGCGAAGAAGCAGAAGCTGTGTTGACGGAAATAATGAAAACTGTAAGTGTGCCGCTCTAAGAAGGATGAAGCGGAAGGATGAAGGATGAAATTGTCGAGTGGCGATGTGACTAGCCGGCGCAGGAACGCATGAACCAAACTTCCGAGAAGCAACCTTCCCCTTCCTCTTCATCCTTCATCCCACATCCTTCATCCCTTTCCAAGTGGCGTAACGCCATCCTCGGAACACTCCTCGTAATCGGCGGACTCTCCGCTGCCGCCATCACTCTGCTGGCGCGTCAGAACGATAACTATGCACTCGCGGCCATCGCCGCAATCCTTTCGCTGGTTAGCGCGGCCCTGATGCTGATCTTCGTTGTTCCGCCGTTGGCCCGGTCGGCGCGTTTGGAAATACGACGTTTCGATCTGCCCGTAGAAGTCACCGGCGGCGGCGTGGTATTTGTTCTCATCCTGGTGGTAGTTGGTTTCGCGGCCTGGAACACCGGAAACAATCTCCTCTTCATGATCTTCTCGCTGCTTGCTTCCAGTCTTTTCGTGGCGGGTCTGGCGGCGCGAGCGTCACTGCGCGACCTGACGGTGGCCGCTCGTTTTCCCGATCACATCTTCGCTGGCGAGGCAGCTCCCGTAATTGTCACACTGCGAAATACCAAGCACGCGTTACCGTCCTTTTCGATCCTCGTTGAAGCTCGCGGGCCAGCCGAGCAAAAAGACAAAGCCAAGCCGCGCCGCCGCCCGGGTTACGTGAAGCGCGCGTTGGCTTACTTCACTTACATACCGCGCCGCGCTGCCGCCGAGCAGCGAGTTGAGCAGTTATTTACCAGTCGTGGTCACGTACTGATTAATGGCTTTGAATTGTCCACGCGCTTCCCGTTTGGTTTTTTCCGATTTCGCCGAAGGCTGCGGGCCCGCGACGTAGACATTGTTGTCTATCCGATGCCGGAGCCGGTCGGCGACGCGCTCCATCTGCTGCCGACCTACGCGGGACGGATGGCATCGGTGCGGCGCGGCGTGGGCCAGGACCTTTTCTCGTTGCGCGATTACCAACCTCAGGATGATTTGCGGCATATCGATTGGAAAGCAACAGCGCGGTCACGGCATCTGACGGTGCGTGAGTTCACGGCTGAAGACGAACGGCGAATTACGATCGTGTTTGATACGCGCGACCTGTCGGCTGCCGATAGTGCGGACTTTCTAATGAGGTTTGAAGCTGGAGTGGTTCAGGCTGCCTCACTCTTGAAACACTTTATTGAAGAACGCGCTGAGGTCCGATTGATGCTCGGCGACGACCTGGGCCGCTATGGTAGTGGCCTGAAACAACTCTACGAATGTCTGCGCCGGCTGGCACTTGTGAGTCCGCAAGCGATTAGCGGAGAAGGGGAACTGGCCACATCCGCAGGCGAGCGAGCGACGGTAAAAGACGACAATGTCTTCGACGAAGACTACGCGATTGTACTGACCACCGCTCCACCCGGTTCCATTCCCGCAAGAATCTGGCGGGCGTCGCACGTGATCCATGTGTGAGGCTACGGTAGTACAAACTGTTAGTTTGTGTGTGCGTTGAATGACACTGGTTCGACGTAAACTAACAGCTTGTTTACAAGTGAGAACGCTACAAAAAATACCGCGTGACGAATGCCGGTTGAATAATGCATAGTGGTTACCTTGCATCCCGCCTCAGCAACTTGCTTTATCAATTCCAGCTTCGGAGAAATACCTGATGGTTACGCTCGCTCCAGTCGCTGAGTCTCCTTCAACCGAGATCTATTCGGCAAAGACTTTCAAGCTGGTGGCTGCTTGTTTTTTCCTGTCTGGCGCTACCGGGCTGGCGTATGAAGTGCTCTGGGCGCGCATGCTGGGCCTGGTATTCGGAGCAACAACGCTGGCGGTGAGTACAGTGATAGCCGCATTCATGGGCGGCCTGGCGCTGGGCAGCGCACTGGCCGGACGGCGGGGCGCAACCGTGAAGCGCCCGGTACGCGCTTACGGATTGATCGAAATTGGTATCGCTGTTTATGCGCTCGCAGTGCCTTTTCTTTTTAGACTAATCGACAACGTCTACGCCATCATCTGGCAACATTTCCATCCAGGCTTTTTCGCGTTTAGCGTTTGGCGCTTTCTGCTTTCGTGCGTCGTGCTGCTCCTGCCCACTACGCTGATGGGTGCGACCTTGCCACTGTTGTCAGCCGCACTGCTCCGATCTACTGGCCGCAACTCGACGTCAATAACCCGTCTCTACACTCGCAACCTCGCCGGCGCCATTGTTGGCTGCGTAGCTGCCGGGTTTTTCCTGTTACCGATTCTTGGTGTACGCGCCACGATCTACAGCGCCGCGGTCATTAACATCGTAATCGGCATCGTTGCAATCCTCGCGGATCGACAAGCGCAGAATCAAGTGAGGAGCGAGCAGCCTGAGACTGCGGCCGAACTGGAAGAACCAACTGTCGGAACCGATTTGCGTTCAATGACGAAAGGTGATGACACCAGATTCTGGCTGGGCTGCGCCTTCATTTCCGGGTTCGTGACGATCAGCACTCAGGTTGCCTGGACGCGTGTGCTCACGATGATCATCGGCTCGAGCACCTACGCTTTCAGCATCGTGGTCGCCCTTTTCCTGATGGGCTTAGCGGGTGGGGCGTATGTGATAGCACGCAAAGATCTCTCCGCTATTCTGCGGGAGTCTGTGCTCAAAGTGCAGGTGTTTATAGCACTAAGCGTTCTCTTCAGCCTGGTGATGATAAACAAGATTCCCGCACTACTGATCAACTCCGGACTGCGCTTTAACATCAACAGTTGGGCGGGACTGTTGACACTTCAAGTGCTATCTGTGGCCCTGCTGATCCTGCTGCCGGCATTCCTGATGGGAATGGTCATGCCCTTAGTGCTGACCTGGGCGGGAACGAAACCCAGGAACCAGTCGGTGCAACTCGTTGGTCGCAGTTACGCGGTGAACACGGTTGGCGCGATCGCCGGAGCATTTGTTTCCGGATTCATCTTGATTCCCAAACTGAACACGCGAATCACGATACTGTTTGCGGCCGCGCTCTGCATCGCGGTAGCGGGAGTCGCGTATCAGCCCAAGACTAACGGCCGAGATCGCGATCTGCAACGGGCCATGGCGGCGGGGTTGACCGTGGTCATTATACTTGTGATGTTTATGGTCGCCCCACGCATGAACCTTGGCGATCTTTCAGTCGGCGCGTTCGACAGCCTGGTGCGCGTGCTGGCGAAATCACGCGGCGGCGTTGACGGCGGCGTGAGTGAGCATCGTGGTCCGGAAATACATGAACTGCTGATGTATGAAGAGGGGCCGACCTCAACGGTTTCTGTGCGCAGGGACTGGGACGTGACCTCAATGGCCATCAACGGCCGCACCAACGCTTCCGATCGCGATGACATGCCAACGCAAGTAATGCTGGGCCAGATGCCACTCCTGCTGGCGCCGCATCTGGGGAACGCGCTCGTCGTCGGGTATGCGACCGGCGTTACGGCCGGCTCAATGCTGCAGGCGCCGATCGAATCAGTTGAATGTGTGGAACTCGAACCGGCTACGGTGAAAGGCTCTCGTTTTTTCGAACACGTCAACAATCATCCGCTCGACGATCCACGCCTGCGTTTGATAATTGACGATGCCAGGACGTATTTACGCGTCAGCCCCGCGCGCTACGACATTATCGTGAGCGAACCAAGTCATCCCTGGGTACCGGGCGTCGCTAATCTCTTCACACGCGAATTCTTCCAGCTCGGGCGTGATCGTCTCGCAGACGACGGCATATTTGTGCAGTGGCTGCAGATTTATCAGCTCTCAACCGACAGCCTGCGTTCGGTGCTGGCAACTTTCCACGAGACGTTTCCCTACGTGCAGGTGTTTCGCGTGGAGGGAGCGTCGAAGGGCAAAGACCTGCTGCTGGTAGGCAGCCGGACTCCGCTGACGCTGGATCGAATCAAAGAGCGAATGAGCGATCCACGAATCGCGGCGGAGTTGGCGCGCGTGAACATCAAGAGCGAAGCGGACGTGAGAGCCTGGTACGTGTGTGACGAAAAGCAGTTAGGACCGGCAGTAGCAGGAGCTGTTATCAACACTGACGACAACATGCACATTGAGACGACGGCGCCGCGTGAAGCGTTTCGTCCGCTGCTGGAGACGAATGCGGCGTGGCTTGAAAAGTTAGCGGGCAAATAAGGTTACGTGATAGGACAGGCCTGGACTGACACCAGCTGCCACTGATCATTGCGGCAGGAATAGACGTGCATGATTTTGTAGTGACCGCTGTAGTCGTGTCCCTGGTAAAACCAGCGCGCGGAGTCTTTTGCCGTCAACACGGCAGTGTCTCCCCAAATTCTCACGCTTACATTTTCCCGGCTCATGTATTCGACGCGAACGTCTCCGGAAACTACGTCGCCGATGAATTGGTTTTTGTCATCGCCCTCAAAGGGGTAGGCGAAAAAAAAGTCTTCAGCCATGATGCGACCAAGCGTTTCGCCGTCGCCTCTAACGAGGGCTTTCACCCATTCGTCATTCATCTGGCGCAATTGCCGCTCGATCTCAATCTTCGATGAGTGGTCGGCGGGTTGTTCGACAGACATTGGGAGTCTCCTTTGTTGGAGTGGTCCAACCAGGCCCTAGGTTCTATGCCAAAGGGCCGAGGGAGTCAATGGTTTCCGAGCGGTTGCGGTGTCGCTATCAAATCTCCAGCGGCTTCACCACTCCGAATGCAATCAGAGATGCCGGGCCCTGAGTAGGCATTGCCGGCAAGGAATAAACCCGGCAGCGCCGCCACGCGCTCCGCAATTCGTTTGGCTCTTTCAGCGTGGCCCACATGATACTGTGGCATCGAACGCGCCCACTTGGCGACTTCAGCAAAAAGCGGCGCTCTTTCAATGCCCAGTAAATCACGCAAATCAGCGCGCACTCGCTCCAGTAACTCTGCTTCACTAAGATCAAAAATCTCCGGCTGTAACGCGCCGCCCACAAAAGCACGCAGCAGGGCCTGACCTTGCGGCGCGCGACCAGCAAACTTCACGCTGCTAAAGGTGCAGGCGATTAAGGACCGTCTTTCGATAAACGGAACCACGAACCCAAAGCCGTCGAGCGGATGCGGAATGTCGGCGCGCTGGTACGCCAAATTGATGGTGGCGCTTGAGGCGTAGGAAATTGCCGCCAACTCCGCAGCCAGTTGCGGATCGAGCTCGCCGAGCAAACGCGAACTAACGTGCGCCGGCAACGCCAGGCAAACAGCATCGGCAACGAAGGTTTCACCAGCGGCAGTTTTCACTAACCATCCTGGGGAACTCGCGCCGCCTGAAACACTCGGCGCCGGTGTAATCGACTCGACTCTCGTATTCACACGAATTGAAGTTTGACCCAGCCCGCCACCGTTGAAACCTGCAATTGTCTGTTCAAGTTTGTCGGTAAGCACTTGCATGCCGCGATCGAAGGAAAGAAAGAGACTGTAGCGCGCGCCGCTGGTATTCGAATCGCGTTTATCGATCGCGCGCTTGTTCTGTTTGCGCAGCGCTCGAATCAGACTGCCGTGCTCGCGTTCCATTTCAAGAAAGCGAGGCATCGTCGCTCGCAAGCTCAGTTGTTCGGGGTCGGCGGTGTAAATTCCGCCCACCATCGGTTGAGCCATGCGTTCAAGGGCTTCGCTTCCCAGGCGGCGGCGGACGAACTCGGCGAGGCTCTCATCGGCGTTGCTGCCGTTTGCGTGGCGCCGGGGCAGGAGCAGGTCAAGCGCCATTCGAGCCTTGCCTGACCAACTAAAAATATCGCTCTTAAGAAAAGGCCACCAGCGGGAAGGAGCCAGCAAATGAAACCCTTCAGGCACACGCAACAGTCGGCCTTGCCTCACAATGAAACTGCGGCGGCAGCTTTCGTTGGTTTCTATCAGGTGAGCGTCGAGGCCGAGGCGCGTGGCGAGTTCGAGTGTGGCAGGTTTTTCGGAGATGAAGGAATCCGGACCGCTTTCGAGCAGAAAGCCGTCGCGTTCATGAGTTTGCACAATGCCGCCGAGCCTGCCGCTCGCTTCGAGCAGCGTTAGTTCAACTCCGATGCGCGACTCAGCGGCGCGTTCGAGAATGCGGTGCGCGGCTGCCAGGCCTGTGATGCCGCCACCAATAATGATTGCGCGCTTCATGCAGAAATTTGTTTCAGACTCTAAAGCAGTTAGTTTGCGATGATTCGTTGCCACTCAGCTTGAGATCCAGCCACGACACGCAAACCAACAGTTTGCTATACGAGTAGTCCGCTCAACTTATCTGGCAGCAACCGGGTCGGCAGATGTTGGCTCGTGGTTCATCGTCGCCGAGAGACCTTCGTGGTGCTTGCGGATCCAGTCGTTCCATGATCAGCTCGCGAATCATTTCACTGAACGCCGGGTGCGTGCCCGCCGAGCGAGCCCGAATCATATTTACTCCCAGCTCCCGGCACAACGCTTTGGCCTCGGTATCGAGATCATAAATGATCTCCATGTGGTCGGATACAAAGCCAATCGGCGCCACCACCACATCTCTTCCTCCGGCCGCGTGCAGTGTGCGTAGGTGGTCGCAAACGTCGGGACCAAGCCAGGGCTGCGCCGGTGATCCGCTGCGACTTTGAAACACGAGTTGCCAGTTATCAATACTCAGTTGTTCGAAGCTCAGGCCGGACACAACCAGTCGACTCGTTTCTTTAAGCTGCGACTCATAGTCACAGTTTCGGGCCATCGTTTCCGGAATGCTGTGCGCGGTGAATACGATCTGCGTTTCCGCGCGTCTCTCCTCAGGAATCTCATGTAGCGCGGCGCGCACGTTCGCGACGTTTGCCGCGATGAAGCCGGGGTGATTGTAAAAAGCACGCAGCTTCTCCACGCGGGGTGCATTCGGGCCAACGTGAGCGCGCGCCCGCTCTATATCTTCGAGGTATTGGCGACAACTCGAATAGGAACTATATGCAGAGGTTACAAACGCCAGCGCATTCTGCACGCCGTCGTCGTGCATCTTGTGCAACGTGTCCGCAAGCAGCGGATGCCAGTTGCGATTACCGAAGTAGATTGGCAGCTGAGGCCCATTTGCTTTGAACTCCTGTTCCAAAGACGCGATGAGCCTGCGATTTTGTGCGTTGATTGGACTGACGCCGCCAAACAGTTCGTAATGCTTGGCAACTCCGAGCATTCGCTCGCGAGGCACGTTGCGACCGCGCAAGACGTTTTCGAGAAACGGCATCACGTCGTCCATTCCTTCAGGCCCGCCAAAGGAAACGACCAGCAGCGCGTCATAGGTTGAGCTCGGAGTTTGTGTTGGGTCAGTCATTTTTAGGGGTGAAGCGTAACGACACTAATATTCTAGATGGTGTCAAACGTTTGCATGCTCTGTGCATCCTATTTTTCTCCATGTCTCGAGTGGGTCGTTGAGATTTTACGGAGAAGAGTGAAACCAGGAGACTGCTCAAGCAGATGTTCCTTTTGAGCCCTGGCTGAGTTCATGAACTGTCTCAACCAGCGCGATTACATTCTCCACTGGTGTCTCCGGCAGTATGCCGTGGCCCAGGTTAAAGATGTGTCCCGGTCTGCCCGCGGCTTGTTGGAGAATTAACCTGGCCTGCGCGCGCAAGTGATCCTGATTGGCAAACAATACCACCGGATCGAGATTGCCCATCACGGCCACGTCATGCCCAATCCGGCTCCAACCCTCATCCAATCTGACGCGCCAGTCGAGGCCAATGACATCGCCGCCGGCTTCGCGCATCAACTCCAACAAAGCCGAAGTGCCGGTGCCGAAATGAAGGATCGGTGTTCCGGCAGTCACCCCTTTGATTACGTTGCGCGTATGCGGCAAAACATATTCGCGGTAGTCGTCAGTACTCAGTGCGCCAACCCACGAATCAAATAACTGCACTGCCTGCGCGCCGGCCGCAATTTGCGCGTTGAGATACTTTATTAGCCCGCGACTAATCAACGACATCATGGCGTGCCAGGCGCCGGCGTCGTTGTACATCAGCGATTTGGTGTATACGTAGTTTTTGGAGGCGCCGCCTTCAATCAGGTAAGACGCAAGCGTGAAAGGCGCGCCCGCGAAGCCAATCAGTGGCAGATCCGCGCGCAACGCACCGCGCGTCTCGCGAATCGCATCGAACACGAAACTCAAACCTTCGACGCTTTCAACTTCACGCAAGCGATCGACATCTGCAACTGCACGCACCGGATTGTGGATTACCGGCCCTTCGCCTTTGTTGAATTCCAAATGCAGTCCCATTGGTTCGAGGATCAAAAGAATGTCGGCAAAAATAATAGCGGCATCAACTCCCAAACGCTCCGCTGCCGTAACGGTAACCTCAGCGGCTAATGCCGGCGTTTTGCACAGCTCGAGAAAACCTACGCGCGCCCGCACCTCACGATACTCCTGCATGTAACGTCCCGCCTGGCGCATCAACCATATCGGTGTATAGGGAACAGGCTCGCGGCGACAGGCGCGCATGAACGCGCTGTTGCGTAGTGCGTCAGTAATGTTTCGTTTTTCTGCAGTCAAATCTTCAACTCCAAAATCATGGAACCTATCCGAAATCATGGAAGAAAGTTTCTGCAACTTTCGTCTATCAGTTGCGTTAAAGGCATTGCCATTTTGAGTGCTGTCACCACTTCCGTTTCATTTGTCGCGCGCGTACACGCTTCAGACTACAACAAACCAGCGACGAGCTGGTAGCAAGCACAGCTTAAAGAAGCAGTAGTTTCAAGAGAGTCAACTAATTGTGGAGATGATTGTTATACGCCGAAGAAACCCTTGTTTAGTTCCGATTTATCGGAACTGGCCTTCACGATCCAAGTTTCGGCGGTGGTAGCTGACTTTTTCTAGTTTCAACGCGGCTGGTTAACACCAGCGCTCCGGTTAGCGTCCTTACATGTGTAACTAAATTGTTTTGATTTGCGAAGGACCAGTGGACTCTCCACAATAATGAAACGCCTTTTCTCAGCTGTTGTCTTATTGCTACTTGTGACCCTACCGCTGTGGGCGCAAACCTCCGCGCCACCTTCGCAGACTCCCGCAACGGACGTCCGGAAAACTACCGAGCCGCCGACGGTCCCGGCTTCACCTGAAGCGACGCCGGTGTCGGCTGGTGCAATTGTGGCGGTAGCGAATACCGCAAAGTCGGCCGCGACACTTCCTGCCGAAAAGATTCGTCCGCTGAAGGTTACACTCTTCGCCAAGCCGCCGGTAATCGATGGCAAGCTTGATGATGATGTTTGGAAGGCGGCAGCCGTCTTCAAGGATTTCTATCAGTGGCGGCCCAGCGACTCGTCTCCGGCATCGGCCCGCACCGAAGCGATGGTTGGATACGATTCGCGGTTTATCTACTTCGCCTTTCACGCCTACGACGATCCCGACAAGATCCGAGCGTCCGTCGCCAAGCGCGACTCAATTTTTGACGACGATTCGATTGGAGTGATCCTTGATACTTTCAACGACAAGCGCCGCGCCTATGAACTCTTCTTTAATCCGCTGGGTGTTCAGCAGGATGGATTCTTAACGGAAGGCGGCAACGACGATTTCAGCGTCGATATCGTAATGGAATCGAAGGGAACTTTGACGAGCGATGGTTATACCGTTGAGGTCGCCATTCCTTTCAAGTCGCTGCGCTATGAAGCCGGCAAGGACAAACTTTGGGGCGTCCACGTTTTGCGGCAGATCAAACATGAGAATGGCGAGCAGGATTCGTGGATGCCGATATCGAAAGACCAGTCAGGCTTACTTAGCCAGGCAGGTCACATCACCGGCCTCGAAGGTATTTCGACGGAGCGCACGCTGGAATTGATCCCCAGTTTGACGCTCTCGGAAACAGGGAAGCGCAAGGCGCCGCAAACAGTCGCGCAAATCGCTCAGGGCGGCAGATTCGTGAATGAACCAATCAAATTTGATCTGGGACTAACGGGAAAGTACAGCATCACGCCGCAGGTAACGCTCGACTTCGCCGTGAATCCAGACTTCGCCCAGGTCGAATCAGACCAGTTGGTAGTTACTGCCAATCAGCGTTTTCCGATCTTCTTTGACGAGAAACGGCCATTCTTCCTCGAGGGCATAGACATTTTTCGAACGCAGATTGCCGCGGTTCATACGCGCGCGATCATTGATCCCGACTACGCGGTAAAACTAACCGGCAAGGTCGGGCGCAACACCTTCGGCTTGTTGCTAGCTTCTGATAACGGTCCCGGCAACTTTAGCGAAGACGAGCGCCCCACAGCCAACCCAAGATTTCTCGACAAGAACGCTTCCGTCGGCATAATCCGCTTGAAGCGAGACCTCGGCAAAGCGGATTCTTACGTTGGCTTCCTGGGAACTTACCGGCGCTTCGTTGACACGAACAATACGCTGGGCGGATTTGACGGTAAGCTACGGATCGATAAGCAGACCACTCTTAGCTGGCAAGCGTTAGGCACACGTTCGCGCCGTCAATTTTTCTTTCCCGAACAGGGCAAGTCGCTCGACCGGCGGGAGAACGGATTTGTCTACGCGGTCGATTACAACAAGAATGGCCGCCATTTCGGGCAGGACTTTTCGATGGTTGGACGCACCCGCTACTATCGCGCCGACGTTGGCTTTAACCGGCGCATCAACACGAACAGTGCGAATTGGTTTATTCGTTATAACTCCGAGCCGAAGCCGAAGGCCAGGTTGATTTCGTGGCGTGTTTATACTGACTTGTCGGCAAATTTCGATTGGCAGGGACGTTCGCAAAACGCCAACGATGAAACGCAAGTCCAGTTTAGTTTTAAGAAGGAAACCTATTTAGGGTTGGGCACTGACAAAGGTTACGAGCGCGTTTTTGAAAGTGAGTTTGGCGCGAAGCGCCAGCCCAACTCAAACTGCGTTGTCAAGAACACCTGTACCTTCGCTGGAAATGACAACGAACGTTCCTCCTCTACCCACGGACTCTACATGTTTGGCGGCTCGGCACCGAGCAAGAAATACAATTTCGATTTCTCCGTAAACCGTCGTTGGGGAGAGTTTGATTTCGACTTCGGGGCTGGTCCCAAGTATCCGCGCGTAAGTCCCTCGGCGCTGGCAGCAGCAGCGGCCCAGACCAACGGTCAATGTAGCGGAGCCAACCCGCCAGCGGTCTGCCGAGCTCCGCAGGACCCCGGCCCCGGGGATTTGCTCCGCTTGAATGGCGGAATAACTTTCAAACCAACAACCGCCCTGAGCGCCACGGTCAATTTCACCAAAGAGAAATTGAGGCGCTATGACACCGGCCTGGTAGCGTTTGATGAAAACATCGTCTCGCTTCGAACCACTTATCAGTTTAGCCGCTTCTTATTCGCCCGCGGGCGCGTGGATTTTGATTCGATTGCCTCGAATGTGAAGGGGCAGTTTCTGCTTGGCTACACGCCGAATCCAGGCACTGCCTTGTTTGTAGGGTACAACGACGACCTTAATCGTCAGGGCTTTAATCCATTTTCGGGCGCGCTTGAACCCGGTTTCCGACGCAATGGCCGGACGTTCTTTATCAAGATGTCTTACCTCTTCCGAAAGAGCTTCGGAGGGTAAACGCCAGGGTTCGTTTGTGTTCCGTATCCGAACAATTAAGCGCCGTGTAAAGAGGCAAGCCTACCACCGGGCTCGCGGGCGTCTCGCCCGCAATGAGCGCTAAGCGCGAAGCGGGCCTGCCCAGCATCTCAACCTTATCTGTACCGCCCGTCGGCGGGCGAGACGCCCACCGGACCAGTAAATAGTTGAGCCATTGACTCAAAGTGAGATTGCTCTGCTATCCCGCACGTCGCTGCCTGGGTTAAGATGCTGCCACTTAACCAGCATGCTGACCAACGGCCTCCGCTACCTTCCCTTATCCATATCCAACCGGGCTATTGCCGGATTATTGTTGTGCGTGTTCACCGTGATTTTCGTGGGGTGCAAGAGCGGCTACCAGGGTTCGGCTCAACAGGCCAGACCCGGTGACAACAAATCGGCTCGGCAGGTGAAGACCGCCCGCGTTGAGGAGACTCCGTTTGGCGAGACCGTAACTGCTAACGGTACCCTCGCAGCTTTTGACCAAACTACCGCCGGAGTAAAAGTCGCCGGCCGACTTAATAGCATTTCCGTTGACCTCGGCAGTGTAGTGCGACGCGGGCAAATGATCGCGCAGATCGAAGCAAACGATTACAAGCTTCGCGTGCAACAGGCAGAGGCAGCGTTGAGCCAGGCGCGCGCGCGACTGGGACTATCACCCGATGGCCCAGACGATAAAGTCAGCGCCGAACAAACGGGAACTGTTAGACAAGCCAAAGCGCAGCTCGATGAAGCCCGCCTCAATCGTGAACGTACCGTGCGACTGGTAGAGCAGGGAATTGTGGCAAAAGCAGACTTCGATTCCGCTGACGCCACTTTCAAAGTCGCGCAAAGCCGTTATCAGGACGCGCTCGAAGAAATCAGGAATCGGCAGGCCCTGCTCGCGCAACGCCGTTCCGAACTTGCGCTAGCCCGCCAGCAACTTGCCGACACCGGAGTTTACGCGCCCATTGATGGCATCGTGCAACTCAAGCGCGCCAGCGTTGGTGAGTATCTCGCGGCCGGCGCGCCGGTAGTGGACATCGTGCGAATGAATCCTCTCCGTTTGCAGGCCCAGGTTCCCGAGCGCGACGCGAGCACGGTGCGCTTCGGCCAAAATGTGCGAGTAAGTATTGAGGGCGATGCCAAAGTTTACATCGGCCAAATAAAACGTCTCAGTCCGGTCATCACTCAACAGAATCGCATGTTAATGGTTGAAGCCGACGTGCAAAACGATGGCAGCCTGCGTCCCGGTTCATTTGCCAAAGCCGAGATCGTCACCAACGACGCAAAGATGGCGGTGACCGTGCCAAACAACGCCATCGTTAATTTCGCCGGTATCGAAAAAGTCATCGTCGTGCAGAACGGCAAAGCTCTGGAGAAACCAATCACCACCGGTAGGCGCAGCGGCGAGTGGACAGAGATACTAGCGGGCGTGAATGTCGGTGATCAGGTGATCGTCAATCCGGGCAATTTGCAATCGGGCATGCCCGTGGAAATAGTGCAGTAAATATTTGGAGTGCGCTGACAGGTCGGCCCACTCCAAAAAGGAATGCAAAAGCTAGCTGAAATCTGTATTCGCCGTCCGGTCTTCGCGACAATGATCGTGTTGTCGCTGGTGGTGGTCGGTGCGGCCAGCTTTTTCCGCCTCGGAGTCGATCGCTTTCCTTCCGTTGACCTGCCCACGATCAGCGTGCGCACAAACCTCCCCGGAGCTTCGCCGCAGGAAGTCGAATCCCTCGTCACCCAGCAAATCGAGGAAGTCGTTAACACTGTTGACGGCATCGATGAGTTGCGCTCAGTCTCGGGGCAGGGAACATCGATCATCATCGCCACCTTCAAACTCGATCGTAATCTCGAGTCTGCCGCGCAGGACGTTCGCGATCGGGTTAACAGCCTCGGTCGCAGTCTACCTGAAGACGCCACACCTCCGATCGTCCAAAAATTTGATAACGACAGCACTCCGGTGGTGACTATATCGCTTTCGGCTGATCGTTCGCTGCGAGAGTTGACCGAACTCGCTGACAAGACCGTGCGCGTGCAACTCGAACGCGTCAGCGGCGTCGGCGAAGTACGCGTGGTCGGCGGACTAGATCGCGCAATCAACATTTGGATCGACGCAGAGCGTTTGGCAGCGTATCAAATTCCGGTTACGGCGGTGCGCTCGGCACTGACGCGACAGAATGCGGACGTGCCCGGCGGGAATGTCACGACCGGCCGTGAAGAGCTGGTGTTGCGCACGCTCGGACGCTATACGGATCCCCGCGCCTTTGACGATCTGGTGATTGCCAACGTCAATGGCTCGCCGATTCGCTTGCGGGACGTTGGTCACGTGGAAGACGGCACCAAGGAGCAACGATCGCTGGCGCGTCTCAATGGCGTGCCGACTGTCACACTCGAAATTCGACGGCAGTCTGGCGCGAACACTATCGATGTGATCAAAGGCATTAAGCAGGAGCTGCCGCGCATCAGCGGCCAACTGCCAGCCGATGTGAAGATGGAAGTAATTCGCGACCAGTCGCGCTACATTGAGGCCGCGCTCCACGAAATTCAGAAGCACTTAATTCTTGGCAGCCTCCTCGCGAGCCTCGTGGTCTTGCTCTTCATGCGTTCCTGGCGCTCCACCCTGATCGCCGCAGTGGCCATCCCGTGTTCGTTGATTTCCACTTTCGGCATGATGCGCGCGCTGAATTTTACGCTCAACAGCGTCACCATGCTGGCGCTGGTGTTGATGGTCGGCGTGGTTATTGATGACGCCATTGTGGTGCTGGAAAACATCTTTCGGTTCATTGAAGAGAAACGGATTGAACCCCGAGAAGCTGCCAAAGAAGCAACCAAAGACATTGGCCTGGCGGTATTGGCCACGACGCTTTCACTGGTGGTGATCTTCCTGCCCGTCTCTTTCATGTCGTCGATATCGGGACGTTTCCTCTATCAATTCGGCATTACGGCCGCGGTTGCAATCCTGGTCAGCTTGCTCGTGTCGTTTACCTTAACGCCGATGATGAGTTCGCGGCTGATTCGCGTGAAGGACGCAGATGCTGGTGGTGGCAAACACACGGCCGGCTCGCGTGGCGGGTTCTATAAATGGATCGACAGGTCTTACACGGTCATGCTTGCGTTTGCCATGCGTCATCGGCTCGCAGTTTTGGCGTTGGCCGCCCTGGTCGTGCTATCCAGTGTCCCGCTTTATCGCGCGGTGAAGCAGGAGTTTATTCCGACGAATGTCGACGAAGCGGAGTTTGAGATTAGCGTTAATGGTCCGGAAGGTACGAACCTCGCGGTCATGAACGAAACGATGGCGGCGATTGAGAAAGACATACTTTCAACTCCCGGCGTGCGTCTGGTTTTGTCGAATGCCGGCGGATCATTTCTTGGCGGTGTGAACCAGGGAGGCGCTTATGTGCGCATCGTGCCGCACGAAGAGCGCACCGTTTCTTTAGGACGCCTTTGGACCGAGATAAAGAATGGGCACCCGCTCGACGTCTTCAAGGGAAACTATTCGCAACAGGATGTGATGCTCGAGGTGCGCCGTCGCCTGCAGAAGTATGCGCCGATTCGCGTGGGCGTGCGCAATGCGCAGTCCTTCAATTTCGGCGCCGGCGGGCGCACTGACATTGACTTCAGTTTGCGCGGCCCGGATATCGTAGCGCTCTCAGCTTATGCAGACGAGCTGATGAAGCGTGCCCAAACGCTCGGCGGGATTGTAGATCTTGATACGACCCTCAAACTCAACAAGCCGGAGTTGCGCGTGGAGATCGATCGTGCGCGGGCGGCTGATCTTGGCGTTGACAGTACTGACATCGCCACCGCGCTACGATTGATGGTGGGGGGCGAGGACCGCGCTTCGCGCTATCGCGACGAATCGATCAACGAAGACTACGACGTGCAATTGCGCCTTGACGAAAAAGACCGCAGCGACGTCGCCACGATTCAGCGGCTCTACGTTCCTTCGTCTCGCGGCGGACTGGTGAGGCTCGATAACCTTGTTCACATAAAACGCGATACGAGTCCCTCGCGCATTGACCGGCTTAATCGCGAACGGCAGGCTTCCGTGCGCGCCTCGGTGGCGCCGGGCTTCGCGCTTGCGGATCGCATCGAGGCGCTGCGCGGAGCAGTAACGGAAATGCATCTTCCCGCTGCCTATACGACCATTGTTTCTGGGCGGGCGCGCGAACTGGAGCGCACCTTTAGGGAATTCATTTGGGCTTTCGTCCTCTCGATCATCTTCATGTACATGATTCTGGCGTCACAATTTGAGAGCACCGTCCACCCGGTGACGATTCTGGTAAGCTTGCCACTTTCAGTCCCTTTCGCCTTGCTCTCGCTTTGGATCACCGGCGATACGCTCAATCTCTACTCCGCGCTCGGCATCCTTGTGTTGTTTGGCGTCGTCAAGAAGAACTCGATCCTGCAGATCGATCACATGAACAGCCTGCGCTCGCGCGGCATGGAACGCTACGAAGCGATCATGCAGGGGAATCGCGACCGGCTGCGGCCAATTTTAATGACGACATTGGCGTTGATTGCCGGCATGCTGCCGTTAGCTTTGGGCACTGGCCCCGGTGCTGAGGAGCGGCGCTCGATTGCGGTGGTCGTTATTGGCGGCCAAATGCTCTCGCTTTTGTTGACCCTGATAGCGACGCCAGTAGTGTATTCAGTGCTGGACGATTTGAGTCACACCTCCCGCTGGCGCAGGCTGGCAAACGTGACCTCTGGTCTTCGCGAACGACTGTCCAAATCGCGACGGCCGCCGCGAGATTTTCCAGTGGACACGTCCGCCGAAACACGTATTCAGCATGAAGACGAACGGGAGGACGCCAGGGCAGTCGTTGGCGGAGACTAACTTTTACCTCAAACTTGTAGTTGGCAGGCAGGTTAAACCCTATTCTACCCAGGCAAACTAACAGTTTGCGTAACTTGATGCTCAATCTTCTTGTGCCTCCGTCGCTGACTGGCATATACTTTCAGAGCCCAAAGTTGGTCATCAACCCGACCAACAACAAATCCGCTCCAGGCAGCTCACAAGCGAGCCGCGAAGAATCCTCCCAGTAAAGTTTTAGACTTACCGCCCAGACGGTCGATTTGTTATCCCTGTCTTCCGTCGGGCTGATAAATCGCTCTAGTTTCTCTCAGTTTGAACGGAGCAACATTGACCGCAGCTCAGGATCTCAATCACAGCCTCAATCTCAGCGTACCTAACGCCCCACTTGCGACCGACACAGTTCTCCAGGGCCGTTACCGCATCGTTCGCCAACTCGGTCGCGGCGGGATGGGGGCAGTCTACGAAGCGCTGGATCAACGACTCGGAATCACGGTCGCTCTGAAGGAAACGCTCTCCGCGGCAGAGCCAATGCGCCGGCAGTTTGAGCGCGAGGCTCGATTGCTGGCGGGCATGCAGCATTCCGCATTGCCGCGCGTGACCGATCATTTTGTGGAAGGTAACCGCGCTTTCCTGGTGATGGAGTTTATTGGCGGCGTCGACCTCGCTAAAATTATTGCGCAACAGCCGGGACCGTTTCCGCGTGACCAGGTGATCGCCTGGGCCGATCAATTGCTTGACGCTTTGATTTACTTGCACTCCCGCGATCGGCAGGTAATCCATCGCGACATCAAACCGCACAATTTGAAACTGACCGCCACCGGCCAGGTTGCGCTGCTTGATTTCGGTCTCGCCAAAGCGCAATCGTTGGATCAGTCGAGCACTGCGTCCCAGTCGTTTTACGGTTACACGCGACATTACGCGCCGCTCGAGCAGATTCAGGACCAACGCACCGACCCGCGCAGTGACATCTACGCACTGGGCGCCACGCTGTATCACTTACTTACCGGGATTAAACCGCCCGACGCGATGGTGCGCGCAACTGCGGTTCTGAACGGCGAACCGGATCCATTGCGGCCGGCGAATCAGATTCATGAAGCAGTCGGCCCGCAAATCGCAGCAATTCTGAGCAAAGCAATGGCGCAGAAGCCGGACGAGCGCTACGCAAACGCGGGCGCGTTTCGGGACGCGTTGAGACGGATGGGGCGCACCAGGACCGAAGAGGCGAAACGCCAGCGCGTCGCTCTCGGCAAGGCAGAGCTTTCGCGCGATCGTGATCGAATACACATCAGCGAAATTACTTCCGTCCGCACGCCTGCCTCCTCGACGCTTAGCATGGCGCTCGTTGGGTCAGCAAAACGCTTTGGGCCGGCAGGAGCTACCGCAGTCCTCGCGCTCATTGTCATCCTGGCCGCTGGACTGATTTACGGCTCGCAACGATGGTTTCCGTCCCCAACCGAGCTCGCAGTGACACCTGCGAATGGCACGAGCGCTACAATTCGCCAGCCTGCGACTCCACGCAAACCCGAGCGATTAAAGACACTCGATAGCCTTGGAACCGCCGCACCAAAGATGCGAAGCATTTCCGATGACAACGTTAAGAATCGCGTCGGGGACAAAATTCGAAATGGTGCAGCGGTAATTCCTCCCGCAGATAGGAAGTCTGCGGCGTTTGTGAAACCTTCTTTCACCTTTACCGGTGAACCGACAGCACGTCGTGGTACCACTTTGCGAAACAACGGACCTCGCATCGGCGCTCCGATTATCCGCTTCCCGCCACCTGAATTGCGCTATAACGCGCCGATGCCTTCACCCGAATCGCGCCCTCGCGCGTACGGCTCATCGAGTGCCGCGCGCCCGCATGTTCCACCGCCACAATTCTACCGCGCGGCTGATGGGACCCAGATTGTAAAGTTTTCGGACGGCTCCACTGCCTTAGTGCAGCCACACAGGTTCGGCTCCTACCGCTGAGAGAGTTTTTGCTTGCAGACAGCGATCGCATTTTCATAAGTTGGCGCTATTTCGTCCTGACTGCTGGTCGAGATATTCAAATCACGAATCAGCCCATCACTCAGTCCGTAAATCCAACCATGCACGGCTAGCTCCTGTCCGCGTTCCCAGGCCCCCCGCACAATTGTTGTCTGGCAAACATTGGAAACCTGCTCGATCACATTCAACTCGCAAAGCTTATTCGAACGCTCGGCCGGAGCAACTCCGGCAAGCAAAGCCGCATGCTTTTGCCGGACGTCCTGAACGTGCCGCAACCAGTTGTCGATTAGTCCTAACCTCGAGTCCTCTAGGGCTGCCTGTACGCCGCCGCAACCGTAGTGTCCGCAAACAATCAGGTGCTTAACTCCGAGCACTTCCACCCCAAACTGCAGAACCGAAAGGCAATTCAGATCGGTATGAACCACCACGTTCGCAACGTTGCGATGGACAAATAGTTCTCCCGGCGAGACGCCGATAATCTGATTGGCCGGCACACGACTGTCGGAACACCCGACCCAGAGATATTGGGGCGACTGTTGTTGGGATAAGGTTTCAAAGAAAGCGGGGTCCTGAGCTGTGATCTTCTGGGCCCAGCGGCGGTTATTGTCCAAAAGTTGATCGAGAGTTCTCATGTTGTGGAAGGGAAGTTGAAAGTTTCTTCAGGTTCGAGTTATAAAATCAAACTATCTCGCCTCCGGCACCTTGTCAGGAACCTCTTCCGGCATCTTTACCACTTCCTGCCAACCGGAATTGTCCGCGCGCATTTGGGCCGTGAGATCGTCGCGCAGCTTGCGCAGCTTGTCGCTTAACAAGCTTGGGTAGTTGTTGATGTCGGGGAACCGGTGCCGCTGATCCGCAACGAACGATCTTTGTTTTTCGATTGAGGGAATCGAAGCGTGCTGGCCATTTTCCCAAAAGGGAACCAGCAGACGTTCGATCCGCGCCGCGCCGGGAATTTCGACTGCTTCGTCATCAAGTCCAATTACGTCGCCGACGTAGCTGCCGTTTGTATCGAGGCCGCGGAATAGTTGCAGTCGGCCAGGCAGCGTAGTTTTCTCTTCAGAGTTTGACGCCTTCAACGTGGGCCGGCCTTCGATGACACATTGTTTGAAGATTACTCCGGCCACGGATGGAACCTCGCTCGAAAGTTTGGTGCCAATGCCGAACCCGTTCGCGCGCGGGAAGTCGCGCACAATGCGACGCACCTTCTCTACATCCAGATCCCCAGTCAGGTTTGGTCTTAAGTCGAAGAGTCCATTTGCCTCGAAGAAGCGCAGGCACCACTCGCCCAGCTCGGCGAGGTCACCTGAATCAACCCGAAAACCCTTGAAGGCGCGGCGCCGCGCTTCGGTCGAAGTTGCCGCCATGGCCGCATGGACCGCGCCCATGTAAACATCGATGGTATCCAGCAGCAGCGTGGTTCCGTTGGGGTTGGCATCCAGCCAGCGTTCAAACGCGACTTGCTCGAAATGCTTAGGCTTGCCAGTGCGCGGTTCGATCTCCGGCTCAAACATATATTCGATATAAGACTGTTGCCAGTAATGCGCTTCGGTGCCGACGGCCGGGATGTCCAGGCGATGAGCGGCTTCCATGTTTGAGGTGTCGTTGAAACCACCGATGAATGCGTAGACAGCAATGTCAACGGCGCGCTCGATGTCGCCGTTGCGGCGCAGAGAGAAATCAGACAGCCAGCGGTGTTCGCCCGCGGCCATGCGAAATTGCATTGCCGTGGCCGCGGTTGTCATGGGCAGATCGAAAGCATGTTCAAACTTGATTTCCTGCGCTTGCGTGAGACCGAAGGCGCCGGTGATGTCTGCAAAAGGTTGTTGCGCGAAGACGATCGTGCCGGGACGCACCGCGCGGATTGCGCCAACGAACTGGATGTCTTCGATGGCCTTGGCGAAGCGTTGCAAACCACCACGATCCTGTTCGAGAAACCGCAGGCGTGGGCGATCAATTTGACTGTCGACGAGGAGTTTGACCAGGCGCGCGTGACCCAGACAGGGCGCGAACGGTAACTTCCGTTGCGTTATATAAAATGTGGCGATGGCATCACTGAGCGAGCGATCGTGCAGGCGGGTTACGTCTTTGTAAGACGCATCGCCCATCGCGGCGTGATAACGATCAATGTTGAGTGTGCCCATTTAGTAGGACAGGCATTCCTGCCCGTCTATTTCTAAACCAAGCTAAAACTCTAACTCTAAACTGCATCATGGAGGCGTCGCTCAAGTAGTTCAGAGTTCAACCTTCAGGTTGTGCCGTTTTCACCCCGGTTTTGGTAGGACAGCAGGAATGCCTGTACTACCAGAACCCAAACTTATTTAGCTCGTTCTTCAAGGATGGCCTGAAGTTCCGCAATGGCCTCGAAGTCTTTGCGTCTCGCGGCGGCTCGTTTTACCTCAATGAGGCGGCGCAAGGCGAGACATAAACACTCCTTTCCGAAGATCCTTATCTTGACAGTGTCCGGAAGTAATTGCTCATAGTTACCGCCCAGAGTTATCTCGCCAAGCAGGTCAAGCCAGCCCAAAGAGGTTGTCAAAGTAAAATTGAGACCTTTAGCGATGGTTTCTTCATCCCAACGAAAAGGCAAATTCTCAGGCGCCCCGCGAAGGCGAGGATCGAATGGCTTCACCGCTTCCACCAACCGTCTAATATTTTCTTTCCGGCGCGAATAAACGATATCGAGGTCTTCAGTCAATCGGGCTGAGCCGTGTGCCGTAGCCGCGGCACCACCAACGATAATAAATTCAACACCTTCCGACACGAGCACTCCAATTACTTTCTCAAAGTCAATCATCCGCGTTGCGCTTCTTTCATTCCTTTCCGGAGTTCTGCGGCAAAGCGTTGCAAGCTCATTAGATTTTGAAAACGCTCCGTCACGCTCAGGCGAAGGTTTTCTCGAATCAAAGTGCGATCGATATCGGGTAGAAAAGCGGCAATCTGCCCATCAACCTCGGAAGACTGTTCGTCACAGGCGCGTTGGCTGCCGTCAACTATCTCCGCGCCGGCAGCCCGCATCTCCGCGATCGCGCGCTCGCCATCTCCTGAGTCCACTTCCACAGGCCGCATCGCGTTTTCTAGAGCCTTGACGCGAAAGCCTTCCTTCAACGCATCGAGCACGGTACTCTTCACACAGTAGTCGGTAGCGAGTCCGCCAACCCAAACTTCTTCAACGCCGAGCCGGTGCAGTTGCAACGCCAAATCCGTTTCGTCAAAACCAGAATAGCAATCCGTGTCGCCCAGGCCTTTTGAGATCACGCGAATATGGGGGCTGGCAAGTAAGTCAGGATGAAACTCCGCACCTTTCGTATTCTGCACACAGTGTACGGGCCAGGTGCCGCCATGCGCTGTGAAGTGTTTGGTTGTTTCCGGGTGCCAGTCGCGAGTCTTGAAGACAGGCTCGCCGCGATTCAGGAACTCCTCGATTAACTTATTCAACGGCGCCACCACCTGATCGCCCTCAGCCACCGCGAGTGTGCCGCCGGGACAGAAATCATTCTGCACGTCTACTACAATCAGGGCGCGCTTCCTATCAGCCATACTCCTCGTTCCCTCTTCCTCAATCATTGTTCATTCACATGATGACGCCGATAGCATTTTGGGACAAGTCAGCGGCGAACGGAAGAACCCGGCTTGATGCTATGGGCATCTCTTTCACCGGGATCGCGGACGTCTCGCCCGCTTTCGTTGAACCTCGCGCTTAATGCGGGCGGGACGCCCGCGGTCCCAGTAAAGGAGGTTGACCTTGTCACTGATCGCAATCTCGTCGCCGCGGTCGTGCTAGACTATGACCGTTCCCAAAAGATTACTGCTCTTTGTTTTTGTTCGATTCGAGGTCAGATTATGAATGAAGCCGGAAGTGAAGCCAAGCGAGACTCTGACCGTCAGGCGCCATTGACTGCGTCGCTTGGGCCCTACGACGAAGCGGTGCGCGGCGTGCTTGCTGACGCCGGGAGAGAGCAGGTCGTTAAGCAAATATGGAATAAGACTGCTTCGCTGTGGAAGAACGAAGCGGCGCATCAAAAGATCATCACGAATTCACTCGGTTGGTTGACCGTGCCCAGCGAAATGCTTGCGGTCGCTGATGCGCTCAAGAGTTTCGCCGAGGCTGTGAGAGCGTCAGGGTTTCAGCAGGTAATGGTCTGCGGCATGGGTGGCTCTTCATTGTGTCCCGAAGTTTTGCGGCAAACATTTGGCAGACAAGCTGGGTTTCCCGAGCTGCTGGTTCTCGACTCAACCGATCCCGACACAATCAATAACTTCAAACAGAAGATCGATGTCAGCAAGTGCTTGTTCATTATCGCGTCGAAATCAGGCACGACTACGGAGCCCAACGCCTTCCACCGCTACTGGCACAACGAAGTAGCACAAAAAAGCAATGAGCCTGGTGACTCGTTTGTGACTATCACTGATCCCGGTTCGCAAATGGCCAGCACTGCCGCGGCGGAAGGCTTCAGGCGAATCTTTCTTAATCAGGCTGATATTGGCGGACGCTATTCCGCGCTTTCCTATTTCGGCATGGTGCCGGCGGCGTTAATGGGTGCGGACGTGGCCAGGTTGTTAGGGCAAACGCAGGCGATGTTGACAGCTTGCGGGGCAGACGTTGCAGTAGAGCAAAATCCGGGAGCGCGGCTGGGAGCGATAATGGCTGAATGCGCGCTTGCCGGTCGCGACAAGTTAACGATCGTGACCGACCAAAAAATCGCGGCGCTCGGCTTGTGGGTAGAACAACTCATCGCGGAGAGCACCGGCAAGGAAGGACAGGGAATTGTTCCCGTTGTAGGTGAGCCACTCGCTGCAGTTTCGGCCTATGGCGACGATCGTCTTTTCGTTTCGATTAGCGTGGGACCAATTGACGATGAAACAAACTCACGATTGAAGGATCTTGAGGCCGCGGGCCATCCGGTAGTTTATCGAAGCTTGACGGACATCTACGATCTCGGCGCGGAGTTTTTCCTGTGGGAAATGGCAACCGCCTTTGCCGGTTGGCGCTTACGAATAAATCCTTTTGATCAGCCAAATGTTCAGGAATCGAAGGATGCGACCAAAGCGCTTTTGGAAAAATACACGCACGATGGGAAACTGCCTGACCAGATGGCGTTAGCAACTGATGGACAACTGACGGTCTATGGTGGCGACAAAAATAAGGTCTCAGCTTCGAGTTCAGTTCGCGAGGCCTTGCTCGCACACTGCGAGCAGATGAAGGCGGGCGACTACGTGGCGCTTCTCGCCTACATCGAAGAGACTCCGGAAACCGAAGCGGCCCTACAAATAATTCGCACACATGTCCGCAATGCGACTGGCTGCGCGACGACTGTTGGTTATGGACCACGGTTTTTGCACTCGACCGGCCAACTGCACAAGGGCGGCCCGGATTCGGGAGTCTTTATTCAAATCACGGCGGCGGACAAAACAGATTTTCCAGTGCCGGAAGCACCGTACAGCTTCAGTATTCTAAAAGACGCGCAAGCTCTGGGCGATTTCCAATCGCTGCAGTCGCACGGTCGCCGCGCGTTAAGAGTTGATCTGGGTGGCAATGTTCTGACTGGCTTAGAGCAGTTGCAGAAAATGATTGAAAGTGTGCTGAACTTATGAGTGATCGCTTAGCAAAGATTGGACTGATTGGCCTGGGAGTGATGGGCCAGAACCTGGCGCTTAACATTGAGCGCAACGGTTACCCGATCGCGGTCTACGATCGCGAAGCCCCGGTGCTCGACGCGTTTATCGCCCGCGAAAACGGCAAACAGATTCTCGGCGCGCACACTCCGGAAGAGTTCGTCCGTTCACTCGAACGCCCGCGCAAGATAATTCTCTTAGTGAAGGCTGGATCGCCAGTCGATTGGACCATTGATCTGATCAAACCCTTCCTCGATCAGGGCGACATCATCATTGACGGCGGCAACTCCAACTTCAAAGACACCGAGCGTCGCGAGCAGGAACTGAAGACGTCGTCCGGACTCTTCGTGATCGGATCGGGAACCTCCGGTGGGGAAAAGGGAGCGTTGCTAGGGCCGAGTCTGATGCCAGGTGGTGACAAAGACGCTTACGAACAGATTCGTCCGATTTGGGAAGCGATTGCCGCCAAGGTTCCTGATGGCCCGTGCGTAACTTACATCGGGCCGGGCGGCTCGGGACATTTCGTCAAGATGGTCCATAACGGGATCGAGTATGGCGATATGCAACTGATTGCCGAAGTCTACGGACTATTGCGTGATGGGTTTGGGTTAAGCGCGGATGACATGGCCGGCATCTTTGAAGAATGGAACCGTGGGGATCTGGAGTCGTACCTGATTGAGATCACAGCGAAGATTCTACGTGTCAAGGATCAGGAAACTGGAAAGCCTCTGGTGGATCTTGTGCTCGATAAGGCGGGACAGAAGGGCACAGGCAAGTGGACCAGCCAGATTTCACTGGATCTGGGCGTGGCGATACCCACGATAGACGCGGCTATAGTGGCGCGAGTGCTTTCATCTCAAAAAGAAGCGCGCGTTGAGGCAAGCAAGACGCTGGGAGGCCTGCCGACCGGAAACTTTAGCGCGTTCAGCGAGCAGCTCAAGGGCTACCTTCACGACGCGCTTTATGCGTCCAAGATCTGCTCCTATGCGCAAGGTATGAATCTTATCAAGGCGGGCTCTGACGAGTTTAAATGGAACATTAACCTCAGCGAGGTCGCGCGCATCTGGCAGGGCGGTTGCATCATTCGTGCGAAGTTCCTGGGAAGGATTAAAGAGGCCTATTTGAGAGATCAGAATCTCGCCAACTTGCTGCTCGACTCGGAGTTCAGGTCAAAAATTGATGCCGCACAAACCGGCTGGCGAATTGTAGTGAGCACTGCCATGCAGCAGGGTTTGCCGGTGCTCGCTATGTCATCGAGTCTGGGGTACTTCGATATGTATCGCTCGGCCAACCTCCCGTTGAATCTGACGCAGGCCCAGCGCGACTTCTTCGGCTCCCACACTTATGAACGCGTGGACAAACCTGAGCAGGGTTTCGTACACACCGAATGGGAAAAACAGTAGAAACGCAAGTCAGAATTCCGCAGTCAGAGTTTAGGATAATCTGTGCCCCCAATTTTTATGGAGACTCCTGCTGATGTTCTTATTTTCGAAACTCCAGAACAGCTTGCCGTAGCCGCGGCGGAGCGGTTTGTCGAAGTGGCTGCAAAACTCGACGGGGAGTTGGAGCGGATAAGCGTAGCGTTGGCGGGGGGCAAAACCCCTAAACGAGTCTATGAGTTACTCGCTACGGACGAGTTCAACCACCGGGTGAACTGGTCGGCGGTTCAACTGTTCTTCGGTGACGAGCGGGCTGTCCCGCCAACTCATCCGGACAGTAACTACCTGATGGTCTACGACGCTTTGATTTCGAAAGTGCCGATTCCTGCAGGCAATGTGCACCGCATCAAGGGCGACGGAGACCCGACTGAGAACGCGCGCGACTATGAAAACGAGTTGAAGGGATTTTTTGCAGGACTGCCGTGGCCCCGTTTTGATTTAGTAATACTGGGAATGGGAGAAGATGGGCATACGGCGTCTCTGTTTCCTCATTCTGCCGCACTCGACGAACGCTCTCGTTGGGTTGTGGCCGCGAAAAATGAAAAGACCGGTCAACCGCGACTGACGCTTACCCTGCCCGTGTTCAATCATGCAGCGCAGATAATGTTACTAGTAACCGGCACGGAAAAGGCGCAACGCCTGTTAGAGGCGTTACACCCTCGTTCCGATTTAGCACCACTTCCTGTCCAGGCAGTTATGCCTCTTGCTGGGAAGCTCGAGTGGTTTGTCGATGTGGCTGCGGCTGCGAGCCTTTAGCCCTTAGCAGCGTACGTAGCCGAGCAGCCAGAACACTATTACGAAAATTAGTATTGTCGAGACGCAGCCGCCTCCAAATTTCCAAGCTGCTGCCCCCGCCAGTAATCCGCGAAACGGACCTTCCATAGCTTCCTCCAACTTCCATAATTTCCTCCGAGATGCCCGCTCAAGTTTGTTTTCACCTCGTCGTTATTGACTGCCAGAACAAAACAGACTAAACGTCAGTACCCGGTCGCCTCGCTCGGCTGCGTTCTCAGCCAGCCGCTGCTGCCATTGTCTCCGCTTTCGCTTTCTCCAGCCTCGTCCCCAGGGATTCAACTTCTTCCTGGCTCAAAGCTTTGGCCGCTTTGGGAAACATATCAGTTTCTTCTTCTTCAACATGGTGTTCGACGCTTTCCTTGAGCACGGTAAACTTTGCAGTCCACGTCTCCTGATCTTTGCCCAGCTTGTCGAGCTCCGCAAGCAGCTGTTTGACCAGTCGATGCTCCTCAAATGATTCGAATGTGATGTCGCGAGTCTTGTCGATCTCTTTCAATGCAGGGTACAGAATTGTCTCTTCGATACGCGTGTGCACGTCAAGTTCGGTTTTGAGTTGCGCAAAGAGATCCTCGCGAGTCTTAACCCCACGTTCAGTTGTCGAGTCGAGTTTTTCCATAATACCGGCCACCTTCTTGTGGTCGGCTTTCAATAATGTAAAAGGGTTCATGCTAATCCTCCTCGTCGGGCGTATTGTTTTAAGCTCGATTTCACGAAACCGAAGCTGACTCGCCTCGATTTCGCACGCTAACAGAACAGTTAATTGATCTCAGAAGTCGTAAGTGCAACGGCGATGCCACACCGACCCGGTCTAGCCGGCGACGCTTCTTTTCATAAAACGAAGCAGAGACTTTTCTGCGGCATGAAGTTTTCTGCCTCGATAACTAATTAACTCATTTAGCGTGCTGAAGTGGTTCTCGATTGTCTTTCCTGCTTCGAAGCTATTGATTATCTCCGGGGAAATGTACGAACTACGGCAGACGGCCGGCGTATTGCCGAGAGTGTCAGCGGTCTCTTTGATGGCCTCGACCACTTTGCGCTGTCGCGAACTTTTTCTCTCCCGCGGCTCGGTGCCGAGGCGCGCTAACGCACACGCGCAAACGAGCGTGCCGGCCCAGGTGCGAAAATCTTTAGCGCTGAACTTTTCCCCCATCACTTCCCGGATGTAGCCGTTGATATGTTGGCGCGTTACGTTCACAAACTGGGCATCGCCATTTTGATATTTAAAAACTTCCCGGCCTGGCTTTTTGAGCAGGGCGCGAACAACTTTGGAGACCTTGCGATCTTTTAGTTTCTGTTGTTGCTGGACGCCGGACTTTCCCTTGAAGTCGAATTCGACAGTGTCGCCTTTGACCTTCACGTGCTTAGGGCGCAAGGTTGCTAACCCAAAACTTCCGTTTTCACTCGCATAGACCTGGCTACCGGGTCGCATAAAACAGGTGGAAAGAATTCTTAGGATCGAAGCCATCACCGGTTCTCTTCCCAGGCCCGGTTGCCGTAGGTGGGAAGCTACCGTGGCCCGCATTTTCGGCAGCGCCTCGGCAAACTTGATCACCCGCCTAAACTTTTTTGCTTCTTGGCGCCGGATGTGGTTCGCGTGATACAGATATTGCGAACGACCGGCAGCATCTTTGCCAATTGTCTGCACCATCCCGCTCGCCGATGAGTTTATCCAGACATCGACCCAGGCTGGAGGAATCTTCAGCTCGTTGATTCGCTCAAGATCCGCCGCCGTCACTTTCCTCCCGTCAGCTTTGTATCTAAAGCCTCGTTTGGGAGTTCCCAGGCGTTGTATTCCTGAGCGCTGGAGTTGTTCGAGTCGGGTCATTTAGTTAAGAGGATCCTGGGGCTGTGTAGGCTTCCTGTACATCTTGCAATTCCAGTTGTTTAGTAACAGACCACCCTTTTAGCTTTTATGCTTGCGGTTGGCCGCCACTGAGCAATCACGATGCCAGCGCTTTCCACCTAAACTCTTGAATCTTAAGAATGCGTCAATGAATAAGGGTCCAGCTCAGGCGGTGAGGCGCAGTATTTGCAGCGTCCAAAAAATCAATACGTAATTCTCATTTATGGGAGGTACGGACGATGCCACGGGGAGACAAGGGCGCGTATACAGACAAGCAAAAGCGCCAGGCCGAACATATTGAGGAAGGGTACGGAGCTCGGGGTGTTTCGAAGAAAGAGGCCGAAGGCCGCGCCTGGGCCACGGTAAACAAGGAATCGGGGGGCGGAAAGAAGAGTGGTTCGGGTCGAGCGAAGAAGGGGAGTAGCAGCTCCTCCAGGAAGAGCGGAAAGAAGCCCGCCAAAAAGCCTGGGAAAAAGGCGGGCCGCGAGTCGACCAGGAAGAAGTGATGGTACCCATCCGATTTAGGTTACGAAGCAGTGGTAATGCCTTCGCGGGCGCTATCGCAAGGATTTAATTCCGATCAATTTTCCGAAGGAGGACACTTATGGCAGATGGAGATGGAGGAGGCAGCGCCGGGGTTGTCGCGGTGCTGGTAATTTTTGTAATCATCGTGGTAGGCGCGCTGGTTGTTTTCGGGGGCCGTTTATTCGGCGGTAATAAGAAAGTTGATGTGAACATTAGCGCGCCTGCGAAGTAGAAGCTAAATCAATCGTTGCTGGCGCCTGAGATAACCAGCAAGGATACTCACGAGCAAATGGTGGCCTTAACGAAGACCAGCTTCATGCTCGCTGACTACGCTGAAGTTTTGCCGCGTGGCAAAAGACGATAGTCGAGTCACGCGGCTCTTCTTATTGAAGGCGGGCTGTTTGGGAGTTTTTTTATGAATCAATTATTTCGCAAATTTTCAGTTGCCGCGGCAAATGCTCTGGGCTCGTCCTGGATGTTCATCGCGAACGTATTATTAATTCTCGTGTGGCTGGTTGCGGGTCCCTTTTTCCATTACTCCGATACCTGGCAGTTAGTTGTAAATACCGCCACGACGGTGTTCACATATTTGGCCGTCTTTCTAATTCAAAACACGCAGAACCGCGACGCCACGGCGATCCATTTGAAGCTGGATGAACTAATCAAAGGAGTCGGCGGCGCCCGCACTCATCTTGTGAACTTACAAGAACTGTCTGACGAGGAGTTAAAGTCGTTGCAGGAAGAGTTTGCGAGGCTGCAAAAGAAGACCGCACCTGGCACAAGTGAGAAACGTTTGAACCCAGCGTAGGGAACCCGGTTTTCTTGATGAGGAGCTTACTGAATGGCTGACCTGCCTGGCCGGTTGAGTACGGCAGACGCGGTAATCTGGCGGCTACCCTCGTTTCTGTAAAGGAAAACAAGTTGTGGGCCTTTTCTCTCGATTAGTACGGAGCCTTTATTACTGCATTTGTCCACACCATGATCCAATACCTCTGTAAACCAGCCGCCGCTCAGGCCGGTGCGGATGGGTTTCCAGTGACCGCCGCAGTTCAGAGAGGGGTATTCGATCCTGAACGCGCGGCGGCCACCCTTACGTTTCGCTATCGTTAACTTCATTGACCAAGTGCTGTTCTCATCGGTTTGGTAGCCCGTGCCTTCCCAGGTACCACCAAGCCATGATCTTTTGGAACGCTGTGCTGCAGCAGTTGGAACCAATAACAGCAGCAATCCGAGGACTGCCAGGCTTCTACCCATGATCAACTTCACCCTTTCAGCTTAGACTATCGGTTTTAACGGCTTCTTATTCTGTTCGTCGAGCCACGTCTTAAGTGGCGCAAAATAATCGATGATGGCAGTTGCATCCATTTTGTCTTCGCCGGTCATTGTCTTCAAAGCTTCCGGCCATGGCTTGCTCAGCCCCAACGCCAGCATTTGTTTCAACTTCTCCCCGGCCTTCTTGTTTCCGTAGATCGAACATTGATAGAGCGGCCCGCTGAATCCGGCTTCACGACACAAGGCGCGATGGAATTGAAACTGGAGAATCGCGGCCAGGAAGTAGCGGGCGTAAGGCGTGTTGGCCGGCACGTGATACTTGGCACCCGCATCAAAGTCTTGTTCGCTGCGCGGCGCCGGCGGCGTCAGCCCTTGATACTTCGCGCGCAGGTCCCACCACGCTTTATTGTAGTCGTTGGGACTAATTTCGCCTGAGAAAACTTTCCAGCGCCATTGATCTACCAGATAACCAAAAGGCAGGAACGCAACTTTATCGAGCGCACGTTGCAGGAGAAACCCCGTGTCTGCGCTTTGATCAGGCACTTTATCAATCAAGCCGATTTGCTTCAGATAGGCCGGCGTGACTGACAAGGCCATGGTGTCGCCAATAGCTTCATGGAAGCCGTCGTTGGCGCTGTCGCGATAAAGAAAAGGTTGACCGGCGTAGGCCATCTGATAGTAGTTATGCCCCAGTTCATGATGGACGGTCGTGAAATCTTCCTCGTTGATCTGAATACACATCTTCAATCGCACGTCTTTTTCGAAGTCGACGTCCCAGGCGCTGGCATGACATACCACGTCGTGATCTACGGGTTTCGTAAAGAGTGAACGCGTCCAGAACGTCGGCGGTAGCGGATCGAAACCAAGCGACGTGAAAAACGATTCCCCATACCCGACCAGTTGTATTGGTTCCGTATTCCGCGATTTAAGGATTTGGGTCAGGTCGTAACCACGATCGCCGGCGCCCTCAGGTTTGAGTAGCGGATAGATATTGCCCCACTGCTGCGCCTACATGTTGCCAAGCAAGTGTGCCGGGATGGGCCCATCCATTGGGACGAGTTCCTTACCATACTTTTCCGAGAGCTTTCGCCGTGTGTAGGTGTAGAGCGAATCGTAAAGCGGTTTCACTTGTTGCCAGAGCCGCTCCATTTCGGCAGCGAAGGCATCGGGCTCCATATCGTATTTTGCGCGCCACATTGCTCCGGTGTCTTTGAAGCCCATTTCTTTCGCGCCCTTATTGCTGAGTTCAACAAAACGCGCGTAGTTTTTTCGGTAGGGCGGTGACACCTGATGCCAGCCAAGCCAGATGCGTTTCAGTTCCTCGGGGTCGCGGCTGCTGCCCATGATTTCTTCCATGTCGCCAAGGCTGAGACATTTTCCCTTATCGCCGTCGGGGCAATACTTGCCCTTGCCGTAGTCACCCTCGAGCGAGGCCGCCAGCTTTGTAAGTTCATCGCGTTCCGCCGGATCTTTCGGCGCCGGAAGTGTCAGCGATAACCTCAAGAGCTTCAGCTTGCGATCGACATCCGATGCGAGTTGCAGGCCGTCGAATTGCCGCGATTGGTCGACGAGTTCCGTTGTTGCTGCGATTAGATCTTTGTTGGCGTCAGCCGAAAGCGCTTCAGTGTCGTCGGTTATGTAAGTACTCTTTACCCAATCCGCGCGGCTGAATCTGAGGTTCAGGTCAGTGAGGCGTTTCTCGGCTTCTGCCACAAACTTCTCCGCGTCAGCCGGCGTAGCCTTTGCGCCGGTTGTGGAAGGCGAGTTTGGCCCTTGGGCGCAGGAGGACGTAAGCGCAAAGGTGAATCCGATAACCAGAGATACACCAATCCACGTGCGGCCACGATGAGAAGTAAGATTCATGCTGCCTCCATTGGCTAACTACTGCTGAAGCTATTCAGGGGATTGCGTGAGATTGTAACCAGAGGGGAGAAAGTTTGGAAAGGCGGAAGGCCAAAGCCATACCCAGATGAGGCAGGCTTAAAAAAGGCGGCTCTAGTAGCGGACGTCGACTAATTGCCAACTTCGCCGGTCGGATTGAGCGCGGCTGCGACCAGTGCGCGTAAAGCGATCGCCTTCGCGGTGTCAACGTCTGAATCGTAAGGCACTACAACGTAGTGAAGTCGCTGCCCGGCGATATTGAAGAAATTATGATAGGAAAGATAATGCTTGCGTCCGATTCGCGTCCCCAGGGTTGAGACCAATCCCGGCTCGAGATAGATCACGTAAATCGTTGAGGCGTTTGCCGCCGGCAGAGAGTCGGAATTGACCAAATCTGCGAGCACGGCGCGGACCTGTAGATCTGAAATTTTGTCTCCATCGGTGAAGTTAGTTGGCACTTCCCGACTGAAGGTTGCGCCAAAGAAATCCTCAATACCAACGCTACCCAACTTGTTGGCGTCCTTCTGATTACCGATTGCAGACAGCAGATTCGCCAGCTTCGTTTCGCGCGCGCGCAGCTGCGCTCCAGTCCAATCACTACCGAGGAAGACGCTGTACTGTTGCGGCCTGCCGATTACCGCGCCCGGCATTCGGCGCAGTTCGGTGAGCGACTTGAGCTTGGAGTTGACGATGAAAGCGCGCCCGCCATCGTCATCGGTGACGGCCTGCACGGGTGTTTCCAGGGTCGGCTTCTCCGGCGCTTGAGCAGCCGCGACAGCGGGAGCAGTCAACAACAAGATGATCACGAAACAACGGCGCATATTCGCTCCTGAGGACAAACCCTACTGGGTAACATTGAGGGCAAAGTCGTCAATGATGAAAGAAGTTTGCAGTCCCTGGTCTTCAGTGCCGAGGAGATAGACTTGAATGGTCTGACCTTTGAAGGAAGTGATATCAAAAGTAGCCTGGGCATAAGGGGCCTTGGGACTGAGATTCGAGTAATTGGCCAGAGTCGTCAGGACAGTGCCGGATGAATTGCGAATCTGGACGGCCAGCTTATCGTAACCAGCCGAGGTAGTGGTCTCCGCGGTGTAAACATAAAGCCAGAAGGAAAGCGTAGCGCTGGTGGCGTTGGCGGGAATGGTGACCTGCTGCGAGAGCGAGTCAGTGTGGGTCGAGCCGTAGCCATTCATCCAGACTTTCCAGGTGCCGGTTCGTGCCGGCTGCAGTGTTGAACTATCGATGACGCCAGTGCTGGCCACCCAGGGAGTGGCAACCGCGCCATTTTCAAAGCCGGGATTACCAAGTAGCTGTTGCGAGTCACCACCGCCGGCGGCAGTCACCGTCAAGTTGATGGTAGTAGTGTGCGACTTGCCGCCGCCAGTGCCGGTGACGACGACGTTGTAAGTGCCGGTGGCGGTAGTTGAACCGGCAGCGATAGTCAGAGTTGCCGAGCCCGAGCCGGGAGCGGGAATGGTGGTCGGGGTAAAAGTAGCGGTGGCGCCGGCAGGCAGTCCGGAAGCAGAAAGCGCGACGCTGGAGTTGAAAGTGCCAGACAGCGTGGTAGTGATGGTTGCATTGCCGCTGCTGCCTTGGGTCACTGCCAACGAGGTCGGTGACGTTGCGATCGCGAAATCGCTGGTCGGAGAAAAGATAATGTCAATTATGGGATGTAATTCTATGCCGTTTGGCGCTATGCCCTCTTGTCCCGCAAAGTGATCGAAGAAGCCCACCCCGGTAATCTGGACTGGAATGTTGGCAGTCTTGACTGGGGTGCCCGCTTTGAATTTGGCATCAAATTGGGCTCGGGCGCGGGCCACGCCGGCCGCAAAAGGGCTGCTCGGGTTCACACAACCGGGATAGACAATCTCCGCAATCATTTGATGGCCTGCTCCGTCGATCAGTTGAAGGTGATAATCCAGATCGAATTGCTTCTGGTAAGCGCGCAACGTTGCGTTGATCACCCAAACAGTGGTCTCAGTAGGCTGAATACGATTGTTGTCTGGAAGCGTAGCTGGGGTTGCGAGGCTGTTTAGTTCGGCAAGGGTAGTTGCCACTGAAGAATTCAAATTCACCCGGGCGACGTCAGCGTCAGAACCGGTTTTGACTGAAAAGCGCTCCCCTCCGCATTGGGCAGAGCTTCGCGCCGGAAAGAGCAAAAGGGCGCTGCCGGCACACAGCAAGAGCAGCAACTGACGACGCTTCATGAGTTTCCTTGGATCGGTTCTGCGCGTTCTATGCCAATAGATACATCCATCTAAAAGATTCAATCCAGGCCCAGTTCCAGCCCCAGGACTCTCAAACTTGCGCCTAATAGTGAGACGGGCAGGGTGGTCCGGTCGACTCTTATTGCAGGCCGATAGGTTCCGTTTAGGACTGCGGCGGCTGGGCCCCGGACGCGTTTGCGCCTCTCAATGATGGAGCTCAATGAGAACGGTCGGCTGGGATGGAATGATGGATGGGGTTGTAGACGCTATCCCATTAGGGTTCAACCAAACCCTTTTTGATATTTCGCTGCCAGGCTTCGAAGTTTCTCACCCGGCGTTTTGCCTGTTTGCGGGTCAATTTCAACTCCAGGGCGACCGTGTCGATGCGTGCAGTTCGGTCTTTCTTCTTGTCGTAACGATCACCTGGAGCTCGGAGATAAATTTCGTAGGCCCGGCTCCATTCCGACTTGACGTCGGCGGTCGCCTGTTTGCCACGCTGTTCTGGCATATTTTGTTCCTTCGCTAGTGTTGCTCGAATTCTAGCAGCGAAGTCGGTCGAGGGGTAGTAGAAAAATTTGCCTGTGCCACCTGCCTGGTCTAACGATGAATCGTCAGGCAGAGAATCGAGACACTGAGACTCCACACGAAGCAACGCCTCCGCCAATTTGGAGAGACGTTGCCACTGTGGTTAATGCCCCGACCTTGGGTCAAGGCCTTTGAAAACCCTGTGTTCGCCTGGCGAACGGTGAAAGCCTTTGCCTAGACCGCTCGGCGACCCGACACAATATTAATGATGAACACAATCAACGCCACTACTAACAGCAAGTGAATCAGTCCACCGCCGACGTGACCAATAAATCCGAGCAGCCAAAGAACGAGCAAGATCACAAGAATTGTCCAAAGCATGGCTTTCTCCTTTGAAAGTAAGCTTCAATCTCCGATGTTGGAACGCCCGCTTCTTGGCAATGACCATGCCATCTGCAGCAAGAGTTGCTGAGACGTACCTAATCCTGCGAAAACCCACGTGTTAGCGTGGTCTAAGCTCATGATGCCTTTGGCTTGCGCGGTCGGAGGCCATTGGTGCTGTGCATTAGAACCATTCGTTTCTGAATTCTCAGCATCTTAAGAGTTGTGCGAATTTGGTTCAAGTCGCGAAGGATGGAATGGCTAGAGATCGAGGGGTTTTCCCCGATTTGGTCGCAGGATGGGGTTCGAGGCCCACGATGTTTAGATGACGCGAAAGTGAGATACTTAGCCACGGTGAGTCAAGAGAAAGGTGTTGACAAAACAGGCAACTGTAACTATATTGGTTACAGACGAATAAGCGGATATTATTTAGTTATGTCAACTAGCAGCCGATTTGCAGTGGCGGTGCATGTGCTGACGTTAATGGCGTGGGCAGATGACGAGCCGCTCAAGTCAGAACAGGTCGCGGAAAGCGTTAATACGAATGCGGTAGTCATTCGGCGAATGCTGTGTGAGTTGGCTGAGTCGAAGCTCGTGGTTTCGCAGTCCGGGTCAATGGGCGGCTCCAAGCTCGCACGTGAGCCGGAGCAAATTACATTGTTAGACATTTATCAGGCCGTTGAGAGTCCGGGCGTGTTTTCCTTACACCGTCACCCGCCGAATCGGCATTGTCCGGTTGGGGTAAACATTGGAACAGTGCTTAACCAGGTGTTGGACGAGGTAGACACCGCGGTCGAGCGTGTACTGGCAAACATCACCATAAAGGACGTTGTCTCGCGCTTGAAACCCTGTGCCGCCGCTCCGATAAGTAAGAGGAAGCCGGTTGGAAAGCAGCAGGTGGCCTCGGTAAGAAACTAGTGTTACGGCTGATGCGTATTATTAGTGCGGTGCCCGGGTCAAATAAGAGTTTGGTAGAGAGTTTACCGGCGAGACGGCTCTCTATGGCGAAGGTGGTCTCGTATGAAAGGACGGTCTTCAATTGAGTAGGCTTCAGAAAGATTCCGATGGGGTTGAGCCAATGGATTCGGTTAAGCCGAATTTTTCGGGTGCTCATGAGGAACTCCTGGAAGATGCAGTTTCGATCGAGGACATTGATGAAGTATTGGAGAAGCTGGCTACGGCCGGAATCTCCGGTAATGAAACCGACGAACCGGTAATCGGAGACGCCTCTTCTTCGGCCACCCAGGCTGAGGACGACGACTCGGGGCCGGAAGAGATGGAGTTGGATCTCTCGGCTGGTGAACTAGATAAAACTTCGGATCCGGTTCGGGTGTACATGCGCGAGATGGGCGTAGTCCCTCTGCTCAAGCGTGAGCAGGAAGTTTCGATTGCTAAGAGAATTGAATGGGGGCAGAAGCGTGCGCAAAAGGGAATTACACGTTCGCCGATGGCAGTTGCAGAGCTACTGAAAATAGGCACTGAGCTGGAGGCTGGAAAGATCGGCATTCGCGACGTGGTCATATTCTCAGACCAGATGGAAACCGAAGAGCACGAGGATAAAACCGAGGAATATCTGGCGTGGACCATCGAAGGAATAGGGAACATTCGCAAGCTTTACAAGCGTGGGCTCAAAGAGCTGGCCCAACTCAATGCTGAACAAAAACTGCGACGGGGAAAGCCTTCCAAGAAACTGACCCGATTGCGGCGTAAAGTTGCGCGCACCCGACTCGAGATTGTGCACGAGATTGGACAGCTTCATTTGAAGGAAGCTATCCGACAGCGTTTGATTACAGCGATCGCCACTCTTCATCGAGAGACGCGCACGCTGGAGCGTGAGATTGAGGCTAACGCCGCGAAGCTCACCAAGAAGCGCATCAAGGCCGACGAAGTCAAAGAAATAAAGAAGCAGATCGCCACGGGCAAACGTCGTCTGAAAGACATCGAGGCTGAACATCACGTTTCTCCGCTCGAGATCAAACGTTCGCATCAGATGATTGTTACCGGCGAAACGCAAGCAGCCCAGGCAAAGCATGAGCTGACCGAAGCCAACTTGCGGCTGGTGGTTTCCATCGCCAAGAAATACCAAAACCGTGGTCTGCAATTCCTCGACCTGATCCAGGAGGGAAACCTCGGATTGATGAAGGGCGTGGACAAGTTTGAATGGCGCCGGGGTTACAAATTCTCAACCTACGCGACCTGGTGGATCCGCCAGGCCATTACGCGGGCGATTGCTGACCAGGCGAGGACCATTCGAATTCCGGTCCACATGATTGAGGTAATCAATAAATTGAGAAACACTTCGCGCGAACTGGTGCGCGAACTGGGACGCGAGCCGACAACGGAAGAAATAGCCAAGAAGATGGGCATGTCCGTCGAGAAGGTAAGCAAAGCACGGAAACTGGTGCAGCAGCCGGTGTCGCTGGAAACGCCCATCGGCGAAAGTGGAGATTCACAACTCGGCGACCTGATTGAAGACAAATCGAGCACGAGTCCCGCCGAGCGCGTGATCACTTCAAACCTGCGCGAGATTACCGGCGACGTCCTGCAAACCCTTAGCCCGCGCGAAGAACGCGTGATACGCATGCGCTTCGGGCTGGACCGGGAAGGGCACGAACGAACGCTGGAAGAAGTTGGTCAGGACTTTAACGTCACGCGCGAACGCATCCGGCAGATAGAAGCTAAGGCTCTGAGAAAACTTCGTCACCCTTCGCGGGCTCGCGTACTAAAGAGCTTCATCGAAGGGCAACGGCAATAACTGAGTGGGACAGGCATTCCTGCCTGTCCTACTTCGAAATCCGATACGAACCAGGACCGGCAGGAATACCGGTCCTACCAAGAATTAGGATAGAGGAGATTAATAATGAGCGAGAAAGTGTCGAGTGTGACGGACAGTTCGTTTGAGAAAGATGTGTTGCAGTCAAGCAAGCCGGTGTTGGTAGATTTCTGGGCGGAATGGTGTGCGCCCTGTCGCATGCTGGCGCCGACCATTGATGCTATAGCCGAACAGTTTGGCGAGAGCGCGGGCGTCGTGAAGGTGAATGTCGATGACAACACCTCAACGGCGCAACGTTATGGCATTAAAGGAATCCCGACTTTAATTCTCTTCAGTGGCGGCAAGGAAGTGGAACGTGTGGTGGGAGCGACGAGCAAGGAATCGATTTCGCGTATGATCGAGAAGCACGTTACGGTCGCCAGCGCGTAATGAGAAGCAACTCAGGCAATCACGAAAGAGGGGAGCCAGTTTAACTGGTTCCCCTTTTTGCTGTACACCCCCACACCAAACCACATGAAGCAGCTCTTGTTTGGTATTCTCAAAGCTATCCTGCCGCGACGGTTCTATGTCTCCCATTGCGTGCAGAGCTACGTCGCCTGGCTTGAGCATGAGCTTGATCGGAAGACGAAGTTCGTCGAATTCGAACCGAATGGCGAAGCATTGTGGGGAAATGTTCGCCGCGTGATTGAAGGGTTCCTGTTTACGGAATTTCAACGCGGAGGCTTCGTTGGTAATAAGCCGGAGCAGGGTTTCTTCGTGCGTTGTGATCGAACCACAATGACGCAGAACGATATTGATAACGGTCGCCTGATCTGCATTATCGGCGTCGCGCCGCTTAGACCCGCTGAGTTCGTCATCTTCCGGATCGGTCAGTGGACCGGCAGTAGAAAAGTCGATCCCTGACGCCAGACGCGTAACCGGCTCAGAGCCTGCAGATCAAGAGTTCACGTTCGTAAACCGCTTCCGGCGGGAGACGATCGTGCAAATCGAGAAACAACTCTTCGTGTCCCAATACTTCATTGCGCCAGGCGGCGCGGTCGAATTCCTGCAAAGCGTCAAATTTTTCTCGAGGAAAATCGAGGCCCTTCCATTCGACGTCCTCATAGTGAGGCACCCAACCGATGGGCGTCTCCTTACCCAACGCGCGGCCGCGCGAGCGGTCCACAATCCATTTTAGTACGCGCATGTTTTCGCCAAAGCCCGGCCACATGAAGTTTCCCTGCTCGTCTTTGCGGAACCAGTTCACATGGAAAATACGCGGCGTTTCACTGAGTGAACGTTGCATGCGAATCCAGTGGCGAAAGTAATCACCCATGTGGTAACCGCAGAAAGGCAACATCGCCATTGGATCGCGGCGCACTTTGCCGATCGTGCCCGCCGCGGCGGCAGTCATCTCTGAACCCATGGTGGCACCGGCGTAGACACCCGCGCTCCAGTTGAACGACTGATAGACCAGTGGCATCGTCGTAGCGCGCCGGCCGCCAAAGATTATTGCGCTGATAGGAACTCCGTTTGGATCTTCCCAGGCTGGATCGATGGTTGGGCACTGCTTTGCGGGTGCAGTGAAACGGGCATTCGGATGAGCAGCTTTTGCACCAGTCTCCTTCGCAATCTGCGGAGTCCACTTATTGCCTTGCCAGTCGAGACACTCTGCCGGCGGTTCGTCAGTCATGCCTTCCCACCAAACTCCGCCTTCGGGCGTGAGCGCTACATTCGTGAAGATGCTGTTGGTAGCCAACGTCGCCATCGCGTTGGGATTCGTTTTCTGTGACGTACCAGGGGCAACTCCAAAGAAGCCTGCTTCAGGATTGATAGCCCGGAGCAGGCCGTTTACGTCCGGCTTGATCCAGGCTATGTCATCGCCCACAGTCCAAACTTTCCAACCTTCAAAACCGGCGGGCGGAATCAACATTGCAAAGTTTGTTTTGCCGCAGGCGCTGGGAAAAGCGGCCGTGACGTAAGTCTTCTCGCCTTTGGGATCCTCGACACCCACGATCAGCATGTGTTCCGCCATCCAGCCCTCGTCGCGCGCGATGTTGGAGGCGATGCGCAGGGCGAAACACTTCTTGCCCAGCAACGCGTTGCCGCCATAGCCGGAGCCGTAGGACCAGATTTCACGCGTCTCTGGAAAATGAACGATGTACTTTTCTTTGTTACAAGGCCAGGGCACATCTGCTTGTCCGGGCGCGAGCGGCACGCCAACGGAATGCATGCAAGGCACCACGCGCTTCACATCCTTGTCGATCTCCTTGTAGATCGGGAGACCGATGCGCGCCATGATGCGCATGTTAACCACGACATATGGGGAATCCGTTAATTGCACGCCAATCTGCGACATCGGCGATCCGATCGGACCCATGCTGAACGGCAACACATACATCGTGCGCCCGCGCATTGAACCCTGAAAAAGCTCTTTGAGCTTTCGCCGCATCTGAAACGGCTCTTCCCAGTTGTTCGTTGGACCGGCTCCGTCTTTAGAGAGTGAACAGATGAACGTCCGGTCTTCTACGCGAGCTACGTCGCTTGCGTCGGAACGCGCGTAGTAACAACCCGGCCAAAGTTTTTCGTTTAGTTTGATGAAGGTGCCGCCCGCAACCATCTGCGCTTTCAGCGTCTCGTCTTCCTCCACCGAGCCGTCCACCCAATGGATCGCCGCGGGCTGCGTGAGTTGGGCCATCTTCTCGACCCAGCGCAAAAGGTGTTCGTTGCTACTTAGTGGAACAGAAGAATATGGAGTGCTTGCGATTGGGCTAACGCCCGTTGCTGAAGTTGCGCCGTCATCATGGGGAATTGTCATTAATAGGCCCTCTTAATAATTGGGTAAGTTGGTGTCGGTACTTGACCTAGATTCTCGCCTCACTCAACGCGAAAAGCAACCGGGCATCATGTCCGATAAGTCTCGCATCGACTCTGGTTAGATGAGCTGTCGGAACCTCTGAACAGATTGATGAAGAATTGCAATTAAAGCCCGCGAAGCGTGGCTTCCACCCGCTAAGCGGGTTTTGGGAATGCATCGTCACCCCACCACACCTTTCAGCAGGCTCCAGAATTCCGGTAGCGATACCCCTACCGAGTTTCCGGTTCCTTCGATTTGCGACGGTCCGGCAGCGGAAAGAGCAGCCACGGCGCAACTCATGGCAATACGGTGATCGCCAAACGAGGAAAGGTTCGCACCCTGAAGCTTGCCACCACTTTGGAGGTGCCAACCATCGGCGCGTTCCACGATGCGCGCGCCCATCCGAGTGAGATTTGTAACGGTCGCGGCAATGCGATCAGATTCCTTCACGCGCAACTCCACCGCATCGCTCAGCTTCATCTCCCAGCCAAGGCTTGCCGCGAGGAAGCCCAGTAACGGAAGTTCATCAATCAGATTTGAAACTGCCGCGCCCGAGACCTCCAACGCTCGCGGCCCTGAAAGTGCGACTCCGCGAACACGCAGCGAACCGACTGGTTCACCGCTTTCAAGCCTTTCGTTCATCACCGTTATGTCGGCGCCCATCGTTTGTAGGGTTGTTAGAAAAGCAGTGCGAGTTGGATTAAGGCCGACGTCGCGGATCAAAACATCCGATCCCGGAAGGGAAGTTGCCCCTGCGATGAA
>JANLYH010000216.1:0-5418 GCA_031365545.1 Pyrinomonadaceae bacterium | reverse complement strand
CATCAACTGCCGGTGCCGATAATACGGTTCAATGAGTTTCTACCGGACACGCAGCAGATTGGCCGGGGCGTAGTGGTAGGACAGACGGGTTGGGAGCAAGTGCTGGAGAACAACAAGCAATCGTTCCTTAACGAGTTTGTGCAGCGCAGTCGGTTTACGACTGCCTATCCCGGGACAATGACGGCGGCACAGTATGTCGATGCGCTGAACGTAAACGCCGGCAATGCCTTGTCCACGACAGAACGCAACCAACTGGTCAGCGACTTGACGATGGGGGCGAAGACGCGAGCGCAGGTGTTGCGGGCAGTGGCGGAGGATGCCGACCTGAACGCGGCCGAGTTCAACCGCGCGTTTGTGTTGATGCAGTTTTATGGTTACCTGCGGCGCAATCCCAACGACGCGCCAGACTCAGACTACACGGGCTACGACTTCTGGCTGGGCAAGTTGAATCAGTTCAACGGCAACTTTGTTAACGCTGAGATGGTGAAGGCGTTCATCGTTGCCGGTGAATACAAAGGACGATTCGGCCCTTAGAACCGTAAAAGATAGGCGAGCCTAGAACTATCTGCCATAATCCCGTGCGCGCTCGAACCAGTTCTCTTCCTCTGCTTATCTTCTCCCACGAGCTTACTTCCCGGCGGCCCAAGGAGAACCGGTAAACACCTCGCTCTCGAATATTGAGGTGAGGTTTGGTTATACGAATGAAATGCGTTACCCCCTAACTGATCTTTCATCTTTCGCCAATGCACCCAAACAATGGCGAATCCTGATAAGCTACCTCCGCAAAATCCGGGTCCTTCATCTCGGCGCCGCATTAGTCGCCGTGGGACTGGTGACTTGGTTTGCTATTACGATCTCGCAAGCCAGCACCGGCACGCCTAGCTTTGCACCCACCACTAATTTTTCAGTCGGAACAAATCCACACGCAGTTGCGGTGGGCGACTTCAATGGTGATAGTAAATCAGATCTCGCGGTAGCAAACTCCGGCTCCGCGAACATCTCGATTCTGTTAGGCGATGGCGCCGGAGGCTTCAGCGCGGCGACAAACTTTGCCGCTGGAGTAACGCCCGTCTCGATCGCAGTGGGTGATTTCAACAGCGACGGAAAACAGGACCTTGCCGTTGCCAACAGGGGTGATCTAAACAATGCGGGAAACATCTCAATTCTGCTGGGCGACGGTGCCGGCAACTTTGGGTTACCAACGAACCTGACCGCCGGAACGCATCCCTACACCGTGGTCACGGGTGATTTTAGCGGTGACAGCAAACTCGACCTGGCCGTTGGTAACTATGACTCAAATAATCTCTCCATCTTTCTGGGCAACGGCACCGGTGGCTTTAGCACGCCGACTAACCTCACCGTTGGAACGAACCCGCGCGCTCTTGCCATCGGCGATTTCAACACGGACACCAAGCTCGACATAGCAGTCGCGAATCAGGGCTCGAATAACGTTTCAGTTCTTTTAGGCAACGGAGCGGGTAACTTCGGAGCAGCGATCAATTTCGGCGCGGGCAGTGGCCCGGTTTCGGTTGCGGTCGGCGATCTGAATGGTGACAGCAAGCCGGATCTGGTGGCGACAAATCTGAGTTCAAATAACCTCTCGGTAATGCTGGGCGACGGCTTTGGGAGCTTCGCGCCGGCAAGTAACTTTACCGCCGGCACCGGCCCTTATTCGGTTGTGATTGCGGATTTTTATGGCGACGGCAAGCCAGATGTGGCCGTGGGCAACTCCGGATCCAGCAACGTCTCGGTGCTGCTCGGTGACGGAACGGGACTGCTGGGAACGCCAACAAATTTTACGGCGGGAACGGATCCGCGAATCCTGGCATCGGGAAATTTCAATGGTGACAACAAGCCCGATCTCGCCGTACCGAACTTCGGCTCAAACAATGTTTCGGTGTTGCTGAATACGAGCGTTGTGACCGCAACTATTTCAGGCATCGTCAAGGACACGCAGAACAATCCAGTCCCCGGCATCACAGTTGAAGCTATTAATCCCGCCAACCAGCAAGTCATCGCTTCTTTTCTGAGTGACGCGACCGGGCATTACAGCCTGACCGTGCCGTTGGGCACGTACGATTTGAAAGCTACGCCGCCAATGGGAAGTGCGTTCACGCCTGTCACGATCTCGGGCCTCTCGGTCACTGCGGATATCGTTCAAGACATCGTTCTCGCTGGGTCGACGACGGTTGAGCTACGAGGGCGGGTAACGGATCGGAATGGTAATCCCTATGCGAATGTGACGGTGTTGCTAACCAACACCGACCCAATCAATCATCCGCAGACTACGACGGATAGTAACGGCAACTACACCTTGCGGGCTGAGCCGGCGACTTATACGCTGGGGGTGAATTATTTCCTGGCGATCGATCCAGGTTACAGCGGCAGCACCACGTTGACGCTGACGCAGGATACGGTGCGCGACATAGTCATTCAGAACCGGACTCTCAGCGGAACGATCCGCGATACCAACGGGCAACCGATCCCCAACGTCACCGTGAAGGGTTGTGTGAACAACTCGAGCTTCAGTGGGATGAGCTGGAACATATGCAATAACACGCCGGGTCCAAAGAGTAATGTCAATGGTTTTTACAGCATGACAATGTTTCCGGGTAGTACCACCCTCGACGTGGTACCGGCTCAGGGTAGCCTGTTTGGGCAGACCACGGTGACGGTAGACATTCAGGGCGATACGACCAGGGATATTACGCTTAGCAGCACTACGGTTGAGCTGCGAGGGCGGGTAACGGATCGGGATGGTAGTCCCTACGCGAATTTGACCGTGTCGCTAACTAACAGCGACCCAATCAATCATCCGCAGACTACGACGGATAGTAACGGCAACTACACCTTGCGGGCTGAGCCGGCGACTTATACTTTTGGTTTAATCAGGTCGCGGGCGATGGACGGTGATTTCAATGGCAGCACCACGCTGACGCTGACGCAGGATACGGTTCGGGACATAGTCATTCAGAACCGGACTCTCAGCGGAACGGTGCGGGATACCAACGGGCAGGCAATTCCCAACGTTACCGTGAAAGGCTGTTTGAACAACTCCAGCTTCAGTGGGATGACCTGGAGCATTTGTAACAACGCGCAGGGTCCAAAGAGTAATGTCAATGGTTTTTACAGCATGACGATGTTTCCGGGTAGTACCACCCTCGACGTGGTGCCCCCGCAGGGTAGTCCTTTTGCGCAGACCACTGTGCCGGTGGATATTCAGGGCGACACCACCAAAGACATTTTTCTGCAAGGACCCACCCACACGCTCCGTGGACGCATCACCGATGGCGGTGGTGCCTCCCTTGTCGGCGTAACCGTGGCGTTGACCGGCCCCCAGTCCGCCATTTCAACTACGGACGGCAACGGTAATTATGTTTTTGTTAACGTGTCCGAAGGAGGGAACTACACCATCACTCCATCGCGCACTAGTTATCAATTCAATCCTGTTAACTCAGTTTTTAACAATCTGATAGCGGATCAGACCGCGAATTTCACGGGAACGCTTTTTACTTTTAGCGTCAGTGGTCAGATCAGAGATCCAAACGCCACTGGGGTAAGTGGAGTGACAGTGACTCTTAGCGGTGCGTCCACAAGTGTCACCCAGACCGATAACACCGGTGCGTATTCTTTTTCGGGTGTCGCGGCGTTTACCAACTATTCCGTCAAAGCCGCCAGGACAAACTTCAGTTTCCTGCCGAGCCGCATAGACCTCAGCAATCTCAGTGCGAATCAGACAGCCAACTTCACGGCCGCGCCGCAGCCTTCTCCTTCGCCCACGCCGCCGCTGGATGATGACTTTGGCAGCGCGCAACGCAACCCCGACAAGTTTCAATTTGGTTCGCTGTCAACTGACCCGACGGCTTTCGACCCGTTGGTTACAGTGGCGCAGCAAAACGGACACCTCGAGATCAAACCCCGAGCCGGTGCTTTCGGCACACACTACAACGGCTACACCACGGTGGGCGCAGTTGATCTGAATGCCGGCAATGCGAGCGTTCAGGTGGTGCAAGCGGCGGGGGGCGGCGCGCAGACAATCTTTTCGCTGGGCGAGGACAGGAACAACAGCTTCGGCTTCATGGTGCAGACGGGTGGGGCCGGGCCAATCGCGAGTTCGGTGAAGAACGGAAACGGCCCCCTGGACGCGGCCTTGCTGATCTTTCAGATCAAGATCAGCGGGCAGTTGACGGCGCTGAGTATTCCCTACGATCCGGTGGCGCATCGCTACTGGCGTTTCCGCTACGACGCGGCGCCAAACGCGATCCTGTTTGAGACAAGTCCCGATAATTTGAATTGGGCCCTCCGGCATAGCGTCACGCTGCAGAAGTCGGTGACCCCGATGGCTGTTGAACTTGCCTCGGGCACCAGCTCAACCGCGACGACGCCGGGAACGGCAGTCTTCGACAACTTTCATCTGGGCGACAAGCTCAGCGTTTCGGGTCAGGTGAAAACCGCGAGCAACGTCGCGGTGAGTGGCGTGACCATCAATCTGACCGGCACGTTGACGCTAACAGTCTCGACAGACGGCAGTGGCAACTTCTCCTTTTCGTCTCTGGATGCCGGAGGCAACTACACACTGACACCATCGCTCTCGGGCTATACGTTTAATCCTGACAATCAAATCTTCAATAGTCTCGCCGCGAATCAGACGGCGAACTTCACGGCGAACGCGATATCAACGCCAACACCGACGCCAACACCCGCAGGCTTCACACCCGCCGGCAGCAACGTTACGGTGCAGGGCAATGGAGTGGTGATTACTTTTGCACAGGTCAACGCTGCGGGTACCACGACCATTACCCCAATTAGTCTGGCAAGCGCTGGCGCTATGCCCGGTGGCTACGTGATCAATGGCAGCAGCGTCGCTTTCGAGGTCAGCACGACAGCGGGTTACACACCGCCAATCGACTTGTGCTTTGCGATGCCGGGAGTGACCGATGCCGTAGCTTTCAATAATCTCGCGGTAATGCACAACGAGGGTGGAACGCTTATCGATCGCACTACCACGCGCGACTTCGCGACGAAGAAGGTGTGCGGAAGAGTCAACTCGCTCTCGCCTTTTGCGGTGCTTAGCCGGGTCACATTGCAATTCACAGCAGCAACCCTGAGCCCAAATGAGAGCGTCGGCAGCGTACCGCTAACCGTAACCCGTCTGACTGACAGCTCGACGGCGGCCACGGTGAACTACGCAACCAGCGATGCAGCCGGCGCAAGCAACTGCAATGTACAGGGCAGTGGTAATGCCTCTTCACGCTGCGATTATGAAACTACGGTGGGCACGCTGAAGTTTGCCGCCGGAGAAACTTCGAAGACGATATTGATTCCGATCATCGATGACGTTTATGCCGAGGGCAACGAGAGTTTTGCCGTCACGCTCAGCAATGCCAGTGGCGCGTTTCTCGGTTCGCCGAATGTGGC
>JANLYH010000135.1:0-40087 GCA_031365545.1 Pyrinomonadaceae bacterium | reverse complement strand
CACAGAAGTTTCGCATCTACCTCCAATCCCATGGCCCATGTAGCCTTGGATTGGGTACGATCAACCACCCTGGCTCGGAACTATACAAGCGGCGTCTTTCAAGGTTGGTACTGAAGGTTCGCGAGCTTTGAGGACCAACCTGAAGTTTCTTGAAAGTGACCGGACAATATGCAACTCTAAGCCAAAAGTCAATGTGCAGAATTGCCTTTGTTTGCTGCGTCCGTACTTTTGTTTTCCGGTGATTTTGTCGGCAGGGTCACACCCGTTCCCATCCCGAACACGGAAGTTAAGCCTGCTGGAGCCGATGGTACTGCGCGGGTAACTGTGTGGGAGAGTAGGAAGTCGCCGGAATTATTTAGTGAGGCCCGCTTGGCAATTAGCCGAGCGGGCTTTTTTTGCATTTGCGTCTCCACCCGATACGAGATTTCGCAGGTTTCCGTAAGTCATCAAAAGTGAAACGTTCAAAGTTGGGATGTCGTAATATTGCGACGAGCTCAAGAATCAGAACTCAGAATGAGGATGCAAATGTATTCACATTTACACCACCGCCGTCGCCGCTTGCTTGCGTACTCTGTTGGGTGCGCTCTTGTACTGAGCTTTTGCTTGGTGTGCACTCTTGCAGTTGCCGCACAAACGGATCGTAGCGCTGTCTACGCGGGAATGAAGTGGCGGCTGATTGGGCCACATCGCGCCGGTCGCGTCACGGCAGTCGCTGGAATTGTCGGGCAGCCTGCTGTGTACTACTTCGGCACCCCGGGCGGAGGTGTTTGGAAAACAACCAACGCGGGACGCACCTGGCAATCCATTTTCGATTCGGCGCATGTCGCTTCGATTGGCGCACTCGCGCTTGCTCCGTCAAACCCGAAGATCATTTACGTCGGCACCGGGGAACGGGGCAACGGCAATGGCGTTTACAAATCCTCCGACGCCGGCGCCACCTGGACTAACGTTGGTCTGCGCGAAACGAATTCGATTTCGTCTTTGATCGTTGATCCAAAGAACCCTGACATCGTCATTGCTGGAGCGGTCGGGCCGTTCGCCGACGGTGATGACCGGGGTATTTTCAAGACAACTGATGGAGGAAAAAACTGGACAAGAGCGTTCTTCAAGGACAGTAAAACGGGAATTCTCGATATGTGCGCCGATCCAGACGACAGCCGCATTATTTACGCTGCCGCGGGCACGCTGGCGTTTGGCCCGGGTGCCCCGCGACCCGCAGGCCCGGGCTCGTTCATCTATCGATCAAACGACGAGGGTTCAACGTGGGCTCCGGTCGGCGGTGCTGGACTGCCCACGGAATATCGCGGCCGTCTTGGGATTGCCGTAGCCCCCGGCACTTCGGGCAAAAGAGTCTATGCCATCATGAGCCAGGGATTCTTCCGCTCAGATGACGCGGGCGAAACCTGGCAAAAGTTCACCAGCGATCCACGGGTTCTGGGCAGCGGCTACTTCAGCCGCGTGTTCGTTAATCCAAAAAATGCCGACGACGTCTTTGTAATGCAGACGGCGACCTATCGTTCGTTGGACGGTGGCAAGACCTTTGCGGCGTTCAAAGGCGAACCGAGTGGCGAAGACGATCACGTCATGTGGATTGCGCCGGACGACCCGCAACGAATGATCATGGGCACCGACCAGGGCGCGGTGATTACCTTTGACGACGGCGGCACCTGGACCGAATGGTTCAATCAGCCCACCGGCGAGATGTATCACGTCACCACCGATACAGAGTTTCCTTACCGGCTCTATGCGTCGCAACAAGACAGCGGTTCGGTGGTTGTGCCGAGTCGCAGTGACTTTGGACAGATAACGCTCCGCGATTGGTTCCCGTCGGGCTCGTTTGAGAGCGGTTATATTGCGCCCGACCCCTCGAATCCGAATTTCATTTACTCGGTTGGTTGGTTTGGCACGGTGCTCAGGCTGGATCGCAGAACAAATCAAATTGCCACTGTCTTTGTACCCGGACCAAAGTATCGTTACACGTGGGAGACTCCGCTGGTTTTCTCGCCAACCGATTCGAAGAGCCTTTACGTGGGCATGCAACACGTCTTGAAGACGGTGGATGGCGCTCTTAACTGGAAGGAGATTAGTCCTGATCTAACAGTAAAGCCCGCCGCTGCCAAACAAAGTCACCACGCAGACGCTAATGAGAATGACGAAGAGGACAAACCGCAAGCGCCGGCCAGCGGTGTGATTCAAACCATTGCGCTGTCGGCGGCGAAGTCCGGAGTGATTTGGGTGGGCACGAGCACGGGCCTCGTGCAGTTCACGCGCGATGACGGGAAAAACTGGCAAAACGTCACGCCGCCTGGTTTGCCTGCACGAACCGCGATTATCTTAGTTGAAGCATCGCCGTTGAACAGCGACACTGCTTACGCAATTGCTAACTCTTTTCTGGATACCCATCCTTACATTTTCCGCACCCGAGACGCGGGCCAAACGTGGCAGAAGATTGTGAACGGACTTCCGGAAAAGGGAATTGCTCGCGTGGTGCGCGAAGATCCCGTGCGGACCGGTTTGATTTACGCTGGGACTGAGACCGGCGCTCATGTCTCGTTTGACGGTGGCGACCACTGGCAGCCTTTGAACATGAATCTCCCAACCGTTTCCGTACGCGACTTGAAAGTTCATGGCAATGATCTGCTGGCGGCGACCTACGGTCGCGGTCTTTGGTCGTTGGATAATCTTTCGCCTCTGCGAAACGTCAACGACAAAACGAGCACCGCGAAAGTACATCTGTTTGCGCCGGATACGGCAACGCGCGTGCGCTGGGACAACTGGCCTGATACGCCGCTGCCAGCGGACACGGCGGCCGGGGAGAATCCTGCTGACGGCGCCATCATCGATTACTACTTGCAGTCGGACGTCGCCGGTGAAATCACCCTGGACATTCGCGATGAACATGGGCGACCAGTGCGTCATTATTCGAGCACGGCGACAGCCATAAACAAACTGCCGGCGAATGCTCCGGAGTTTTGGTTTGCGCCACTTGCCGTGCTGTCGACCAAGGCAGGCTTGCATCGATTCGTCTGGAACCTCCAATGGGAACATCCGGCGACACTGCCCTTTGGCTACTATGGACGCTTGCTTGAGTACACCGAGTACACGGTCCCGGATCACGCAGTTGCCGGCCAGACTCCGCGCGATCAACCGCCGGGTCCTTATGCAGTGCCCGGCCGGTATGAAGTGATCCTTACTGTCGGCGGGCAGACATATCGCCAGCCGTTGCTTGTCAAAGCCGATCCGCGCGTTTCGGCTTCGCCAGAAGATTTGCAGGCACAACTCGATCTCGCGCGGCAGATCACAGATGGCATGGCCTCGAGCTACACCTCGTATTACGACGTGGCGGCATTGACCGCCGCGCTGGCGGATCGCCGGACGAGCAAGCCCGATGTTAAGGAACTTGCGGACGCGCTTACCGAATTGGCTAAACAGGTCGGAGAACTTGCGGACGGCACTGAGGCGTTACCAGGTTTTGGTCCGATCAACCGCGACCTGGCACGGTATTTGGCGATGATTGAAAGCGGCGACATGCGGCCGGCGGCTTCGGCGCGAGAGAATGCCGCGGCGGTTTGCGGGGCCCTAACGACAAATCTCGCGCGCTGGCGGGTAATCAACTCTGAAAACCTACCGGCAGTGAATAGACTGTTGCAGCAACACGGGATCGCGATCGTGCCAACTGTACAGCCGCCAGCAGATCCGCGTTGCGTCCCTTGAAGGCGCGGAATTATTCAATGAAGCCCGCTCAGCAACCAGCCAAGCGGGCTTTTTTATCTTGCGCTTGGCCTAGCTGCCACTTTCCTGAATTAGTCCGCAAGCGCCGCTAGTGTTAAGCTTGGGCTTCGGTTTGCTATCCTCCGTTGCGCAATGAATTCAATATCTTCAACCAGCAATACCCGTGTTTCCCTGCCGCAAAGTGCCGTACGACGAATGGGCGGAATCCTGATCCTTTTGCTGTCGCTCGCTACTCTCAATTGCAACACGCCCGGACCCATAGCTACAACCAACGACCGACCGCCGGTATATGGCTACGAAGTTGTACACACGTTTCCACACGACCCGAATGCATTTACCCAGGGGCTCCTGTTTCACGACGGCAATCTGCTGGAGAGCACTGGAGAGGTGGGCCACTCGAGCCTGCGCCGAGTCGAACTGGATAGCGGCAAAGTCCTGCAGAGAATTGAAGTGCCGCCACCCTATTTTGCGGAAGGCATCACCCTGCTGAAAGGGAAGATCTACCAATTAACCTGGCAGCATCAACTGGGCTTCGTCTACGACGCCTTGACCTTTGAAAAGGCCGGCCCATTCAATTACACCGGTGAAGGTTGGGGACTGGCGAATGACGGCCAGTCGCTGATCCTGAGCGACGGCTCGAATCACATTCGTTTTCTCGATCCCGACAATTTCCAGGTGCAGCGAACGATTGCAGTACTCGATGGCGACGCTCCGGTTCGAGAGATAAATGAGCTCGAATACATCAAAGGCGAAATCTACGCGAACATCTGGCACGCCGACCGAATCGCTCGCATCGATCCACAATCGGGAAAAGTAGTCGGCTGGATCGACTTGGCCGGACTGCTTGCGCCCGGAGATGTTCAAGACGAAGAGGCGGTCTTAAACGGTATTGCGCTTGACGAAGCGAGCGGCAGGCTCTTCGTGACCGGGAAACTGTGGCCGAAGATTTTCGAAATTCGCCTCACCAAAAAGTAGTTAGGGCGCCGCCGGTCATGAGCTTCAAGACCTACTTCCAGATTTTCTCCTACGCGATGATCGCAGTCGCGACCCTCGCGTTGTTGCTTGCTGGTGGGATGTCGCTTTCGCTCACTGTCCTGTTCTGGCTGGCGCTGGCGTTGGCCTGGAAGCTTGAAGGCACGAAGTGGCAACTCTCAGAGCGCACGGTGTTGGCCGTGGTGCTGCTTTCCATTCCGCTCTTCTTTCTTGACTGGAAGTTTCAGCAGAGCATTGGCGAATCGCCGGGACGAGTTGGCGTGACCGCTCTCGCCCATCTCATCGTGTTTCTTTCAGCGGTGAAGTTGCTGCAGGAGAAGCGTGATCGCGACTGGGTTTTTCTGTATCTCATCTCCTTCTTCGAGGTGTTACTCGCCGCCGGTCTCAGTTTCAGCCCCGTCTTTCTGGCTAGTTTGACCCTCTATTTGCTGTGCAGTGTTTCGACGATAATCGCTTTCGAGATCCAGAAGTCGAGGCGAGCGCTGGCTCTCACCGAGACTCGTTTGCTTGTGCCACCTGACTCCCGCATCTTCAAGCGCGCCCGCGGTCGCGGAGAAAAACGGACCGTTGAGGCCCAGCGCTTGCCGTTGGTCGCGCTGTCTTTGCTCCTGTTAATTTTTGCTCTGGCCGTGCCCTTGTTTCTCGTTGCCCCGCGCTCGGGTGCGGCAGCACTTACTCGTGGCGGTGCAGCAATCCAGAACTTTGTCGGCTTTTCTGAAACCGTCACACTGGGAGAGATTGGTGACCTCAAGCGCGACGACGCAGTGGTGATGCACGTGCGGATCGAGGATGACTCGCCGCGCACGGGAATCCGCTGGCGCGGGGTAGCACTCGACGAATTCACTGGACGCGCTTGGAGAAAATCGATTGAAGCGAGGCGCCCCATTGAGAAAAAGAACGACAAGGGCTTTTTCCAGCTTGGCACTACTGAGGGTTTGCATCGCCTGACGACCCAGACCGTCTTCCTGGAGCCCCTCGAATCACCCGTGCTGTTTGGAGCTTCACGTCCGATTGCCGTCCAGGGTGACTTTCCTTTTGTGCGAGTCGATGCCGAAGGCTCGATGCAAACGCACAAACACGAGTTTGAACGAGCGATCTACAAAGTGTTTTCCGACCTGACCGAGCCCGACGTCGCTTTGTTGCGCCGCGACTCGCGTCCCGACCCGGTAGCGTTCGAACGTTATAAGCAATTACCGGCGACGCTTGATGCCCGGATAGACGCGCTCGCAAACGCGGTCGTCGTCAACGCTCACGCGCGCAATCGTTATGATGAAGCGAAAGCAATCGAAACTCATTTGCAAACGGAATACGGTTACAGCCTGCAGATGAGAGCGACCGGACCGGAGCCGCTCGCTGACTTCCTTTTCCACACCAGGACAGGGCACTGCGAATACTTTTCAACCGCGATGGTGGTGATGTTGCGAACGCGCAATATCGCGGCGCGGGTCGTGAATGGCTTCTTGCCCGGCGAGTATAACGAAGCTGCCGCTGCCTACACGGTCAGACAGAGCGACGCACATTCGTGGGTCGAGGTCTACTTTCCCGAAAGCCAGACCTGGGTGACGTTCGATCCCACGCCAGCGGCCGGAAAAACCGCGCCGGTAAGGGCCGGTCTGGCCGCCCAACTGGGAAAGTATGCGGAAGCTCTGGAGCTCATCTGGTTTCAATACGTAGTTGGCTATGACAAGCAGGAGCAACGCTCGTTGGCCACTACGGTCAGTGCCCGGGTCAATCGCTTTCGTGTCGGACTGGAGCAGATGTTTGGGGTGATTCGCAAAGCTGCGGTTGCCGGTAGCCGGGCGCTGGCGTTAATCGGCTTCCTTGGGGTTGGGTCGCTGCTCGTCTGGTTCGTGGCTGCGCGCGTCCGCCGGTTCGGGTGGCGCCGGAGCCTCAGTCTGCACCCGGCGCAGGAAAGAAGTGAAACTACAGCGGTTGAGTTTTACCAACGATTGCTGGCGTTGCTCGAAACACGCGGCCTGCCACGGCATGCTGATCTAACTCCGCTCGAGTTTGCCAGCGGTCTAAATTTACAGCCGGCGTTATCAATAACGCGCGCTTACAACCGGGTGCGCTTCGGCGGCCAGAAGCTTTCGCCGGCTGAGTTGCGAGAGATCGAACAAACCCTTCAACAACTCGAAGGAGACGCGCCGAAATGAACGAAATGACGGCTGGGAGTATTTTCCGGCGGCGGTCGCCGGTCAGCGGTCGTTGGTCAATTAATAGGTTATGCCAAAAATAGGATTTATCAGCCTCGGCTGCCCGAAAAACCTGGTCGACAGCGAAGTGATGATGGGCCAGCTAAAGGCCAATGGTTACGAACTGACTGCGGACGCCAGCGAGGCGGACACGGTGGTGGTGAACACCTGTGGCTTTATCGATTCAGCGAAACAAGAATCGATCGACACCATTCTCGAAGCGGCGCGATTGAAGAGTGAAGGCAAGGCGACCCGAGTCGTTGTAGCCGGCTGTTTGGTTGAACGTTATCGCGATGAGTTGAAAGCAGCCATTCCGGAAGTGGACGCTTTTATAGGCACGAGTCAGATCAACGACATCCTCAGCGTTTGCGATCCGCAAACAAAGGTTCGCTCGTTGCCGGTTATTCCGCTCGGAAACCAGAGCTCAACTTATCTCTACGACGAATCGACGCCGCGCGTGCTCGCGACGCCAAGTCACTATGCCTTCATCAAGATTGCCGAAGGCTGCGACCGGCCGTGCGCGTTCTGTTTCATTCCGCAGATGCGCGGCCATTTCCGCAGCCGTCGCTTCGGCTCCATCGTTGCCGAAGCGCACCAGCTCGCTGAAGAGGGCGTGAAGGAATTGATATTGGTCGCGCAGGATTCTTCGCGATATGGAGAGGACCTAGACAAACCGGACGCGCTGGCCCACCTGCTGCGCGAACTGTCACACACCGAAGGCATCGAGTGGGTGCGCGTGATGTACACCTATCCAACACACATCAGCGATGGTTTCCTCGACGTGCTGGCCGAAGAACCAAAAGCAGTTAAGTATCTCGACATGCCTTTGCAGCATGCGTCGCAAAGCGTTTTGAAACTGATGAAGCGTGGCGGCAATCGTGCATCTTTGGAGAGACTAATCAAGCGTATTCGCAACCGCGTGCCGGAAATCGCAGTGCGCACCACTTTCATCACCGGTTTTCCTGGCGAGACTGACGAGGACTTTGCAGAGCTGTTGCAGTTTGTGAAGAACGTCGAATTCGATCGGGTGGGAGTGTTCACCTATTCCGACGAAGAGGGGACTGCGGCCTTTGATCTGCCGAACAAAGTCGAGCCGAAGGTCGCGAAGCAACGGCGCGCGCGACTGATGACGGAGCAGGCGAAGATTGCCAAACGCAAACACAAATCGATGATCGGCCGCCAGGTTCGCGTGATATTTGAGGGCGAATCCACCGAGAGCGATTTGCTGTGGCAGGGAAGAATGGAAACGCAGGCCCCGGACATCGATGGCTGCGTGCTCATCAATGATGCACCAGAAGGGTTTGTTTCTGTTCCTGGCGAAATGGTAAATGTCTTTATCACCGAGGCCCAGCAGTACGATCTGGTGGGGCGAATCGTCGCCGACTCGGTCGGAGCGGCTTTACCGCCCTCGGTGCAAAAAGGCTCCGCCTTTCCGGGGCGCTCTTTATAGGGCGAAATAGGGCGAAGTATCTTGAAATGACGTTTCGGAAAGGCCTAGCCCTTCCGCACGGAAGGGGGCAAAGCCGCGCTACTGTCTCCAGCAGATGGCCATAAAAGAATCCACGGATCAATTAGACCCGACCGGTATCACTGCCGGCCAAGTGTCTCAACCACGGGGGGTCCGCTCGGCGAAAGACTACCTGGCGCTCGCTATCGCCACTTGCGGAGTTGGTTATCTTCCACTCGCGCCGGGAACGTGGGGATCGCTGGTGGGGATTGGCGTCTACGTCATTGCTCGTGCCGCCGGTATGAAGCTGTTCTTCGACGTTGGGGCGAGATACAACGTCAATCTACTTCAGGTGTATTACGGAGTTATTGCTTTTGAAGTAGTAGTAGTAATTGCCATCAGCCTCGTCGGCATCTGGGCAGCGTCTCGCACTGAAGCGCTTTCATCGCAGAAGGACCCGGGCAAGGTCGTGATCGATGAGGTTGCGGGCCAGTTCATCGCATTACTGCCGGTGCCTTTTGTCTTCGAGACCGCGTGGTGGGCAGCGATTCTCGCGTTCGTGCTTTTCCGCTTTTTCGACATCGTTAAGCCATACCCGGCTTGTAAGTTTGAATCTCTTCACGGCGGTTTGGGAATAATGGCGGATGACATTGTCGCCGGTGTGTACGCAGCGATGGTCGTCGCCGCCGCAGTTGTATTCAGTTGGTTTTTTTAAAAGGGGGAATACTGATGCACGAAACTACTGACCGGAAACCATCACAAAAGAAGGACGACTCCGAACAGAACGCAGCGGCTGAATCAGATGCTACTAGCAAAGAGACGGTGAGCGATCTGGAGGAGAAAGGGGCCGCGGGATTAGGGAGTTCTGAGGCCGACCTGGAACCGTCGCCAGACGGCTGGTTCGACGAGAGCAAAGAGACTGGCCCGATTTAAGATCTTGGGTCTTCGGTCTTGGGACTTTGGTCCTGGACGTCTCTCGCACACTGATTCAATTTTGGAGTCCAACTAAGACCAAAGACCCAAGCCCAAAATCCGTTATTATTCGACCGGCATCTGTGAAATCTGCCACGCTATAAACGCGATGAAGGCGAGCATGAGGCCCAGGATTACGAGCACTACCGGCTCCATTCCCAGAAATGTTCCGCCACCGCCGCCTTCCATAATGTCTTTGGGAAGATTCAAATTGTCGTTGTCGACAACAATAGCGCCGTCGTTTGAATCAGTTTCCTGACGGCCCAAGGGCGGGCCGCTCCCGAATTGCTTTACGGCGCCGCTCCTATCCAGTTCTTCAAGCGGAGCAAGCCGGGCAGCGAGTCGGGCCGTGTCGCCCTTCTTCCTTTTTCCTCTGAACCGCCCGTTGAGTCTCATATCCATTTCACCTTCTTCAGGTAAACATACAACGCCCCGCCCACTACCATCATGGAAAGAAGCGCGAAAACGTAGCCGTACCGCCATCTCAACTCGGGCATGAACACAAAATTCATCCCGTAGATCCCGGCTACCAGAGTCACGGACATCAAAATCGTCGAGATCGAAGTGAGCCGCTTCATCACCTGATTCATGCGATTGCCGGTAACCGAAAGATATGCGTCCATCGTGGAGCTGAGCATGTCGCGGAGCGTGTCAATAGTGTCGGCTACGCGAATGAGATGGTCAAACACATCCTGAAAATAAACGTGAGTGTCGCGGGAGAAGATTGGCTGCTCGCGTCGTAGAAGCATATTGAAGACATCGCGCAAGGGAGTTATTGAGCGACGCAGGTAAAGCAGTTTCTTCTTGATACTGAAGATTTCCTGGATAGCCTCGGATCTGAACTCACCAAAGATCGAATCTTCCAAATCGTCCATGCGTTCGCTAATGATGTCGAGCAGCGGGAGGTAATCATCGACAATCCCGTCGATTAGCAGATAGGAAAGCAGGCCGGCGCCCTGATCCGCGCGATCCATCCATTCATGCCACAGCCGCCCCGCGGTTTCAATGGCGCGTATGGGCCGACTGTGCACCGTCACGAGATAGTTCTTACCAAGAAAGATATTCAGCTCGCGTAACTCCAGCCGGTCCGTTGGTCCGACGAGTTCAGCTTCATACAGTACGATGAAATAGTAACCTGGGTATTCTTCGACCTTTGGGCGCTGGTGCGCGTGTTGGCAATCTTCAATCGAGAGATGATGAAAGCCAAACTCTTCCACCAGTTCCCCAAAATCCTGGTCCGTAGGATCACTCACGTCGGCCCAGACAACGTTTCCATCTTCCTCGCGGAGCTCACTGATATCTGCCGCGAGGCAGTTCTCAGTAAACTCCCTGGTGTTGGTATTCAGGCAAACAGTCGTGATCACTCCGGGCGTCTCCCTCACGTTTCAGATAAGCAGTGTTCCAATGGATGAGGACCTATCTTAACCCGTTTTGTCGGCGGACAGGAAAATAAGCCGCCAGGAATTTAGAAGTCTATTGAGACAGGCCCAAACGAAAACCGCTATAATCCGCCGCACCAATGAGTGAAACGAAAATACTTGTAGCCGACGAGGTCAGCGATACGGGTTTGCAGCCCCTGCGCGACGCCGGTTTTGTTGTCGAGAAGCGCACCGGACTGAATCCGGCGGAATTACGCGAGGCGCTCGCGGATTGCGCAGCCCTCGTGGTTCGCAGTGAAACCAAAGTCACTGCGGATTTGATGGACAGTGCTATCGCCTTACGTGTTGTCGGTCGCGCCGGTGTTGGTGTGGACAACATCGATGTGCCGGCGGCGACTGAACGCGGCATCGTCGTAATGAACGCGCCTGACGGCAACACGATCACGACCGCCGAGCACACCATCGCGCTCTTGATTGCCCTCGCTCGGCGTATTCCGCAGGCGAACAGCAGTCTGAAGTCCGGTCGCTGGGAGCGAAAAACTTTCATCGGCGTTGAATTGCAGGGAAAGACGCTGGGCGTGGTCGGCCTGGGCAGAATCGGCCGCACTGTTGCGGCGCGCGCGCGCGCGTTTGGCATGAAGATAGTCGCGTTTGATCCGTTCATCGCGCCGGAGCAGGCACGCGACGCGGAAATCGAACTCGCGCCGCTTGACGAACTCTTTGCTACCGCCGACTTCATCACTGTCCACACGCCGCTCACTCCGGAAACGCGAGGCGTGATCGGTCACGACGCGTTTGCCAAAATGAAGAAAGGTGTTCGCATTATCAACTGCGCCCGAGGCGGCCTGGTTGACGAGGGCGCGCTCTACGACGCGATCAAATCAGGAACCGTCGCCGGCGCCGCGTTGGATGTTTTTGTTGACGAGCCGCCGGCCAAAGACCATCCGCTGCTAATGCTCGACGAAGTAATCGCCACTCCGCACCTGGGCGCTTCAACCGCTGAAGCTCAGGAGGGCGTCGCGTTCACGGTAGCCGAACAGATGCGCGATTATCTTCTGAGCGGCGCGTTACGTGGCGCTGTGAATGTTCCTTCGTTGGGAACGAAAGAGTTGGCGGTCCTGCGACCGTACATCGAACTGGCGGAAAAGCTCGGTCGGTTTCAGGCACAACTCGTCGATAGCGCAGTCAGGGAAGTGAAACTTGAATTTGCCGGCGAGATAGTGGAACTGAACGCCGCGCCGGTGACGAGATCGTTTCTGGCGGGGTTGCTGCGCGATGTGAGCGCGCGCGTGAATGCAATCAATGCTTTCCTGATTGCCGAGGAGCGTGGCATCAGCGTAACCACCAGCTACTTCCGTGCCGGCTCTGATTCTGCTTCTTCCATTCGCACACGGGTTGTCGCGGCCAGTGGCGAGCAGTCGGTTGCGGGAACGATTTTTGGTTTTGGTGAGCAGGCGCGCGAAGGACGTATCACTGAAATTGACGGCTTCCACATCGAGGCGACCCCGCAAGGACACATGCTCGTAATGCGTAATCGGGATGTGCCCGGAGTTATCGGCCGAGTCGGTACAATTCTTGGCGAGCGCAATGTCAACATCAGTCGCTTTCACCTGGGCCGGCGCGAACGCGGCGGGGAAGCGATGGCGGTGATTGAGGTGGACGCCAATGCGGGGCCGGAAACGATGGCTTCGCTTCGCGCTCTTCCCGAAATTTTGACGGTCAGCGAAATTGAACTAGTCTAAATTTGACCGACGTCAGACGATTAGTATGTCTACGGAACAGCCGCAAAGCGGTACGATGAAACTGGCTCACGTCCTGTTTATGGATATCGTGGGCTACTCAAAGCTGCCGATTGACGAACAGACCAGCGTGTTGGCGACGCTGCAGGAGATGGTGCACGGCTCAGTTGAGGTGGCGCGCGCCCAGAAAACGAATCAACTGACAAGTATCCCAACCGGGGATGGGATGGCGCTGGTGTTCTTTAACGAACCGACAGCTCCTGTCGAATGTGCGTTGGAGATTGCCAAGGCACTCAAACGTTATCCGGAGATTCAACTCCGAATGGGCGTTCATAGCGGGCCTGTTAATGAAATTATCGACGTCAATGAACGGACCAATGTGGCCGGCGGTGGCATCAACATGGCGCAACGTGTCATGGACAGCGGAGACGCCGGCCATATCCTTTTATCAAACCGCGTTGCTGAAGACTTGAGCCAGTACACCCGCTGGAAACCGTTGCTGCACGATTTGAAAGAGGTCGAAGTTAAGCATGCGGTCCGGGTGCATTTATTCAATCTCTATACCGATGAAGTTGGTAATCCAGTATTGCCCCACGCGGTGCGGCGACGAAGAAAGCGCAGCCGCACGCCCATCATTATTGCCGCGGCAATGGCGATCATAGTTATTCCGGCCGCTGCGTTCTTCCTGCTGAGGAGTCCTATGCCGAACGCTCATCCCACCAGGCCGGAGTCAGAGTATCGAGCATTGCTCGCGCGAAAAGCCGACTCCTGGGTGGATACGGTATTCACGTCTCAAGCAGGAGATGGGGGCATCAAGATGTCGCCGTCGGCAGCCGATGCGACCACTCAGGTTTGGCAGACCGCACAATGTCTGGTTGGCGCTTTTGCCTCACACAAGAATTTGGATGCGTACATCCCAAAAATCAAAAATGCGTTTACGTATCTCGAAGGACTCCATCGCAACGCCCCGATCGAAGGATGGAACCTCTACGGTAATACCAACCCTTATACGATTACGGAAATTGGCAGCTGGGTGACACTCGCCGGCATCGCTTCACTCGATTCGACAACCAGAATTTGGGATGACAGCGAACGCGAAGAGATGTTGAAACGCGTCGTGCGAAACCTGGACGAAACCACTCACCGGCAGGACGCCAGCGGCGGCTGGAAACCTATTCGCGATGAAGGAAGTGAATTTACCAGGACCTATTCCACAATCATGGCCGTCTGGAGTTTGGTCGAGGCGAAGAAGTCGCCGTCAGTCTCCGGGCGCATCGGCAACAAGTATGACGAAAATATTCGCAAGGGGATTAACTGGCTGGTCGGTAATTACAAAGAAGGACAGGGGTGGGTCCCTAACCCCAACCGCAGTGGTCAAAAGGATCGCTTTGACGGCTTGACCGCCCAGGTCCTGTTCGTACTATCACGTGCTGAAACCCTAGACGCATCATCGTTCATCAAGAGCGATCACGTCTATCGAACTGCCAAACAGGAATTCCTCAACAACAGGCAATTCGCGGATTGGTCGGTAGAAACGAACAACAGCCATCTGCCTGATGCGGATCTCAGATTTGTCGGTACGGAATTTCTCGCAGAAGGATCTACGTATCTCTGGTTTCCCTGGACGCTCGCGGAGTTGAGCCAGCTTGCAGTCGATCCTGGCGTGTCTCAAGACGAACGTGCCGCGGCCGCGCAACTGCGTCTTGACATCTTCAATGCGAATTTTGACAAGCTGGAGAACTATGTAGAAACCGCCAACCTTATGTATGTAGTGGGGGAAAATCTTTTGGCCGTTTCCACTTATTTGGCAAACAGCCAAAATGTGGGAACTCAGTGAGGCTTCGTCAATGAGCGCAAAGCCAAACCCTACAGGTGAAACTCTTAACTCGTCGCATACGGCGCTGAAGCAAGCATCCGGAGCCGGGCGCGTCCGCATTGACTCAATAGACCTGTTGCGCGGGATCGTGATGGTTGTCATGATGCTCGATCATACGCGTGACTTCGTTCACTTCGGCGGCTACCTATTTGATCCCACGGATCTGACTAGAACCACCGTTCCACTCTTCTTCACCCGTTGGATTACCCATTACTGCGCTCCGACTTTCGTTTTCCTGGCCGGCACCGGCGCCTATCTGCAACTCGCTCGGGGCAAGAGTAAAAGTGACTTGTCGCGATTCCTGTTTACTCGCGGGCTTTGGTTGATTGTACTTGAGTTCACGCTGGTGCGATTTGGCGCGACGTTTAGCGTCGACACTAGTTTTTTTGGAATGATGCAGGTCATCTGGGTGATCGGCGTGTCGATGATTGTGCTGGCGGCGCTGATCTATCTGCCGCTTCGTCTAGTTGCCGTTTTCGGAGTGGCAATGATTGCGCTGCACAATTTGCTTGACCGCTTTCATGTGGACGGCTGGCGGGGCCCGGGCAGCGCGGTACCGAGTTATGGCGCAAAACTCTGGATAATCCTGCACCAGGCTTTCGAGCCATTTCCCATTGTGGGATTTCCCAGCCCGGTTGTGTTTGTGCTCTACCCGTTGATTCCGTGGGTTGGCGTGATGGCTGCAGGCTTTGCGCTTGGGGCAATCTACGAATGGGAAGTGGCCCGGCGCCGCCGTTTGTTGCTGCTGCTCGGGAGCGGCGCAACGCTGCTCTTCATTGTGCTGCGGGCTATCAACCACTACGGCGATCACTCGGGTTGGTCCAGGCAGAGTTCGGCCGCCTTTACGGTTCTTTCGTTTCTCAATACGACAAAGTATCCGCCGTCGTTACTTTTCTTGCTGATGACGCTGGGACCAGCGCTGTTGGCGCTGGCATGGTTTGAAGCGCCAAAGGCTTCGAGTGGGGGCCAGGCTTCCATCCAAAGCGGGCTGCGCAACTTCTTCGTTACTTTCGGACGCGTACCGCTTTTCTTCTACCTCTTGCAATGGCCCACAGCTCACCTGATTGCAGTGGTTGCGCATGTTGTCGCGGGCAAGCCATGGCGCTTTCTGTTTGGTGGCTTGATAGGCGTTGAATCTTCACCAGCGGGCGTGGGTTTCAACCTTGCGGTTGTTTATGCCTGCTGGGTTCTTGGCGTCCTATTGCTTTATCCCTTGTGCAAGTGGTTTGCCGGGGTCAAGGCCCGCCGCCGCGACTGGTGGTTATCGTATCTGTAATCGTTGACGGGGTTGGGTTGAGCGTCACCGTCGGATGGTGCAAGCTCAACCAGAAAGGAAACTAAAATGGGAAAACATTTAACGGGGATTATTCTACTGACCATTGCGACTCTCACTTATAGCTGCGCCGATCCATCGACAAACAAGAATAAGGCTACGGTTGGAACTGCTCAGCAGGAGTCGAACTCACCGAAGCCGGCAGGGGCAGAGGTGCTCATGATTTCGCCGGAAAACTCCCGAGTTGAATTCGTTGCCTCCAAAGTCACGCGTAGCCACAACGGATCATTCAAACAGTTTTCTGGTCAGATTGAACTCGCTCCAAACAGCATCCCCGCAAGCCGGGTGGCGATCGATATTGACACGGGTTCTGTTGTTGCTGACGATAATGATCTGACAGCCCACTTGAAGACGCCCGACTTCTTCGACGTTGCCAAGTTTCCCAAAGCAACTTTCGCTTCCGCGAGGATTGAGCCAGGCACTGCCGGCGGGGATAACTACACCATCACCGGCAACTTCGACTTGCATGGCGTAAAGAAGTCGATCTCATTTCCGGCGACCGTAAAAGTGGCGCCCGAAAGCGTAGCAGTTGACGCGGAGTTTGCAATCAACCGCAAAGACTTCGCAATTATTTACGCGGGAAAGGCCGACGATCTGATCCGTGATGGAGTGGTGATTAAGTTGAGCCTGAAGGTTCCGCGGCGGAAATAGTTAGCCTCCTTTTTTTTCACCACAGACATAGAGAACACAGAGGTTTCACCAGGGAAGGGGACTTGGCTCTCAAAGCAGGCAGATGAAACGGATCAAGAATCACATGGTCGGGTTATTTTTGGCCGCCGGGTTATTGCTGGCGGTTCTTGCATTCACAGCCCCCATTGACCGAGGGCAGGTGAGACCCATCAGCAAACCAGACAACGCTGCCGCGCAAGCAAATGCGCTTCTTCGCAACGAGCTTAGCTGGAAATTCGGTGGGAAGCCGCAGCGTGGCTGGTATCTCTACACTCTGCTAATCAAGCGACTCATCAACACGAGTCACGATCCGGGCAGCGCCCAGTTCGCCGCAGCCGTCGCCGCCTGGCAGCAGAAGTCAGGACTGAAGCCCAATGGCATTATTGATGAGGAAACTCTTTACGCGATGATCAAGGCGTGGCAAGACGCGCGCTTGCAGGACCGGACCCCGGCGCAACCTGAACAATTGCTCACCGCGCCGCTTGCGGATTTCTACGACCCCACGCGCGCCGAAGAACTGCGGCAAGTTGAAAAGCACACTTATGCAGCCTACAAGCAGATGGTGGCTGCGGCAGTCGCGGATCGTTCGCTCGGTCTCGCTCGCGCGGGGCGGGGTCAGCTTGCAAGTGGCGAGAAGTATCTGAAGATCGTGTCCGCGTATCGCTCGCGGGAATACCAGGAAAAATTGCGGCGCGAGTCGCCTAACGCCGGGAGCGCGGGATTGGCAGTTAACAGTCCGCACTTCACCGGCCGCGCACTTGATCTCTACGTTGGCGGCGACCCGGTGGATACTCAGGACGCTAATCGATCTTTACAGGTCGAGACAAAGGTATACCAATGGCTGGTCCGCAACGGGGAGCGCTTCGGCTTTCGCCCTTACTGCTATGAGCCGTGGCACTGGGAGTATGTGAAGTAAAAACAAAGAGAGATTTTCCATTTCGCATTTCAAATTTCTCATTTGCCACGTTGCGGTGATATTTCGCTGGGGCGACGAAACCGTAGTCGACACCATGGGCAAACAACTTGACCCGGTTGATTCTCACGGTCCGAACCTTTTTCTGTATTCGTCAGAGAGAATGAAGGCCTTGACCATCTCGGCGTTTTGGAAGTTGCCGTTGAAGGTGTTCAGCTTGTTTAGCCAGAAGTTGAAACCCTGGAAGTCGAGGGTCGCCTCGGGCGCATCATTTGGATTCCTTCGCAGATAGCCGAAGTACTGCATCAGCACAAAGGCGCGGTTGAATTCCTGTTGGGCCAGGGCCGAGTTCTCAGCCACCCGGCGCAATGCACGCGCGCGCGCTGCTACGTCAGCCGTCGTCGCAGCAAAGGCAAACTCGTTGATGGCCGCCGCACGGTCATTCGCCGATGGGGTCACCCCAGCATTTGCGAAAAGCGCATCGACGAATTGCTCGGAAGACATCGACGTCGGGTAGGCTGAAGTGAAGCGCGGGCGCTGCACAAAGTCTGCGGCGAAGGCCTGCTTGTTGTTCTCCAGTATCTGTTCCCATCCAGCTTGATTGACCACTACGCCCTGCCCAATCTGCTGCGTGTCAGGCAGAAACTCGCTGCGCTTAAGCGGCACCGGGGCGCCGGGCAGATTCCCGTATGAGGCTTCATAGAAACGATAGACCAGATAACCGGTCTGCTGGAACTCGATCGAGAGGAAGTAGGCGGCGCTTACATTGACTCTCTTGGCCTCAATGCACTGCGCATCGCCGCCGCAGGAAGTAATCTCGTTGGTCCAGAAAGACAAACCCCCTGCGTCTGGTTCGCGGTTAAGGAAGTCGCGATAGTGTTGGCTGACGAAGAACTGGGGGTCGTCAATGGCACTGGGTACGCGCACAGGTCCCCACGCCGGATCGAAGTCGTGCGCGACGTGATTACTCAGGTTCGTAGCGCCCGTGCCGCTGCTGTTAGCGACAAAGACGTCCTCTTTATTGCTGGACGTACTTTGGTCAAACGTGATCCTCGTTCCGTCTGGCGACCAGCCCGGATTATTAACTCCCGTTGGAAGAAGTTGCTGCTGATTGCCTCCGTCGGCGTCTATCACTTGGAGATGGCCGCAAATACCACCGAAGAATTCATCGCAAAAGAAATCACTTTGCACGAACAAAATCTTCGTCCCATCGGGCGACCATGCGGGAAGCTCATTGAACTCAAAGAACTGGGCTAGGGTGAGTCGTTTAAGATCGCTCCCGTTAGCATTCATTACACAGATGTCCTCAGAATAGAAGCCATCATTACCCGCACAGGTAAAGGCGAACTTTGTTCCGTCAGGCGACCAGACGGGGCTGAAAGAATCCCCTTCTCGGATCTTCGTTTGCCCGCTGCCGTCAGCGTTCATCACGATAATATCGTTACCGGAGTCTGTACTTCGTACAAAGGCGATCCTGGTACCATTGGGCGACCAGTCGGGGCTGACATCGTCCGGCGAATTGTTGGTGAGTCGCGTCTGGTTACTGCCGTCGGCGGTCATTACGTATATCTCGAAGTTGCCGTCGCGGTTACTCTCGAAAACAATCCTCGCACCATCGGGGGACCACGCAGGACTACTATCATCCGCCGGATTATTAGTAAGCCGCGTCTGACTACTCCCGTCGGCATCCATCAGATAAATCTCATTGTTGCCGTCCCGGTCACTGACGAAAGCAATCTTGCCATTGGCTTTAAAGGCAGGCGTTTGCGTCTGAGTAAGAGCGATTGCGGCCCCATTCCGTTTGGCTACACCAGCGGAACGTGACCGGGTTCCTGAGTAACTTGTGACGGTAAAAATGCTTGTCAACATAACTGTCGCCAGTACCAGGCCGATCAGTTGGCGCGCATTATCTCTGATGTGATTTAGGTAAGACATTTCATTTCTCCTTTCGAGTAAAGCGTAGAGCGGCTGAGCAAAGAGGTTGACCGAGCGAATGCGCTTGCTGAACATCTGGCACCGGCGCGCGGTTAATTCTCACGGTCCGAACCTTTTTCTGTATTCGTCAGAGAGAATGAAGGCCTTGACCATCTCGGCGTTTTGGAAGTTGCCGTTGAAGCTGACGAGCTTGTTCAGCCAGAAGTTGAAACCCTGGAAGTCGAGGGTCGCCTCGGGCGCATCATTTGGATTCCTTCGCAGATAGCCGAAGTACTGCATCAGCACAAAGGCGCGATTGAATTCCCGCTGGGCCAGTGCCGAGTTTTCCGCTACGCGACGTAAGACTCGCGAGCGCGCCGCTACGTCAGTCGTCGTTGCGGCAAAGGCAAACTCGTTGATGGCGGCCGTGCGGTCGCTCTCTGATGGAGCGACTCCAGCATTCGCGAAGAGGGTGTCAACGAAAACGTCAGGAAGCATCGATGTCGGAAAGGCAGAAGTGAAGCGCGGGCGCTGCACAAACTCAGACGCAAAGGCCTGCTTATTATTCTCCAGCATCTGCTCCCATCCGGCTTGATTCACCACTACGCCCTGCCCAATCTGCTGCGTGTCGGGCAGAAACTCGCTGCGCTTAAGCGGCACCGGGGCGCCGGGCAGATTCCCGTATGAAGCTTTATAGAAACGATAGACCAGATAACCGGTCTGCTGGAACTCGATCGAGAGGAAGTAGGCGGCGCTGACATTGACTCTCTTGGCCTCAATGCACTGCGCGTCCCCACCGCAGGAAGTGATCTCATTAGTCCAGAAGGCGAGGCCGCCGGCGTCCGGCTCGCGGTTAAGGAAGTCGCGATAGTGTTGGCTGACGAAGAACTGCGCCTCGTCGAGTGGGTTGAGAATTGGAGGGACGACCGGCAGAGGCTGCCAGGCTGGCTGCAGATCAACCGCCGAGTTATTTGTAAGACGTGCATCCATGCTGCCGTCCACATCAGTGGTATAGATTTGAAAATCACCACGAAAGACTGGGCTGTCTCCAGCGAAAGCGATCTTCTTGCCATCTGGCGACCAGGCCGGCGATGTGTTGTTCGTGAATTCGGAGGCGGAAGGAAAGCCCACAAAAGAGCCGTCAATAGGACTCACCTGAAAGATGAATGTCCCCAGATCAATAGGGCTGAAAAAGCCGAAATCCAGATAATCATGACCTGAATAAGCGATCTGTGAACCATCTGGCGACCAGGTGGGCGAGAGGTCATCACCCCAGCCCCCGGCAAGGCGGATTTGATTACTTCCATCCGCATTCATCAGGTAGATTTCGTAATCACCTCCACGACCGCTAGCGAATGCGATCTTTGCACCGTCGGGTGACCATGAGGCGTGGCCATCTCCGGCGGGCTGATTGGTGAGACGGATCTGGTTGCTCCCATCCGAGTTCATCACGTAAATCTCGGGATTGCCGTCGCGGTCGCTCGTGAACGCGATTCTGGTTCCGTCAGGCGACCAATTTGGCTGCCCTTCGACCCTGGCCGAAGGATTGTTCGTCAGCCTGATAACGTTTCCACCGTTAGAGTCCATGGAATAAACTTCGATTTTGCCATCACGGTTGCTTGAGAAGGCGATCCGGGTTCCGTCAGGCGACCACGTAGGGTCCGCGTTGTATGTCGAATCATCAGTGAGCCTCGTCTGACTACTCCCGTCCGGGTTCATCACATAAATCTGCTCCTTGCCATCCCGGGCCCGAACAAATGCGATCTTTCCGTTCTGCTTGAGAGCAATCATTGGCGCTTGCGTAAGTTTGCTTACGGTCCCGCCTTTGTGGATCGTTCTGGGTGTCTGGGTTGAAGAGTAGCCAGTGTGAGCCACGAGGCCCGTCAAGAGAGCCGCAGCAAGCATCAGACAAGCAAGTTGCCGATATTGATTTTGTGAATTGTGTAAGTGCAACATTTCATTTCTCCATTAAAAGCACAGCGAAGGTCTTTGTGAGCAAGTGCGTTGGATAGAGCGATTGCAACCCAGGCAGCTGAACGCTGTGATCTCGATTCGTTTGTATCTCGTCCAGCTAGTCTCCTGCTGAAATGGGATAAGGGTGATTGCCGGGCGCGTTCAGCTTGCGAGTTGATGCTGCTGCAAACTGAACGCGCCGTGTGAAGGATCAAGTTACAGACAAGGCGGCGGCTCAGCTTTGATCCGCGTTCCGTGAGAGGTGCCGCCGCAACTGGAAAATGCGGGAATCACATTCCCAAACGGGTCGAAGACTTCGATGCTGGACGTTCCGTCGTATTGATCTCCGCCCTTGTCGAGAGTGAGGGTCTCCCGGACCTTCAAGGTTCCGACGAAGTTTCCGGTGGGGCCGTACAGGAGAGACAGGAACGTATAACTGAACTGGTGGCCTCCGGTTCTCTCCCAAGTTCCATGTGCGGTGCTGGCGTGAAACGGGGGAGGGACAACTGGGTCAGTTGCCATCAGGCCGCCCCCCGCAGCGTAGGTCACCAGGGTTCTAAATTCAGTCGGGCTGCCCGGGCCTACCACTACGTTCCATGAGCCTTCCAGGCTCGGAGCGGAGCCTCCGCCCGCCCTGACGCTGGACCGACTGTTCAGCCCAGCAATCAAAATCAAACCCAGAGCAGTAGCAACCAAAGTAAGACTGATTCTTTTGATCTTCATCATCATTTCTCCTCTTGCGTCGTTTTTGTTCTCCTTGCGAGTTGAACTCGCCTCGGAAGGCGTTAATAAGTACTGCCCTCACCAATAGAGCGACAATGGAGCGCGAAACCTATCAAGCGTTTTCGAGAGTTTTTCCGAGAGGTGTTTAGGTATCAGGCGGGATTCTGAAGGTGCTACAATGCGCCATTCTCGGGATTAGTTCGGTTTCCTTAGCGAACACATCAACATGGCGACCCTTGTCCCCCAACAAGTGACTGGACTGCTCGTGGCCTGGAGCAATGGAGATCAGGCGGCGCTCGACCAATTAACGCCGCTGGTCTATGACGAGTTGCATCGGCTGGCTCATCACTACATGGGTCGGGAGCGTTCTGACCACACGCTGCAAACTTCGGCCCTCGTCAACGAAGCCTACCTTCGCCTCGTTGATCAAAATAATTTGCACTGGCAGAGCCGCGCTCAGTTTTTTGGGCTCGCCGCCCAGTTGATGCGCCACATCCTGGTTGATCACGCTCGCAGTCACAATAGCGCCAAGCGCGGTGGCGGGCTGAAGGTGGCCCTCGAAGATTTCGCCGTCCTAAACCCTGAACGAGGAGCGGAGTTGATCGCCCTTGATGAGGCGCTGAAAAAGCTGGCGGCAATACACCCACGCAAAGGCCAGATCGTCGAACTTAAGTTTTTTGGTGGTTTGACAGTAGAAGAGATCGCAAAGGTTATGAAAGTCTCGCCGGTGACGGTATTGCGAGATTGGAGCTTTGCCAAATCATGGTTACACCGCGAGATCAGTCATGACATCTGAGCGTTTGCAGCAGATCGAAGAGCTGTATCACTTCGCGCTGGAAAAAGACTCCGCGGAGCGCATGGCCTTCCTCAATGAATCCTGTAAGGGCGATGAGGAATTGCGCCAGGAGGTTGAATCTCTGCTTGCCTCTCAAGCAGAGGCCGGAGATTTCATTGAAGAGCCGGTTCACGAGGTAGCCGCTCGCTTGATCGCTGATAACCAAAAACGTTCGATGGTGGGCCGAGTGATCGGCCACTATGAAATCATTGAGTTGCTGGGTGCGGGCGGAATGGGCGAAGTTTACCTGGCCCGTGATAAAACGCTCGTTCGCAAGGTCGCGCTCAAGCTGCTGCCTGACTACTTCACTCGGGATGACGCTCGCGTTCGTCGCTTCCAGCAAGAGGCTCGGGCCGCGTCCGGCCTAAACCATCCGAACATACTCACCATCTATGAAATTAATGAAGTTGATGGTCAACACTTCATCGCTACCGAGTTCATAGACGGTCAGACGCTGCGTGAGCGGCGGGCGCAGACGAGAATGAAGCTGAGTGAAGCGCTCGAAATTGCCATCCAGGTGGCTGGCGCTCTGGTCGCAGCCAACGCGGCCGGAATCACACATCGTGACATCAAACCGGACAACATCATGATTCGGCGAGATGGTTACGTCAAAGTCCTGGACTTCGGACTCGCCAAGCTCACCGAGCAGCCAGCAGCCACAGTAGATACTGAAGCGGCAACGCGAGTGCGGGTTAAGACTGAGCCAGGAATGGTGATGGGCACCGCTCAGTACATGTCACCCGAGCAAGCCCGAGGGCTGGAAGTGGACGGCCGTACTGACATCTGGAGTCTGGGCGTCGTGCTCTGCGAGATGGTGACCGGCCAAGCGCCGTTTGCGGGAGAAACGCCCAGCCACGTGATCGTCTCGATTCTGGAAAAGCACGCGCCTCCTCTCTCACGATACTTGCCGGAAGTGCCGGCCGAGCTGGAACGGATTGTCGACAAAGCATTGCGTAAGAACAGAGACGAACGATACCAAACGGTCAAGGACCTGCTGTTAGACTTGAAGAGTTTGCGGCAAGAGCTGGAGGTCGAGGCCCACTTAGAGCGTTCCTCCCATCCGGGCTTAAGAGTCCCGGAGACGACGACTAAAAGTGGTGAGCAAATAACGCTTGAGGCTGCCCGGACGACAGCGGCCGAGACTGCTAATGTTGGCATAGCGCACCCGACCTCGAGCGCTGAATATCTTGTTGGCGCGATCAGGCGTCGTAAGGTAGTTGCGACCGTCGCATTCGTAGTTTTGGCATTCGTCGTTGTGGCTGGATTCGTTTTTTACAAGCCTCTCCTGTTCTGGTGGTTCAAGACTCCGTCTATCGCCGTCCTGCCAATGGTGAATGCCACCGGCGATCCGAATAACAACTACCTCACCGATGGCCTGACTGAAAGCCTTATCACCAGCTTGAATCAGATCAACGCGCCCGGTAAATTCCCGAGATTGCTGGTGACGGCGCAAAGCACCATCTCTCTCTTTAGAGGCAAAGAGATTGAGCCGCGCAGCGTTGGGCGCGAGCTTGGCGTTGACACTGTGCTTGCGTCGCAGATGATCGAACAGAACGGACTGTGGATCATTAAAGTGGAGATGATCAATGTCACGAACGGGTCGGAAATGTGGCGGCAACAGTATCCGATCGGCGGCAGCCAGCGGATTGACCAGTTTCTGAAGACGCAGGATGAGATTGCCAGCGACGTCGCGGCAAAACTGCCATTCACGTTGAGCGACGCTGAGAGACAGCGGCTAACCAGACGCTACACGCAGAACCCTGCGGCTTACGATGCTTATCTCAAAGGCCGCGCCTCATGGTTTAGGACCACACCTGACGGCTACCGGAAAAGCATCGAGTATTACCAGCAGGCGATTGACCTTGATCCCAATTTTGCGCTGCCTTACGTGGGGATGGGCCTCTCTTATTCGCTTCAGGCAACGATCGGCGTGAGGTCATATAAAGAGGCTAATGAGAAAGCAACCGACTTGTACCTGAGGGCACTCAAGATTGATAACACCCTGGGCATTGCCAAGGGTGCCCTGGAGTTGGGGGAGATGGAGATGTGGAACTGGGAGGCGATTGAAAAGGCCGGCCCGCAACACAAAGGCTACCATTTTCCGCAGGGGGGTTATCTTATTGCCATGGGCCGGTTGGATGAGCAACTCGCCATCGAGAATCGCATCCTGGCGTTCGATCCCCATAATCCCCTTATGAATTTTTCCTTTGCCGATACGCTTTTCCTTGCCCGACAATACGACGCCGCTATTGCGCAGTATCAGAAAACTCTAAACGTGATCTCTGGACTGCCCCCGGAATATTCAGGCGCTTTAGTTAATTGGATTCACTCCGGTCTCGGTCAGGCGTACCTGCAAAAGGGTATGTTCCCGGAAGCCATCGCTGAACTAAACAAAGCGAAAGACTTGACGGAAGACTTGCCGCCTGCCTCGGAAGCGCTTGGCTATGCCTATGCCAGGTCGGGACAAAGAGACGAAGCGATCAAGATTCTGTATCAGTTGCAAGAGCGTGCCAAACGGGGCGAGTATGTCTTGCCACTCGGCATCGCCTGGATTTACATCGGCCTGGGAGATAAAGACCAGGCGTTCGGCTGGTTGGATAAGTCCTTTGAAGAGCGCTCGGGCGGAATGCGGGTGATCAAAACGAATCCGATTTACGATCCGCTGCGCTCGGATCCGCGTTTTACAGCTTTACTGAAACGCATGCGCCTGCCAACGTGAGGTTTTAGGCGACCGATGAATTTGGAATTTCTAAAGTGAGATCTTTAACGCAGTCGAGCAAGAGAAACCTATGTTCCCCATAAAGCACATGGTCTTGCCCTTGGTCGTTTGCCTAACGCTCATCTCCACCTCGTCAGCTCTCGCTCAAACTCAAACCACAGGCCGCATTACAGGGACCGTCAAAGATCAGAATGGTGCGTTGATTATTGGGGCCGAAGTGAAGGTTACCAATGAGGACACTAGTGAAGCACATCAAACGAAGACCAACGAGCAGGGGAGTTACTCCCTATCGCTTCTGCCTCCTGGCAACTATCAAGGAACCATTACAGCTCACGGATTTGCCCCGGCACATTTCACCGCGAAAGTAACTATCACGGAAACCACAACTGTTGATAAGGAGCTTGGGTTTTCACTTGACCCCATCACAGTTGAGGTGCGGTCACAGCTCGTTCAATCCGAAGGCCCACAGCTGGGCCGCGTAGTCGATTCGCGCGCTGTCTCGGAACTGCCCTTGGCAGCGCGCAACTTCACGCAGCTTTTCGGTCTCTCGACCGGGACGGCGACGGGTCTGTCTGACAATGGTATCATCGGGCGTAACACGCAAAACGTCTCAGTCAACGGCGCACGCTTCACCCAGAACAATCTTCAGATCAACGGCATTGACGCGAATCCGGGCATAGGTGGCCGCGGGGCGCGCCTCGCCGATCCGGCGCCGGAGAGCATTGCTGAGTTCAAAGTGCAGACCTCACTCTACGATGCGACGTTTGGACGGGCCGGCGGCGGCAACATTCAGATCGTCACTAAGAGCGGCACAAATAATCTTCACGGCGCGCTGTATGAATACTTCAGCAACGATGCGCTCAACGCCAACAATCCTTTTTTGAAAGCTGCCGGCGCACACCGGCCGGTGCTGAAACGCAACTACTTCGGGTTCACGGTTGGCGGGCCGGTGCGACGAGACAAAATCTTTTTCTTCGCCTCGTATCAAGGTATACGTGAGCGCAACGGCATCTCAAACAGCATCTCTTCCAATGTCCTGATTTCACCCGGGCTGACCGGTGATCGTTCAGAGCCAAAACTGCGCACGACATTTGGCCTCCCCTCAATCAACCCGACGGCGCTGGCTCTCCTGAATGCGCGTTCAGCGCGCGGCGAGTTTCTGATCCCCACTCCGCAAGCGAACGGCCGCTACTCCGGCTCGTCAATCTCGCGTTCGCGCGAAGATCAGTTCAATGCGAACGCGGATTTCCGCGTCACTTCTAACAACTGGCTGGCGGTTAAATTCTTCTTTGCCCAGACCCCGCAGACGCTGGCGCTTTCAGGGGCGGCGAATGTCCCGGGTTTTCCTGTCGCTGAAGAAGTCGCTAACCGCTTGCTCTCAGTGCAGGACGTTCACACGCTCAACTCCCTCGTCACCAATGAAGCGCGCTTCGGTGTCAACTTCTCGCGCCGAGACGTCGCCACGCAACAAGCCATCCGAGACGCGGACATTGGCATTACGCGCTCAACTGCCGGCGTTTTTCCCGGACTGCCGCTGATCGGCATCGCTTCGAATGCCGGAGGCGTGTTGTTCGGTACCAGCGCATTACAGGACACAAAGTCCACCGCGCCCGTCACGACCTTCGCCGATACCTTATCCATCGCGCGCGGGCGGCACTTCATTCGCGCGGGTGGGGAAATTCGCTATTACCAATCTAATTTTAACGCTCCGGTGCTAACCCGAGGAGTGATCAACTTCAACACGTTCACCGATTTTTTGCTGGGCCGAACATCTCTCGCGACCCTCGCCAACGGTATCACCGAGCGCAACCTGCGCACGGCTGACTACAACTTTTTCATACAGGACGACTGGAAGTTTTCGCAACGACTGACGCTCAACGTGGGATTGCGTTACGAATTGGACCTTCCGCCCTACGACACTCAGGGACGCATCTCAACCTTTGATCCGGCGCTGTACAAACCGCGAATGCAGGTCGATAGCAGAGGGAATCCGGTGGGACCGCCTATCGGCGGCTTCGTGCAGGCAGGCAATGCGATTCCGCAATACGATCTGCCGGATGTTCCAAACGTCAGCCAGCGCGTCCTGTACAGCATTGATCCGAATAACTTTGGGCCACGTCTGGGCTTCGCATACGCGCCGTTGGACTCAGGCCGGCTCGTCGTGCGCGGTGGTTACGGCATCTTCCATTCGCGTTCGACTTTTGTCAGCATCAATAACAGTCTGTTCTCGCCACCTTTCTATCTGCAAACATTCGCTGCGAACTCGCCCCTCGATAATCCCTTCGTTCCGCTGCCATCTCAAGATCAGTTTCCTATGATCGTGCCGGGCCTTCCGCTTTTCGGCTTTACGTTTGATCGCAACCTCCGCACGCCTTACGTTCAGCAGTACAACGGCAGCGTGCAAATCATGTTGACGAAGGACATGCTCTGGGAAATCTCCTATGTCGGCACCCGTGGGCTGAACCTGCTGCGGCAAGTCGCCATCAACCAAGCACGTCTCGCCAGCCCCCAGCGTCCGATCATTAACGAGGTCACCGGCGTCGTTATTACCACGAACACGCCCGGCAACGCGCAAACGCGAGCCCCGTTTCAAGGAATGTTGCCAGGCAACGGACAAAGTGGCTTCCTTCAGGACCAATCTACCGCGCAGTCCGTATATCACTCGCTGCAAACGAGTTTGACGAAAAGACTCTCAGGTGGACTGCAACTGCTGGCTTCGTACACTTACGCCAAATCAATTGACAACGCTTCGGGAGGCAGCGCGAGCACGGGAGCGGTGAGCGAGACCAGCGGCATCCTCGGCGATCAATTCGACAACCGCGCCAATCGCGGCGTCTCAGACTTTGACCGCACGCACCGTCTGGTCCTGAGTTTTTTATGGGACTTGCCCCGTCCCGCTTTCGCTCGTCGCTCAACTGTCGGACGCTCGCTCTTTTCCAACTGGCAAGCGACAGGCATCGTCACGGCTATGTCCGGCGCGCCCATTGATATTGTGGACAGCGGTGCGGGCACGTTTTATTACGGACCGGGCGGCATCGCGCGACCCAACTGGGCGCCGGGAGCAACGCGGAACACCGCAACCAGCAGCGTTCCAGCCGGATACTTCTTCAACCCGTTCGCTTTCGCACGACCCGTCGTGCTGGTTGGTCAACTGATTCCAAGTTCCAACGGAGCTGCCACTGCGGGCGCGCCCGGCACTGACATCGGCAGTGTCGGACGCAATGTCTTGCGTGGCCCGCGACAGACTAACGTAGACTTCTCGATGTTCAGACGCTTTCCGCTTAACGAATCAAAGACCATTGAGTTACGTGCCGAGTTTTTCAACCTCTTCAACCAAGTGAACTTTGCCAACCCGATAAGCAACCTCAACGCCTTCGCTTCATCAGGCGGCAACATCGATTCGAATACCGGCCGGATCATCAATCCAGGAGATTTCGGTCGCATCATCACTACCAGCAATAATCCGCGGATCGTTCAATTGGCGGTGAAGTTCAATTTCTGAGGGCTGCTAGCCAACGTCAAAGGTGGGCGGACAGATGAAGAGAAAAAGTTTGTCACAGCATAGCCACAAAAAAGACGGCGCACTGAATGTAGCCGTCGCTAAATCATGGATTTCATTGGTCAACGGTGGGTGGTGCGAGGCCGGCGAGCTGCGGACTAAAATTAGCAGGTCCCCATCGAGAGGCGCGTGCTAACCATTGATCTTACTGAAAAAATGGTGAGCCGAGCAGGGCTCGAACCTGCGACCCGCTGATTAAGAGTCAGCTGCTCTACCAACTGAGCTATCGGCCCATTTTGCGCGGAGGAAAATTATACGTGCGTAAACTGGCGTGTCAAGGCGACCTTGCGGCGCGAATGTAAAACTAGTTCCTGACTTGCGTGCCCTCTTCACCAGAAAATCGCGCGGCCAACGAGAGGTTTACGTCGCCGAGGCGCACTCTCTTTTCGCCATGAGTTTATTCACGTTGTCGATCAGGCCGTCGATGTCGGGCTTCGCGACATAGGCGTCGGCGCCAGCCGCCATTGCCTCAAGGCGATGAACCTCATAGGCATCACCGGAGTAGAAAATGCATGGGACGCCCGGTGTCAGTTCGTTCAGTTGTGCGCACAAGTCCAGACCGCTACCGTCTGGCAGGTGCTTATCCAGAACGTAAAGATCAAACTCCTGGGCGGCTGCCAGATGCACAGCTTCTTTAACTGTAACCGCGATTGTAACTTCGTAGTCTTCCTCTTTTAGTAAAAGCTTGAGCATCTCGGAAGTGTCTTCGTGATCGTCGATAATGAGGACACGACATCTTTCTTGCGGCATGGGGGAACCTCCTTGAAAATAGAACGTTGGGAGAAGAGGCTTGGATTCTAAACCTATTTGGCGCCAGTTTGCCAGCCATTAGTCGTGATCGGTGGATTGATAAGTCAACCTCCGTTTTGCTCCGTGCTTCTGTGGTGAATGAACGTTAGGCAAATACTCACCACCACCAGGCGTGCAACGACGACAGTTTACTGATCTGGCCGCCGGGGATCCTGCATCGCCCTGAGTAACTGATTGATGGCCTCAGTCTCTTCGTCGTCCGGCTGGCGCAATTCTTTGTAATTGGCAATAGCGGCGAGCGCGGCGCTTAGGTCACTGAGTTTGAAATGGGCCAGCGCGAGATTGAAGTAAACAAGGGAAAAGCGCGGCTCGATTTGGGCGGCAGCTTCGTAGTGAAGCCGCGCGAGCGGGAGTTGGCCGGCGTCGAAGTAAAGATTGCCGAGGTTGTAATGCGCTTCAACGTGCCGCGGTTCGTGCTTGAGCGCGAGCGTGAAGTTGTCCAAAGCTACACCGACATTTCCCAAATCCTTGTTGATGATTCCCAGGTTGCAATAAGCCTCGGCAACGTTGTCGCCATTGTCGATCGCTTCGAGATACGATTCGACCGCTCGGGGATCGCTTTGATCATCCAGCAGCAGCGCTTCTTCAAAGGGTGTGCGGAGACGCGATATCTTCTTTTCTTCGACGCCGCGAAAGAGACTCAACTGTCCCTGCAGCTCCGCTTCAATCTGACGAATGCTGTGGCCCTGGGCGCGCAGATCGCGCACTCGTCTAAACTGCGTCAACGCCTGGAAGTCGTAGATATATTCGTTGGGGTTGGTTGCCGGCGTGCCCTGGATAATGCCCTGTTCGGTCCAGCGACGGATCGTGCGCTCGCTCAACCCGAAGAGCTCCTTGATCTCACGGAGGGAATAGTTTGACTTAACGCGTTGGTAGTCAGCCTTCGCGGGTACACGTGCGGGGAAGGATAAAACCTTATTGCTGTTTTCTTTCATCAAATCGCGTGAAGCAAACTGTCAGTTTTGCTGATTTCTTTGGTAATAGCCAGACAAACTGTCAGTCTTGCAATTCTGCCTCGCACGCAAACTGTGCAGTTTGCGTTACCTGGCCAGGCTTAGGAAGCTTTTCGTCGCTTGACTGCTTTTGGTTTTGCTTCTGCCTTCACCAGCGTCAGCGCCTTCTTCTTTGCCGCCGCCGGAGTTGCCTTGACCATCGGTTTCCGATTCGATTGCTGCAAGCTCTTCTTGAGCGCGCTCATGATATCAAGTCTGGGCACTTCTTCAACCTCAAATTCAACGACCTTCTTGCCCTTAATCTTCGACTCGATCAGTTTCTTTAGCGCTTCGTGATATTGGTCGACAGTGTCAATCTTGGAAAGCGTGGTGACCATTTGCTCGACCAGCATGGTCGCCATTTTCATTTCATTCTTGTCGACCTTCGTCGTGCTGTCCAGCTCAGGCACATCCTTCATACTACGAATTTCATTCGGGTAGTGAAGTTTTTGCATCACCAGACCATTCTCATGCGGGAAAAGGGCCACCATGTCTTCGCGATCCCTGAGCACTACCTTGCCGATTCCTACCTTGCCGGTTTGCTTCATCACCTCTCGCAACAACGCGTAAGGCTTCTCCGAAACCGGACCATCCGGGCCGGCGTAATAAGGAGAGTCGTAGAAGGTCGTCGGAATCTCGGAGCTATCTACAAAGCCAACGATGTCAACCGCGCGCGTAGTCTTGATCTTGACCTTGGCAATATCTTCCGGCTCAACGATCGCGTAGCGATCCGGCTCGTATTGATAGCCCTTGGTGATCTGATCGTTAGTGACTACCTGACCACATTTTTTGCAGCGCTTGTCGTAGCCGATCGGGCCGTAGTCTTCGCGGTGGAGTTGATTAAACTGGATTTTCTCGGCCGTCTCGATCGCGTTGTAGATGCGAACCGGAATCGCTACTAACAGGAATCTGATGTGACCTTTCCAGATGGATCTCATTGCTGACTTCTCCTGGCGTTAGTTTCAAGTTCCGAGTTTCAAGTTTCAAGTTCGGAGTGTCCGAAGTGAAACCTGCTACGTTTGCAGAACTTGAGACTCGAAACTTGGAACTTGAACTGTACCCCTTAGATACGCTCACCGGCTCTGGGCCGGTGTTGCGGCGTATTATGCGGTCGCCGCGTCGGGGAAGTAAAGAATTATGTTAAAAAGGCTGGGAAAGATGGGTTTTTGTATGCTTGAAGAGCGGGGGCAAGCCCACCTTCCCGACTGAACATTCCCCGAGGGACTTTCAAGTCCGAAGCAAAAAGCGACATGATGATCTCTGAGTTGGGAAGGGTGGCTTGCGCCCGCCTATCGCGCCGCAGGTTCAACTTGCGTGCTTTAAGGCATTGCGCATCGCCTGCGCTGACTGCCAACGTTGAGACGGGTCTTTGACGAGCGCGCGATCAATGATTTCGCAAATGGCTTCCGGGAGGTGAGGCGCCCGTTGGCGCAGGGGAATCGTCGGTTGTTCAAAGATCGCCTTGATAGTTTCCGCCATACTGCTCTTCCGGCCGATGTCTAACGCGAGGTAGCCGGAGAACAAGCTATAAGCAGTCATGCCGACGGCGTAAACGTCTGACTGTGGCTTCACGTCGCGAAAGTTTTTCAGTTGTTCGGGAGACATATAGGCGAGGGTGCCTGCCATCTCCCCGGCCACCGTTACCCCGCTCATGCCTGCTTGCGTGAAACTCTTGGCCAACCCAAAGTCCGTCAACTTTGCCGACAAGTTCGGCAGGGTTCCGCGCACGAGAATATTCTGATCCTTGATGTCGCGATGGATATAGCCCTGCGCGTGCGCATACGAAAGCGCGTCGAGTATCTGTGAAATAATTTCGAGAGTTTCCCGTTGCGGCAAGCGACCGCCGCGTGCGTCCGCCAGCTTGGCGGCGTCGGCGCCATCAATGAATTCGGTGATCAAATAGACGACGCCATTGTGAATGCCGCGATCGATGAATTCCACAATGCTGGGATGTTTTAACGAAGCAGCCACGTCAATTTCTCGCAGGAAGCGGCGCATTGCCCGGTCACTGACGGCAAACTCCGGGAGCAACGTCTTGATGGCCACAGCGTTTCCCCTGACTTGATGCCGCCCAAGCATCACGCAGCCCATGCCGCCGCGCCCCAGCACTCTCACCATGTCGTAGCCCGGAATTGGCTGGGGCGCCTTCTTTAACTCAATGCGACAATCTTCGCAGAGGTAGGTCAGGTGCTCTTCCGCAGATGCCGCCTGGGCCTCGTCGCGCCGGCCACAATGCAAACACAGCACTGTAACAATGGTTGGCTTCGCGGCGTCTGCTGCTTGTGAGTCGCCCCTGGCGGCTTTCGTTCCGGTGCTGACTTCAACCAGCAGTACAGTTTCGCCACCCTGAATCAGGGCGCCGTGTTCCAGAAACGCTTCGGCAACTCTTTGGCCGTTAACGAACGTTCCGTTCATCGAGCCAAGATCACGCAGAAAGCAATGGGGCGGAGTTATCTCCAACAGGCAATGATTGCGTGAGAAGAACCGGTCATCCGGTAGGCACAGGTGTGCCTCCGGACTTCTGCCAATGAGAAAAGTGTCAGGTTGCGTGAAGCAAAAGACGCGGCCCTGGTAAGGTCCCTCTAATACTCTTAGGTTGACTTGCATTGCTCTTACAACTCTGTCCAAAGTCCAATATTCAACGTCCAAAGTTCGCTCCGCTAGCCAGGCTTTGGACTTTGGACGTTGGACTTTGGACTACCTCTTGATTTCGAGGTCGTCGAAGGCGACTTCTTCCGTGTCGCTCGTATAGAGTCCGGCGATTCCGCCTTTGAAGTTTTCGGTATCGGTAATCCGATCGACGTATTCACCGTTGATATAGAAGGTGAGCTCTGTACCGCGGGCGCGCACTTCCAGTTCATTGGGAGTTGAGCCAGTATGGATAGCGTTGGATGGGGTCCAGGGGACCATCGCTGTCTGTTCGCCGCGCTTGTGCTTGACGATTTCATACTTCGGTACTGCCCCGGAATAAATTAGCAGCGCGTAGTCTTCGAGCTCATTGGTTTTTGATCGCTCGCCATGCACGATCAGTCCATAGCCCGAGGCCGGCGAGGTTCCACTAACGCAGTGCACCGTCACCGTAACCCTGGCGTTTCCAGTTTTGTAGTCACTCGATGGGGCATACATCACTAAATACTTATCCGCTTTTGCGCGCATGTGATATTCGTCATCGGCGTACCAGATGTCGCCAAAAGCGTAGTTGCCGGTGCCCCATTTCTCGTCTGAAAAGTTGTCGGTAGTCGACGAGGGAAGATTCGCGTTGGCATTTGCATTGGCAACATTAGCGTTTCCGTTGGCGTTGCGATTGGAATTTCGTGAATTGTTGTTCGCGCGATTTGCATTCGAGTTTGAATTTGTCCCCATACTTGCCAGCGCTAAGATCATAACCACGACGCCGACGCCGATCACGCCCACGATCAGGACTCCTCCCAATACCCACCAGATGGCACCTGACTTCTGCTTCGCCGCTGCCGGCAACGAAACCGGCGGACCTTGTTGTCGGCCAAACGAAGACCCCTGGCTGGCAACCGGAGGAGCCACCTGGTAGGTTGGCGGCAAGGCTTGACGAATTATCTCGGCCGGAGGTTGACCAGTATCGCGCGGATCTGTGTAGCGAATAGTTGCGTTTGGATCGATGCCGGGCGCAGGACTGCTGACCAGCGGCGTGCCATCTTCCAGGCAGAAGTTGAGCGAGGCGTCGGTATAGGTCCTACTGCAAGAAGGGCAGCTCTTCATCTCTTAAAGTCCAAACTCCAATGTCCAAGAGGACAGACCGGCGACCGATGACCGCCGACCGGCAGTTTGTCATTCTACGCTGTAATCAATGGCAAATAAAAAAGGGAAAATGATTCGTGCTGGTTCAGTTTGGCACGAGCGAAGGGTTGCTACTCATATAAAGCCGTGCAAATACAACTCCCGATTCCGCTTTTGTGCAGAGCTGATCGCCAGTTTTGTTTCCCTGGCATAGTCTGTCGGCAAGATTCGTTAATACTAGACTGAACCCGTACCGAGTAATAGATGGAAATCTCGTCTCGCTTCGACCCCGGGGGTCAAGCGCCGATTGCTTTGCCGCAGCGGCCACAGAATTTTGTGCCACCTGAATAACTAGTGCCGCACGATTTGCAAACTACCTCAACCGGTCGTGGTTGGCTCCAATCCAGCGACCGGGCGCCGACCGGAATGCCACACTTGCCGCAGAACCTGGTCGCCTCCGGATATTCCCGCTTGCAACGCGGGCAAGTAACGGGAGCCGGCGAAGTTGCCTGACTAATAACAGCGCTCGGCTTGCCGCTCGAGACAAACAGGAACCTGGCATTACCGCAACGCCCACAATACTTTATTCCTTCAGCGAAGCGCGAGCCGCAACTCGCACAAGCGACAATGCGTGGCGAGCTCGCGTCTCCTCCTGCCCGGCTGGCTAGACTCCCTCCCTGCGAAGGTGTCAATTGCTCACTCGAAGGAGCACTCTTAAACTGCGCCTGAATGATCTGTTCGATACCGTCCGGACGAATCTCAATTACGCGTTCGTCGTCAACCTCCCCGCTGCGAGCTACGCGCAACACGTGTTGACCCGGCGGAATTGAATTCAGAATTACCCGGCCCGAACGTCCGATGCTGCCATGTCTCTCGTCGTCAACATAAACTTCGGCACCCTGCGGAGCCATTACTACCAGGCGTGATTCGCTTTGCGCCGGAGCGGCAAACTGTTTCCCTGCTGCGGTCTCGAGTTGGTCAAACCACTCGCTCGCCGATGGCGGTCTCTCCGCCGGGTCTTTGGCCAGCGCCTGAAGAATCACCTTGTCGACGTCCGCCGAAATATCAGATCGCAAAGTAAGTAGTGAAGGTGGCGACTGCATTAGTTTCTGAGCGACCAGTTGCGGCAGGTCGCCAATGAAGGGCGGACGGCCGCCGACCATGTGATAAGCAATGGCGCCCAGCGCATAAATGTCTGCGCGTACATCCAACTGCACATCAGTTTGCATTTGCTCGGGCGACATGTACTCGGGTGTGCCGATGATGCCGCGCGATTCAGGACCGCCTTTTTCAGTTGTTGCCACCTGATCGGCATGAATGATTTTCGCGAGACCGAAGTCGCCTACTTTGACGAAGCCGTCGTTCGCCCCGGGGCTGCCGGTTCGGCGCAGTCTGCGCATGATGAATATGTTGGCGGGCTTCAGATCGCGGTGCAGTATGCCGGCATCATGAGCGGCTTCAACGCCGGCGACGACCTGGCCCATAATCGTCATGGTGCGTTGAATATCCAGCGTACCTTCGCGGCGTAAAAGCTGATAGAGGCTCTCGCCGTCTACATACTCCATTACCAGGAAGAACACGCCCTCAGGACTTTTCCCAAAATCGGTGACATCAACGACATTCGGATGGCGAATGCTCGCAGCCGCGCGGGCTTCTCGCTCGAAGCGCGCGATCGCTTCCCCCTCCTGCAGCATCTCGTCGTTCAGGATGTCAGGACGAACTGTCTTTACGGCGACCTCGCGAGTGACCAGGTTTTGATCGCGCGCGAGATAGACCTGGCCCATCGCGCCGCGGCCCAGACGTTTCTCCAGCAAATACCGCGACGACAAAAGAGCCGGACCCGGCAGCGTGTGCTTAGTATTGGACTGATCCTGCGGACATGCGACTACGTCGTCGTCATAACAATTTTCACAGCGGGGGCACTCACGCATGATGGGGATACCGATTCATATTCCTATGGCAGCAGGAAAGAAATTTTCCATGTGGCATTTCTCATTTTTCATTGCAGTCCAACTACAACGCGCGGACGCGACTGCCTCCTGTCAATGGAAAATGACGAATGGAAAATCTCCTTCCTGCTTCTGCCCCTCTTCCTTTCTACGCTGCCAGGGCCGAGGTGCAGCCGGAACACTTTGTTGCTGCCACCGGAATTGCCGATAAGCAATAAGGGCAATCTTTGGTTGTGACGGCGGCCTCTTCACGCTTTCGGCTATTCACTGCTTTCACGATCAGAAAGACCACGAAAGCTACAATGATGAAAGCGATGACGTCATTGATAAAGGCGCCATAGGCGATGACGGGTAGACCTTTGGCCTTAGCCTCGGCCAAAGTCGCAGGATGCTGACCAGAGAGGTCGATAATGAGATTCGCAAAGTCTACCCTGCCCAGCAGCAGGCCGATGGGTGGCATGATGACGCCATCAACCAGCGAAGTAATAATCTTGCCAAAGGCAGCGCCGATAATTACCGCCACCGCTAAATCAAGCACACTACCACGAGCAATGAAATCGCGAAATTCTTTTAGCATGTCTTAGTATCCTTTCTTGTTAGAAGGCAATGTCGAAGTCCAAAGTCCACTTTCTGGTTTACGGGGGAGTTGGCTTTGGCTTCGCACTTTGGACCTTGGACTTTGAACCTTGGACTTCTTCCTCCGCAGCTTCGTCATCTTCTTCCTTGGCCTGTCTGCGGGCGGCAATTGTTTTCTCCGCCGATTCGTCAATGATGTGAAAGCTCGGACCCTCTCCCACTATGACCACAGTCATTTGAAAGTCGCCGCACTTCAGTTGTTGGCCGCGGACTTTCCAGGGCTGCCAGGCATTCGGCAGATGCAAGGCATGCGAGATGCCTGCCACAAAATCAGGTACCGTTTGCCATTTGAACGAGCCATCGTAACCGAGCCAAAGCGATATGAGGCGACCATCCAGGAAGTCGAGTGAAATGGTCCTGACGCCTTGCAGGCCGGCCTTGTCAATGTGCGGGTCGAAGTCGGGATTGATAGTGGTCTTCGAAACTCCAAACGCGTTATCCGCTTCGAAAGCAATTTGCGGCACGCGCACCTTGGCCTGCTCCTTTGTCATGCCCATGTGAAACTTGAACAACTCGGCGGTCTCGGGAAGCTCCGCAAGCTTCGCGGGGCAGGTGTTTTCTTGCGCGGCGGCGACGCTTCCCAGGCCCAAAACTAAGAGCAGTCCAATGTTCAAGGCCCAAAGTCCAAAGTCTGTCGATCGACGAAACACGGCAACCCTGGAACGGTCTCTTAACTCTCTTTCTGTTGTGCCTTTGGACATTGGACTATTTCATTTGAGCAGCGCGCGAATGAGTTGTTCCAGCTCGTCGGGCTCGAAGGGAGTTGAAACATACTCATTGCACCCGGCCGCAAGAGCGTGATCGCGATACTGATCGGCGCCATAGGCCGACACGGCCAGGATCGGCACGTTTTCAAAGTTTGGGAGCTGGCGAATTCTGCGCGTCGCTGCCAGCCCATCGAGTTCGGGCATTTCCACATCCATGATGATCAAATCAGGGTGAAGCCGTTCCGCTGCCGCCACCGCCTCGTTACCATCGGAGGCTTCTACTACGCGAAACCCCTTGCGTTGTAACCAGGTCCTTAGCAACAAGCGGGTATCATCAAAATCATCGACAATCAGAATCGTAAACGGACTCGCCTTCAGGTTGTTCACATCAAGGGCCATTGTGCTCGTTATAGAACTGAACGTGGGAGACTTGATAAAAAGGAATTTCAAGCCTAACACTTTCAGTCTGAAGTGCCAATTATCAGTTTGCTGTCAGTCGTTTGAGTGACGGCCAGAAGACAGAAATTGGAGCTCGGAAGTAGATGAGATGCCCCCCATGAACTCGGCGCTCCCGACCTCCAATCCCTGACTTCTGGTCTCTGACCTCTGATTCTGTTTTGGTACCCGCGGCAGGGGTCGAACCTGCGACCTTTCGCTCCGGAGGCGAACGCTCTAATCCACTGAGCTACGCGGGCCTGATTGGTGGAGGGAAAAGATAACACAGCAGCGCATCGGCCTGCCACGCGCTGGTTCAGATCAACCGCACACCAAACCCTGGAAGGTATCCGCAGATTACGGAGATTTCACAGATTCCGTCAGGCAGGAAACCGAGTTTAAGAGCTGCAGGATAAACTCACCCAAGCGCTCTTTTCTCCCTGCTATCTAATCTATGTAATCTGCGAAAGCGGCGGACTGTTCTTTGGTTGATCTAATTTTCCAGGCTAGGAAGTGAGATGAAGAATTGCGCGGACGATCCAGAAAGAAACGGCCGAGAGCAAACCCGCTGCAGGGATAGTGAGTATCCAGGCCCAAACGATTCTGCCGGCGACCCCCCACTTCACCGCGGACAGCCGGCGCGTGGCGCCAACGCCGACGATAGCGCCGGTGATCGTGTGCGTGGTTGATACCGGGGTGCCGGTGAGCGTCACGTAAGCAAGCGTGATTGCGGCGCCGGTCTCAGCACAAAACCCGCCAATCGGTCTGAGCTTCGTGATTTTCGAACCCATGGTGTGCACGATCCGCCAACCTCCCGATAAGGTGCCGAGCGCGATCGCGCCATGTGCTATCAGCACCACCCAGATAGGGATGTGTGGAATGGTGCCTTTCTCTCCGTAAGCCAGAACGCCGCCGGCCGCCAACACCGCAGTTATAATGCCCATCGTCTTCTGCGCATCATTGCCGCCATGACCCAGCGAGAACGCCGCTGCCGAGAAGAGTTGGCCCTTGCGAAAGAATTTATCAACCGTCTTTGGCGTGGCGCGACGAAAGATCCAATGCACTGCCACCATCAAAGTGAATCCCAATAACATCCCAATCAACGGCGACAAAACGATAAACTTGATTGTGCGCAGCCAAACCTCGGTTTTAAGCAGGCCGTGGTAGGTACCAAAGGCAGCGATGCCGGCGCCGGCATAGCCACCGAGCAGGGCGTGTGAACTGGAAGTAGGCAGGCCCAGGTACCACGTGATCAGGTTCCATATGATGGCTCCTAATAGTGCGCACATCAGGACATAAAGGCGCAAATCAGGGCTAATTAAATCCATGCGTACGCCATCGCCGATTGCCTTCGCGACGCGAGTGCCAAAGACGGCAAAAGCGATAAAGTTAAAGAAAGCAGCCCAGAGTACGGCCACACCTGGCGAGAGGACGCGAGTGGAAACTACAGTGGCGATGGAATTGGCGGCGTCGTGAAACCCGTTGATGTAATCAAAAACGAGCGCCAGCGCGATGAGAACCAGAACGAAGGCAAAGGTGGCGGTCATTTGAAACAGAGGTCAGTAGTCAGAATTCAGAATTCAGTAGCCATGATTCTTCCCGTTGAATGCTCACTTGTTTGTAGTCCGATGGGGTCACAGATAGTCAATACTGACCGTCGACTAGTCATCGATTGACTCCTGAATTCTGACTCCTAGCTATGTGTGTTTGATAATTACGCTTTCGATTATATTTGCGACGTTTTCGCAACGATCAACGGCAGCTTCGAGCTTTTCATAGACTTCCTTCCACTTCAGTCACGCTCGACGCCACGATCCGCTCCGTCTTCGGAGCCAACGATCTGCTGACGCCTGA
>JANLYH010000192.1:0-17585 GCA_031365545.1 Pyrinomonadaceae bacterium | reverse complement strand
GATTGTCTGGATCAATTAAATAAACCGTTGGGTCTGACGCAATTTTTATCACGCTTCCCGGGGGATGAATTGGCGGACCGCCATCTCTGTTTCGAAGGTTGGAGGTGCTATTTGTGCAGGATGTTATCGAGCGATGAGAGGCAATATAAGCCGAGGGGTCGGTCCACCCTGTGTAGTCGGAACTGTAGCCTGGTCCGGGAGTTCCCCAAGATCGACAGTTCGGAAAGCGAATCTCGAAGTGAAGATGACTAGCATACCTACCATCACCGTCGCCGATCGTGCCGACTTGCTGTCCTCGAGCAACAGTGCCGGAAGTTATGAGCATGTCCTTAAGATGGGCGTACAGTGATTCAAGTTGGCTACCGTCTGATAATGCATGTCGAACAATGAGGACTTTGCCCCAGCCACTCACATTCGTTTGAGCATAAACGACTGTTCCGCTATATGTAGCGTAAACAGGATCACCATAGTCGTCATAACCGGAGCCTCGATCCCAATCTTCTCCCAAATGAGGCGTACCGTTATAGCTCGTATCTAGGAACGGGGCCGCTAACCAATAACAGGTACTCGCTCCGGTGGAACTCGGACAGCGTCCGTAAGGTCCAATTTCCCCGACGGGATATACAAATCCATCGGATGAAGAGCTTGAGGGAGTTTGAAGAAGGCCAGATCTCGCCCCGCTCGGACTACCGTTGTTGTTGTAGTAGTGGTTTACGATCCAGACATAATCCTTGCCTTGGTTGAGCGCCCATCGTTGACTGCCCCATTGGCACATTCCTCGCCCATGACCATTAAAGGGTTGTCCAGCATCGACAGAATCGCTCATACATGACCAGTTAGCGCTGGGGCTACCAGTAAAACCGTCGGCGCAACTGCTATCGTTATTCTCCGCTGCGTACTCGGCAAAGAAAGGCTGGCTGCCGCTGCTATCGGTAACAATCATTCCAGCCGTGTCAGTCGTCGCGGTGTTTGTGCTCGTAGCTGTATCCGTCGGGTCATTGACCTGGCAAGAGGTAGTATTGCAAATGTCGTAGTTTGACGAGATTGGATGATAGACGTAATAGACGCCATAGCTTCGATAAGCTATAGCACCAGCTTTAAGAGAATTGGAGGTCCAGGAGGAAATCCATTCGTCCTCCAGTCCGTTTTTGACGTAAGTATCTAGGCTATAAGTATTGAAAGTTGTACACGTGCTTTTGGTGGAGCAATTAGAGCCCACACGGATGGTCGAAGGAACAATTAAAGCCAGCGGTTGTAGAGATCCTTCGCGAGCGGTAGGGCTGTTGAGATCTAACTTCTGATCTTCTATTCCAGGCGTTTCTGTTTGAGCCTTCTCAAGTTCCTCCGGGCTGAGCATGAGCTTATGCGTATCATCTCGTTCTGTGACCCCCTTGCCCGGATTCATGTCGATGATGAAGTGAGTAGAGCCTTCAGGTGTCGTCACGTTAACGCGGCGATAAGTCTGATACCCCCCCAACTCGGCAACAAGATTATCGGAGCCAGGCAGCTCCTCGGCAGCGTTTATTTCGCGAACTGGTGAGTAAAAAAGGAAGTACCCTCGGTCATCGGTCTGAGCTTTGATTCCGGAGTGTTCCAAGCCAACATGGACCCCCTTCAAAGGCAAGCCAGTTTCGCTGTCTATCACATGTCCATGAAGTAAAGCATAATGAGATCGATCGTGTGATCTGAGGTTTTCCACCCGAAGCTCTTCGGGGAGTTCGTCGGGATCTAACCAAACAGTCACATTTAATATAGATTGAGGATCAACTGCGAAGTGAGTTTTCAAGGTCTTATAACCAACAGCGGCCAATTCTAGATCATATTGTCCACTTGGAAGTTGATAAGTGCCACGACCCGTTTGCTCAGTCGAAAGCTCAGAGCTTATTCCATTCTTACCGCGCGAAATCAATCTGCTGGGCACGAACCGTCCCGTCGTGCTGTCTCGTACCGTTAGTTTTAATGTACCAACTGCGTCGCTGTAGCGCACCGCAAAGCTGTTGTGCCAAAGGCTCCAAAACGAGTAACCCCATCCAAACCCGGCTGTCTCGCTAATTGCCAGAGGATTGGCATAGGGACTCGTAATAGCCAAGTTAGTAAAAGTGACTGTTTCATCAGTAACGCCATAAGCTCGTCCAACAGACCATCCATAGCAAGCAAAACCCAAAATCGAGGCGCACAGCAACTTAGTGAATTTGTCGTCTCTAATCATGCTAAACTCCTATAGTTTCCGCCTATCAATACGAAGGCCGGCCGCAAAACGACTCTGTTGACCGGCTGACCTTTCACAATCTCCAACTCTAATGTTTTCGCGCAGGGTCAGGCTCCCCTGAAGTTTCGTCGTTTTCTGCCGCATTTATTCTCCTGCTGGGGGGATGGCACGAGCTAAGGTCTCGACGTCTTCAATCAGTTACTTCGCCATACTCTTGCGTGTGGGACCTTAGAAGTCCTGGCTACTTCTGATTGCGCGCTCTTCATTAAGTTGGAAAAGATCGGGACAAGTTTTTCACGACTCCGCCCGTGCATTCTGTCAGGAGTTGAGCGGTTGGTAGCAAAAGACTGAGGTCTCCCAGAGCAAGCTGGGTATCCGCACTAAAGGACAATTGTCGTATTCAGTAGCGGATGAATTTGGCTGAGTCGGTTAGTTGCTATGAGGCAGCTGTGAAGAATCAGCCGTTAGAGAGTAATGCAAAAGAACTAGGACGTGGCGGACGTTATGACAAGTCCCGCGGAAAGTCAATCTTTTTTTGATAGGGAGCTAGAAAGGTGGCGATCCAAATTCCAACATACTCTAAGGACCGGTAGAGTTTTGCAAATCAACATGACCATTTCCGTCAAGGTCAACGACAAATCCGCGCAGCGCGTCTTCAACGACCCCTCCCTGACCACCTCGATTCGGCTAACCGTAAGCTTTGTGATTTGTTGAAATCGCAGCGTGTCGTCCATAACCTCTCACTGAGGAATGAAAGGTCAGCGTATAATGCCGCGTCTTTCAGAATCTCAGATCCCGTCACGGAATTCGCACCCACTCTTCTCCATTGAGGCACGAGACGTAGCCATTAGCGTGGCCGCAATTTGCTCTAAGTGCGTCGCCGTCCATTGGGGCGCCGTCGCCGATATATATGAGTGAGAGAACAGCCGCCCCATTAGGCAGTTCCATAAAGGCGACGAACTGATATCGCATCGCAGGATTCTGCTTGGATCTTAAGGTAATAAAGCCGCCCTCCAGAATAATAATGCCGCTGTCCGATTCACGTATGGTCGTGTTGCTGGTCCGCCCTTGAAATTTAGTATCGAACGTGCCGTCCGCACGGATAAAGTATTTTTGGCCATAGAATGACGTGTCGGTGTGCGAATTGGTGCCGGAGCTGACATAGGTCGTGACGCTGGCGCCGCCGATTTCCCAGGTGCCGGCGAGGTTGGTCGTCGTTATTGTTTTCCTTAGACCGCCACTCAGCGGTTTCTGCGGCTGAATATACGGTTTGTCGGGAAATGGATCGAAGTCAAGAAACTCTGACGCCGCATTAGAATTCGCGGGCGTCGAAGTGACGGCAGCAGCTTCCTTCTCAATGTTTAGTCCCTGATTCGTAAAGTTAATCTTATCCGGCGATATACCGGTGACGGCCAGCAGATTCTGCCCGGCAAGTTGCTGGCTGACTTTCACAGTTTCCGCATTGCCGCCTTGCTTCCCTTCCTCATAAGTGGCAAGCGTGAATCCGGTGAAGAGCACAAGAGTTTCATACATCTCCTGCTTTTGGCGGTCGCTCAAACTGCTCAAAGCATTGCCATCGGCGAGCGCCCCGGCGATCGTATCGCGCAATTCAACCATCTGCGGATCAGTCGGCTGTACCGCGTCGTGATAAATGCTGGCGTTAGTGGCAAAGAAAAAACTCAGGGCGAGTGCCAGATCGTTAGGGTGACCGGCAGCTCTTGCGCCCTTGTCGAATTCCTCCAGCAGGACGGTCAGCAGCTTAACTATCTCAGGGTTTCCAGCGTCAATCAGATTCGCTATTTCTCGGGTTTTGAGTTGTGTGCCGGTCGGCCGAAAGAGCACGGACGCGTCGCTCGCTCTTGCCGCAGGCGCGGCCGATCCAGTTGATGATGTTCGCGCCGCAGAGTTTGCGCCGGAACGCCGGGCTGTGGATCTCTGCGCCTGATTTCGCTGCGCGATTCGATCCATGATGGTCTTGGTGATCGTCCCGCCGGCCGGAGTGTTAAAAGTGCCGTCGAGACCATTGCCCGTGTGCTGCGCCACCGCCGGCCCGCACGTAACCAGCACCAGCGAAATCAAGCAGCAACAGCTCTGCAAACCCGAAATCCTCTTGCTCATAATCGCCTCCTGCGTTTTAACGCACGCCGACCAAGGTCATGTCCAGTAGATTAGTACCAGCCACTATACGCTAATCCCGTCAGTTGACTTAAGACCCTGACATCAAAGCGGGCGAGTTTATTTCTCTAGTTTCTTGATAAGGCGCAGGGCGTGATTGCGGGCGATTAACGGGAGGTGCTCATCGGTGGAGATGTCCTGCAGCAAAGGTAATAACTGCCGTGGATCAGAAAAGCCGTTTAGTCTTAATTGCTGGTCAAATACATCCAACAATTTAGGAGCGTTCAATGGCTGCGTCTCGCGCGCCACCGACACATCAAACACGAAGACCGCCTGGTCCGCGATCCGGCGATATTCCGTTGCTAGTAGAGACGCGGCTTTGTTATTGGTCCAGTTGAATTCGGCGGTTCGCTTGAGTGCGTCGCGCTCCATCGTCAAACGCATCGTACCAAGATGGGGAAACTGCTTGTTTGCCTGATAGTTTTCAGTTGATTCCAGGAATCGAAGTTCGGTCCACGCACCCAGCACCCGTCCGAGCGCGCCCATCGAGAGATTGATTGGCTCGTCAATCGCGGTTTCCTCGCCCTGGCGTTCGAAAGTAATCTTGCCGCGGCCAGTGGCGTCGTGCTCGATAACAATGTGCCGGATGAAGAAGTCCTTCTGCGTGAATTCGTAAGAATAACGAGTGGCATCAGGTGGCCTCTTGTAGTCTTCGCGTCTTTGGGTTGACGGCGAAGCGGGCGTCGGGGCACCACCAGGTGCGGTTTCTTGTTTTCGCTCGTTGGTCTTGGTCTGGGTTGCGTTGAGCGGGCCACTGACAAACGCCGCAGTCAATAGAATGAATGCGGCGAGCGCCTGCTTATGTAGGGTTAACTGAAACATCGGCTCCTTTGTTGCGTTTATTCTAGGCGAAGGTTGGCTGGAGCCGAAACAGAAGGAATCAACAAGCGGTTACTGAAGGATTGTGGGAAATGATCACCAAAAGTGGACAGGCAGGAAAGGCCTACTCAAACCTGACGGAAACCAGCTTCGACACACCCACTTCCTGCATCGTCACGCCATAAAGAGCGCGGGCCATCTCCATCGTGCGTTTGTTGTGAGTGATGACGATAAACTGCGTGTTCACCGACATCTGCGCAACCTTGTCAGTAAACCGACCCACGTTGGCTTCATCAAGCGGCGCGTCTACTTCATCGAGCAAACAGAACGGCGAGGGCCGGTAATGAAAGATTCCCAATACCAGCGCGAGCGCGGCCATAGCCTTTTCGCCACCTGAAAGCAGCAGCACATTTTGCAATCTCTTGCCCGGCGGTTGCGCAATCACATCGATGCCGGCTTCAAGCACATCATCGCCTTCAATTAAACTCATCTCACCCTTGCCACCACCGAAGAGCTCCTGGAAGAGTTCGCTGAAGTTCTTGTTGATCTGTTCGAAAGCATGACGGAATCTCTCGCGCGAGCGTCGCTTAATTTCGCGCAGGGCCTCTTCTGTAGAAGAAATGCTATCGACGATGTCCTGACGTTGCGCAGTCAGGAATAACAGGCGCGCCTCGTTTTCAGACAACTCTTCGAGGGCCATCATGTTTACGCCGCCAAAGCTCTCAATTCGCGCCCGCAATTCTTCAACCCGAGCCTGGGCCGTTTCAAGATCAAACTCTTCATCGACCGGCTGCTCGCGCGCCAGATCTTCGAGCGACTGGTTCAACTCCGCGGCACAGTTTTCGCGGACAAACGTCAGCCGCGCTTGCGCTTCGGCACGCTGTACTTCAATACTGGCCCGCAGGTCGCGCACTTCCGCAGCATGCTTATTCAGGTCAGAGAGTTGGGCAGCGAGAAGGTCAGCTCGCTGGCGAGCCTCCTCGAGCAGACCAGTTATTGCAGTGATTTCCTGCTCTTCTTTTTCTTTCTCAGCCGCGACCGTGCTTGCCTGGTATTCGAGGTCCGCAATTGAAACCTGCAACACCGCGATCCGTTCCGTCATCTCCACTGACTCTAAGCGGTGCCGTTCAATCCGGCTGGCCAGGTCGGCGAATTCGGCCTCCATGCGACGCAGTTCAGCGGCAGTGCCGCGTCTGCGCTCGGTGGCGGCAGCAGCTGCAGCGCGCTGGCCCCCAAGTCCTTCGCTTTCAGCCTCCGCTGCGCGCCGGGCTTCGGCAAGCAGCGTCGTGGCGGCAGTTACGGTCAAGGTCGCAGCGACGCGGGCCGCCTCAGATTCTTCCGCTTCGATGATCGCGCTGGCGCGACGCGTTTCAATTTCAGTTCGCTCTTGTTCGATTCGTCCGGCCTCATCTGCAACCACCCGCAGGTGACGTTCGGCTCGCTCGATCTCATGGGCCAGACCGGTGGCGGTCACTTCTCGCGCCATTGCCTCACGCTCTTCACGGCCAATGGCCTCATTCAAGATCAATACTGAGTCTTCCAGACCAACAAGATTAATTCGGGCCATCCGCGCCAAGCCTTCGGCCGAACTTGATTCCAAGCTCAGCACTTCAGCTCGCGCTTCCAGTTCTCTCAATTCTCGTTTGAACGTCAGCAATCCGGCGCCTTCTTCAAGCGCGCGGGCGTCACCGGCACTCACGAATTGTCCGCTGGCGACCCAATCACCATTCAGAGTCACGAAAACTTCGCCCGTCGCCAGCGACCTGGTCATCGCTTCGTCTAGATTTGCAGCGAGGCGCGCATTCATCTTTTCGGGAAGCGTTCGATTGAGCACCGCCAACAATTCCCGCGGCGCTCCCAGCAAATCAGCGACCTTCAGATCGTCGGCTATCGCCTCAGTTGCAAAAGAAATGGAGAGAGCCGGTCGCTCCTCAACGTCACAGGCCAGGGCATTTGTCTGAGTACTCGACTCTTCACTCCCGCCATGCAGACCGGCTACCAGAAAGCTGGCGCGGCCGCCGTTGTTTTCACGTAACCATTGCGCTGCGCGAGCCGCATCATCGGGCGTCGGAACAACTATTGACTGCAGCGAAGAACCAAACACACCCTCGACTGCCCGCTCCCATTTGGCGTCAACGTTGAGTGCATCGGCCAAAGTGCCGATGAAGTGAAAATCACGAGGCGCGCTGTCTTCAGCGAACATCAACTGCACGGCCGAAGAATAGTAAGCCCGCCGCTCGTCCAGTTCTTTCAAACTCTCGAGCCGGTGTTTCGTTCTCGAATACTCATCACGGACGCGAGTTAGTTCAGCCTCAGTGTCGCTGACTGCTTCGTGACCCTGAACGACCGCATCTACGGCCCGCTCACGTTCAGCATTGAGAGTCGAAATATGTTCTCTGGCGGCGTTAATCTCGGTACTAAACGCGTCTGCTTCGGCCTTGCGTTCGGCATACTGGGTCGCGGCGCGTTCACCTTCGCGCACGAGACCTTCTGCTTGCACCCCGAGGCGCTCGAGGGTGCCCGCGAGCTGCCGCGCAATCTCGCGCAGCCGCTCGGCGACTGCAGTGTGCTGGAGCAAATCTGCCCGCGCGTTTTCAATCTCTGCTTCAGCTTGCGAGGCGGTGGCGAGCTTCTCGGCGTACGACTCTTCGGCCGTTCGCAAACTGGCAGCACTCTCTTCAGCTTCGCTCTTCAGTCTGGCGTCATCTTCCTGCAGGCGCTTGCACTCGGCTTCAACCAGAATCAGTCGCGCAGACAGAGCGTCAATTTCCGCGCCCACTTCATTCTTTCGCTTATCGAGGGACACCACCTGTTCTTCCTGGTAGGCGCGTTCTCTCGTTTGGCGGTCGCGACGAAGCACTGCTTCGGCGGCAGCAGCTCTGGCTGCCGCAAGATCGTCTTCAGTCTGGCGCGCTTGCTGCGTTGCGCTGCGAGCCTCCGCTTCCTGTTTCTCCAAATCCTCAGCGACACTACGCTCCATCGCGCTGGCTTCCAGAAGTTTTGCCTGCGTCTCAGCGAGTAGCTTCGTGAGCTTTCGGTCTTCCGCAACGAAGACGTGCCGCAATAGTTCACGCAACTCTTCGCGAATCACGCCGTAGCGGCGCGCCTTCGCGGCCTGCCGCCGCAAACTATTCACTTGCCGATCGATTTCGGAAATTATGTCGGAGATCCGGGAAAGATTTGACCGCGCCGATTCCAGCCGGCCTTCGGCCGCTCGTTGGCGCACGCGAAACTTAGTGATGCCCGCCGCCTCTTCAATAATCGTGCGGCGGTCCATTGGCTTCGCCGAGAGAATCTGACCAATTCGACCCTGCTCAATGATCGCGTAGTGTCCACCTGCCAATCCCGTGCCTGAGAAGAGATCTTGAATGTCACGCAGACGACAGGGACGATCATTCAAAAGGTATTCACTCTCGCCGGAACGGTACAAGCGACGCGTGACCGAGACGCTCTCTCCCGGCGCAAACTCCAGTGCGAGGTTTCTGCGGCGCCAGTGCCTTTTGTGTTTCGGCGAGGCGGTTGTTACGGTCAGCGCTTCTGTTCCGCCCTCGATCGCGCCGGTTCCGGCGATATCCGGTGCCGCCTCGGCATCAACCGCCCCTGCTTCAAGTGCCTCAGGAGATGCGGCGGCCGTCTCTTCAGGAATAACTGCGTCGATATCGATGACTTGTTCGTCGAGCAGTTCGAGAGTGGAGTCGATGTCCTCGATGTCCGGCTCGTGCTCAACGGCTTCGTCGCGCACCATATGCATGACCACTTCAGCCATGCCACTCGGCGGGCGGTTGCGCGAGCCCTGAAAGATGACATCCTGCATGGCCCCGCCGCGCAGATGCTTAACCCGCTGCTCGCCCAAAACCCAAGCTATCGCATCGGCAACGTTACTCTTGCCGCAGCCGTTAGGCCCGACAATGGCAGTAATGCCATCACCTGTGAAAAGGATTTCGGTATAGTCCGCGAAGGATTTGAAACCGGTAATCTCGAGGCGTTTTAGTTTGAACATGCGAGAAATCGTTCGTTAGTGCCTAAATCACGTCCAGAATACCGAATTTGGCAAGGCTATGCACGGGCGTGTCAATATAAGTGGGGTTTGCTTAGAATGTCAACTAAAACTTGAGGTTACGGAACTTTAATGATGCAGTTAGCAAAGTTAACCGCCTGCGCTTAACTCGTTGGCCGCTCTTGAACATTGCTCCTCCCAATTTTACCGGAGGATGGCGGGTTTTACGCGAGGAGGGCGTTAGGGGGTCGCGGAAGCCTTCTTGGCAAGGATAAACTCAATTCCCTTGCGAATTCCTTCAGGATTCGTGCCCTCCGGCCGAAGTTCGCGGCCGTCGATAAGGATTGTTGGCGTGCCGTTGATGCCGCGCTCCAAGGCAACCGACTGATCAGCCTCAATCCTCAATTTCACCTGCTCATTGTCCATATCACGAGCAAACCGGTCTTTATCCAAGCCCAAATCCGCGGCGAACTTAAGAAAGATAGCCCTCGGATTGATGTCGTCCTTCCACAAATCCTGATTTTCATAAAGGAGGTCATGCATTTCCCAGAACCGATCCTGCATTCTTGCCGCTTCAGCAGCCTGGGCGGCGGCCATCGCGTTCTTATGAATGGTGGTCAGAGGTAGATTTCGGAAGACGAAATTGAGACGCGTACCAAACTCCTGCTTGAGCTGCTTAAGGCCAGGATGAAGCGCGCCACATGGTGGGCACTGGTAGTCGCCAAACTCCTCTAGGGTGACGATCGTGTCCGCGGGAATCTGGCGCGCTAGTTCGCCACTCGCTAGCGGCGTCGGCGCCGTGTCGACGGACCCCTGATTGCGACTCTGGCGCAGGAAGCAACCGCCGCCGGCAACCGCAGCCGCAAGTACAGTCGCAATCATTAGGACGGAAACGTGTTTTCTCATTCCACTTCGGTTTCCTGCTGTGCGCTTAAGGCATTAGCTCGCGTCTGGTGTACAACAACAAATCTACTCCTGGCCGCAAGGGAAAAGTACCAGCGGGATTGAAACCCGATTGGACCTTTTGATAGCGTTCGCCGAAAGTCGCTTCCACTTCGGCAGCCTGATCTTGTCTAGCAATAATGATGGGTTCCGTTGAGGGAGTCATCCGACCGTGATAGCCAACGCGCTTGTAGTCGCGCAAGTACCAGGGTAATGGCCAATAGTCTGGCGAAACTATCGTGATGCCGGTATCCCCTCCCTGGTGGGCGCGTTGCGCCACCTGATTAATTTCATCAACCAACTTCAGTGTTTCGCGGCGCGTGTGGGCGTAGACATATACGTAATACTGATTGTCGTTGTCGTAGTTGATGAAATTGAGATCGATTGTTTGATAACCGGGAATAAAAGTCTTCGGGTGGATCTTCGTTGCAGCGAGGCCCTTCAATGACTCCAAATCTGAGGCGGCCGCTGCGAAGGTCCTGACCAAACCTGGCAGCGGGCCGATGGCGATTAGTAGAACGCCAGCAAGCGCATACCAGCGCTGGCGCTGGCTGATCTCCCACTTTGCGAGTCCCTGATAAAACCACTCGAGAGTCACTCCGCTTATCAGCGCCAGGGGAATGATGAAGCTCAGCGAGAGCCACGGCGTCTTGTAAGCAATCAACGAATAAGCGGCCATGAGTCCAAACGCCCACAACCCGGAGAACAGGGCGAACGATTTCGCCGGCTTCAATACAACTACGACCGCACCTATCGCTCCGAGAATCAGCAGCGGTGATTCCTGTCGCAGCAGCCACCAAACGTAGGTAGCCGGCGGATGTTTGTGGGCTTCCTGGCCGGTCTTCGTCCAGATTTGAAACGTCTTAAGCGAGTCGTAAATTCCCTGCGGATAATTTGTGAAGAAGGACGAGTAGAAAAGAACATACACAGCGAGGAAGATCATCAATGCAATAAATATATTGACAACCAGTTTCGGCGAGCCACCTGCCCTTTCGACAAATGTTCGATGGTCTTGCCTGCTACCGAAACTTCCCTTCCTCCTCGTGGCCCCGGTGTATTGCCAGAACGCGCGAAAGGCCTGAGTAACGCCGAGCGCGATCAGCAGCACCGCGACCGAGATCATTGCCGTCTCTTTTGTCGCAAACAGCAGAGCCGTCGAAACTGCGGCCAATATCAAGTAGACAAGCTGCGGATTCTCAAAATATTTGATCAGAGCAACCACAATTCCCAAGGTGAAGAAGACAAAAAGCGTTTCATGAATGAAGTAGCGCGAAAGATAAACGGCGCCAGGGGAGACTGCCAGCAGTAAAGCAGCGCCGAGCGTGGCAATAGTTCCCAGGTTGCGTCGCAGAGCGAAAATGAGCCCGATCGTCGCTACGCCAAACAGCGCCGGCACGCACCTGACCGCGACTGAGGTCAAGCCGTAATTGGCCTGCGCATTGGAACCAAAAAGGATTTTCAGCAACCAAGGAAAGACTGCGGCAAAGTAATAAATCGTGGGTCCGTGGTAATTTCCCGGATCGTAGTGGTAGTAACCGTCGCGAACAAGCCGCACCAAAAAATTTCCATTCACTCCTTCGTCATGATGAAACGGAACCCGGCTGAGATCGTACAGGCGCAGAATAATGGCGATGAGAAGGATCGCGCCAGACGCAATCACCCGGGCGCGTTCGGACATGACAACGTCAGTCGGCGCTGCCGGCTCTGGAGCTGGGGTTTTCGCGGAGTTGGCCCGCGACTTATTGTTCCTTGATTTTGTAGAGCCGGTACTCACCTACTTCTCCCACAAGTTGGAATCGAGCAAAGAACTGGTCGTTTACACTCATAATGTTGCTCTCAAGCGGACCGACCACCGCATAGGCTACGTCATATTTCCGCAGGATCGCCATAGCGTCCGGCGCCCCCGCATAAACCCGCTTAATCTCAGATTCACGCTGCGCAAACTCCAGCCCGTGTGTCCAAACGTGGCCAGGATAACCCAGCAACGACCTTCTTCCGGTCAGGAACACCGGATGGTTATGAACCGGTGCATGAATGACAATTGCCTTCGGGGGTACTTCACGTTTTATTATTTCAGAAAACTGAATTCCCGGCCTCGTGAATATTCCGTACTCGCTCGACCGCAACACTATGGAGGCGACATCCAGCGAGCCAGCCAGTGTTACACAGACAAACAGAACCACCGCGATCGCTCGGTTTAGTCCTTTTTGCCGCCAGAGACGGGTGAGTAGCAGCGCTACCAAGGGCGCCGCTGCCAGCCACCAGTAGAACAATACTTTTATGTTATCCCAGATCCACGGCGCCAGCTTAATTACATTGGGAACCATAAAGCAGAGTGCAAATGGCAGAGAGAAAATTAGAAGTTTGCGACTGACGAGTGGCTCCTTGTCTCGTCGCCAAAGTAACGCGGCAACAGTTAACGGAATAAAGGCCCCGGTGTTCTTCAGCCAAAACAAGATCGCATTTTCCTGACCGCGGTCCCAACCAAACTGCCATTCGAAAAACTTCCCGGCGTCGACCGCGCTGTTGTGCGTGGACCACCACATCTGCGGCAAAGCGATGACTAGGGCGGCGGCGAAAAACCAGCTCCAGAGCGCGCGGTGCTTTCGCGGCAATAGAATCCACGCAGCGAGTGCGCCTGCTACCGCTATGACAAGCACCGCGATGTTTTGGTTGAGGTGGGGCAACAACGGATAGCTGTAATAGCTAGCGTAAAGCAGCGGCAAAGCGCCAACGGCAATTGCCATCCAGGCACGCCAGTAAGGCGCGATGGCAATGCAACCTCCGACGACTATCACCACGACGAAACTGTGAGCATGCACCAACGGCAAGAGCCCCGCGATGATTCCCGCGGCAATCATGCTACGGACGGGGGAAGAGGAAAAAGGCCAAGATGGGGACGAGCTTGGCGCAACTTCCGCAGGCTTGCCGTGGGTGGATTTCCTCTGGGTGCTTTTCTTCTTTCCAAATTTCTTGCTCGCGTCTTCCCTTTCTCCTTTTTCCTCTTCACTTTTGACTTCTGATGACAGCCACCATTGCGTGAACACAATCACCGCAAGCGGCAAACCCAATAAGAAGCCGCGTTGCGGAATCAGTAACGTAGAAAGCGCGTTTCCCCAACGCCAAGTTGTTTCCGGAATAACGGTGTAAGAAGGGAGCAGACTCCGGAGCAATGCCAGAGCGTTATCACTGCTTCTTCCCTGATCCCAAAGCAACACCCAGCCCAATCCACCGTTAAGTAAAACCAGGATGGGTGTAACGATAGCGGCTAGCTTGTCACGCAACATGACCAAAGCCCAGCGATGCATCACCCCTACAAAAGCCAAAGCGACCACGAAGTTTTCCACGAACATTGACTGCCGGAGGTCGGCGCCACAGCGCACAAAAATCGCCGAGACGAAATCCGTCAGGAATGGATAGGTAAAGCGGACCCCGGCGTAAGTTGGATCCTCGGGGGGAAAGTTGTTGCCGAAAGAGAAGCCGGTGATCACGCTCACGTGAAATGGCAAGTCGCCAAAGTTGTTAAGCAGCCCGGTGAAGATTCCCTCGGGCGTCTCAATCATTGCGCGTTGGTAGGCCCGCCAAAGAATTGCCGCAACCACGACATAGAAGATCGTATAGCCAATTGGTATGCGCCGAGGGTCAGACAATGTCTGCCGAATCGACTGATAGGTTGTTTTCAGATCCCGCAGAGTGAAGGCCCGGCGCTCCGCGTTTGCCAGCGGGAGCAGCGCGATTGCCACGATTACAAGCAGCGTCAGTAAAATTGCCGGGGGCGTAAGGCCAAGGAAGGACGCAAATACAAATCCCAATAGGCCGAGAGCCGCGATGCCAACGCACGCGCCGGCGCACAGTCGGGCAGCGAAATTAACGTCCTCGTCGTAAAGATAGCTGGCTAGTGTGCCGCTGGCTGTGACCAACAGCACGAGCACAAGCGAGATGATCACCGGGGTTACCGACGGATGATTACATTTCGTGGGGCTCGGTCCGTCTGGTCCTTTTCAATTTATTAGTGACTATTACTTCAATATTTCTCGGCGGGATTATACGCGAAATTGTAACCCGGCGCTCCGCGTTTGCGCGGCGTAATGTTATCGGTTAGTTTCAAAGCAGAGGAAATTAACTGATGTTACGAGCTGGAATTGTTGGCTTGCCCAACGTTGGCAAGTCGACGCTTTTTAATGCGCTCACCGCGCAAACTGCCGCCCTGGCAGCCAATTATCCCTTTGCCACTATTGAACCCAACGTGGGGGTGGTGGCTGTGCCCGATGAACGACTCGAACCACTTGCGAAGCTTGTCAAAACAACTGTGATCGTGCCCGCGACCGTTGAGTTTCTCGACATTGCCGGTCTGGTGCGCGGCGCGTCCAAAGGTGAAGGACTGGGCAATCAGTTTCTGGCAAACATACGCGAGACTGACACTGTCGTGCAGGTGGTCCGTTGCTTTGAAGACGAGAGCGTTATTCACGTCGAAGGTTCAGTCGATCCGGCACGCGACATCGAAACGATTCAGATTGAACTCGCACTCGCAGATCTGGCCACCGCTGAACGACGGCGTGACAAAGCACAAAAGAACCTGAAGGGTGGCGACAAGATTGCGCGCGCCGAACTCGCAGTACTTGAGAAACTTCTGCCGGCGCTCGAACAAGGCAAGTCGGCGAGGACCGTCGCGCTAACCGACGATGAGCGAGCGGTGGCGCGTGACGTTTTCCTTTTGACGAGGAAGCCCACGATCTACGCTGCTAACGTCGACGAGAACACACTGGCAAATCCGGATGGGAATGCGCAGGTGCAGGCGGTGCAGAAGGTTGCGAAGGATGAAGCAGCTGAGTGTTTGGTGATCTGTGCTCAACTTGAGGCTGAACTCGTCTCGCTGCCCGTGGAAGAACGCGCGGAGTATCTAAAGAGCCTTGGCGTTTCGGGTAGCGGAGTTGATCGTTTAATCAAAAGCGCTTACCACTTGCTGGGTCTGATGTCGTTTCTAACAGCGGGAGAGAAAGAAGTGCGGGCCTGGACCATTCCCCAGGGCACACGCGCGCAGACAGCCGCGGGCACTATTCATTCTGATATCGAGCGAGGCTTTATTCGGGCAGAGGTGGTTAGTTATGAAGACCTGCTGCGTTCGGGTTCTAACGTCGCCGCGCGCGAGCAGGGATTGGCACGACTAGAGGGCAAGGACTACATAATGCAGGAAGGCGACGTAGTACATTTTCGCTTCAACGTTTGAGTTGGACCTTACGATTCAGTTTGAGGACGCCCATTACGGCCCCCGCTAACGATCCTAATAAGCTCGGCGAGGCTGCGATCAGTTCGCGTCTGAGATTCGGCTAACTCCGCAAACCTGCGATCAGTTCGCGCCTGAGATTCGGCTAATTCCGCAAACCTTCGATCGGTTCTTTTGGAAAGCTTTGCCAGTCTTTCTTCGTCTCTGGCAAATCTCTTCTCATACTCAGTGGATCTGGTTTGGAATATAACTTCGTTTTGGGTGAACCTCTCCTCATTCTTGATCTGTGCGTTGACCAGGATGTTCAGTTTGTCACCCAGTTCACGCAAATCGCGCCGATACCGGACACCGGCTCTAACGAAGAGCTTCGCAATCCGTTCTAACCTATCGAGTCTTTGTTCCGAAGTCATGAGCCGTTAGGTTCGCCTGACGCAGATTCGCAAACACACGAATTCCCGGCGACTTTGCCGATGAATTCTGAGTATTAGGCTACCGTTCGATTGGAGGAGTCAAGTGAGGCGTGGGTTTGAGTTGGGAGCTTAGGGTACAAGAATCTTGGTAAGGGTCCCCCGTCCTGTCAGATGATTTACCGCAAAACTGCGCGTACGCCAACAAGAACCAGATAAGCTATGGCAATTACCACCGCCAACTTGATAACCAGCACCGCGATTCCGAAAAGAATTCCGAGAATGCTCAAGGTGATGCCTGCCGCCGTCAAGACGATCGGAATGCCCACGGCAAAAACAAAAATGCCCAGGAGGATAATGCCAATTATTCTCAATATGTCTGTTGCCTGTTTCATCGTTTCGATTCCCCAGTTTCTCCCCGCACTTGGTCTTTAAAACCGCGGGTTTGTTCGTTCGGCTGAATATACGAAGACGACACTGCCCGCGTTCCCTTTAAGATTCGGATTTTTCCGGTTCATTGAACCCAAGGCACGAAACTACGTTCGCGCACGGCGCCAGTTTCGGTGATAATTGGTATTGCTCGGAAGTCATGGCGTATTCAACCACAGGAAATCTATTTAGCAAATCTCCCGGGAACGAGATTGCGGAACCGTCGGCGCCGCTGGCTGAACGAATGCGACCGCGTTCGTTGGCCGAGTTTGTGGGCCAGAGCCACCTCGTGGGTGAAGGGCGGATCCTGCGGCGCTTGCTCGAAGGGTCGGGCAATCTGCCGTCGGTGATTCTCTGGGGCGCACCCGGCACGGGCAAGACAACCCTGGCGCGCCTGCTGGCGGAGAAATCCGACGCGCGCTTCGTGGCCCTCTCCGCGGTTTTCTCCGGAGTTAAAGATCTGCGCGCCGCCATCGTGGAAGCACGTCATGAACGCGAGTACGGCAAGCGCACAATCCTGTTCATCGATGAGATTCACCGTTTCAACAAAGGCCAGCAGGATGCACTGCTGCCCGCCGTTGAGAACGGGACCGTAACTCTGATCGGGGCGACCACTGAGAATCCTTCGTTTGAAGTGACCGGCGCACTGTTGTCTCGTTGCCGCGTGCTCGTCCTCAATCAGCTGGCGTCCGCCGAAGTAAAAACAATTCTCGAACGCGCGCTTGCCGACACCGAGAAGGGCCTGGCAAAATTTCGACCGATTATTTCCAGCGACGTACTCGAACGTCTGGCTAACTCATCGGGTGGAGATGCACGCGTCGCGCTCGCGGCGCTCGAGGCAGCAGTAGAATCAACCGCCGTTGACGAAAACAGCGCGCGCCAAATCTCCAACGAGACCGTTATCGAGGCACTGGGCCGCGCACACTACGCTTACGACAAAGGCGGCGAGGACCATTACAATCTCGCCTCCGCGCTGATCAAGTCGCTGCGAAATTCGGATGTCAATGCTGCGCTCTATTGGCTGGCGCGCCTGATCGAAGGCGGAGCTGATCCGGTATTCATAGCTCGTCGTCTTTGCATTCTCGCTTCCGAGGACATTGGTCTCGCAGATCCTCAGGCGATGGTCCAGGCTGCGGCCGCTGCCGACATTGTCCGACTCATCGGCTTGCCTGAAGGATTGTTTCCTCTTTCCCAGGCCGCCATCTATCTTGCGTGCGCGCCGAAATCAAATGCCGTAAAGCGGGCATATAGCGCCGCTGCTGCTGATGCGGCGGACACCGCGCGCGAACCGGTGCCGCTTCACTTGCGAAATGCAGTCACTCCGCTGGTGAAGCACCTTGGTTACGGCGAAGGTTACCGCTATGTCCACAACGACGCGGACGC
>JANLYH010000142.1:0-52740 GCA_031365545.1 Pyrinomonadaceae bacterium | reverse complement strand
TGAGAGTTATCATCTCCCAACAATTCAATCAGGAGGAACTTAACCATGCGACGCAACTGCGTTTTCGCGCTTGCTCTTTTCGCGCTCATATTCGCGCCAACCGCGCACTTCTCTCAAATGGCTCAATTGGGGGGCCAGATGGAGAGTTCCCGCGGCGTTGCCGGCGGCGGAGTTTCGGTTCCGGGCTGGACGGGAAAAATCGATGCCAAAGAGGAAGCGGCGGGGATGACTCTCAACAGCGCGAAGCTCGCTAAAGACGGCGCTGCTTTCCACGTTACCACCGGTCCGGCAGTGACCTACTGGAATCCTGTTAACAAAGCGTCCGGGGACTACACGGTGAAAGCGACGTTCCGCGAGCCGAAGTTCATGAACCTAAACACTCACCCACATCCCTACGGAATTGTAATTGCGGGTAATGACCTCGGAACGGACAAGCAGAGTTACCTGTATTGTGCGGCTAACGGGAATGGGAACTTCATCGTCCGCGGTTTCGGTCCGGCTCCATTTCAAATGAATGGGCCGCGTGGTGCTGCTGACCCGGCAGTTCACAAAGCGGCCGCCGTTGGAGAACCGGTAACCCAGGACATTGCCGTATCAGTGAAGGGAGGCAAGGTCGAGTGCGCGATCAACAGCAAGGTCGTCGCCAGCTACGACAAGCCTGCACTCGTAACAACAGGTAAACTTAAATCGACTGACGGGGTTTACGGCATCCGCTTCGCACATAATACGGAAGTGTTCGTAACCGGTCTCACAATCACAAAGCCTTAGGGCTGTGATAGTTTCTGAGAAAGCCTGGCAAAAAGGACTAGCCGAACGGAAAAAGGGCAGGAGGCTTTGACCTCTCGCCCTTTTTCCCTGGTGATTGCTCGGCCTAGTTGTGCGGCGTCGGTTTCATGTTCATGTTACCGTTGTGGTTCATGTTTGCGTTCTTGTTTCCGTTGATGGTGGAGATACCGGCAGTATTCTTGTTGCCATTATCGTTTGTGACCACCCCTACGTTGCCAGGTACAGTATTCGCGTTCATGTTCTTGTTGAGATTAGCGTTGGTCTCGATCACGCCGGGCGCATTACGGTTGTTTGTGTTCGTCGTATCAGCGGCACACGCGGTTGCGAGACCAGCGACAACCAATGTGCACACTAAAGCAAGTCTTCGTTTCATTCGTTCTCCCTTAGGTTCGGCGTTACCGATAGACGTCTTCGCCCTGATGACGTTTCCATTCACCTTCAAAGTAAGCAGCATCTTCGTCCGTTTTCGGATTAACACCCATCATGATGCCGCCTTTCTTAATGCCTTCTTCGTAGCGCTTAACTCGTTCTTCCGGAATGCCGGCACCAACCAGTGCGCCAATGAGCCCACCGGTGGCACCGCCAGCGCCTGCGCCGGCTAGAGCCGCTGCAATTGGTCCGGCGATTAATAATCCCAGGCCGGGAAGTGCGAGAGTCGTTCCGATGGCGGCAATTGCGGCCAAGGTAGCTCCGATAGTTCCGCCGATGGCAGCCCCGGTGCCGGCGCCTTCTAATGCCTTATTACCCATTTCCGTTTCCCGGCCGTCATCGGTGAAGTGTTTCTTCCGTGTGTCGTCACTCATCACGAGGTTCACGTCTTTGTCGGTATAACCTCGACTCGTGACAGAACCATACGCATTCTCAGCGCTCGCTCGATCTCTGAACAATCCCGTCACCATTCGTGAACGTGCCGGCGATGAACCTGTTGTGTCTCCCATATCCCCCCCTTTATGAATCGATCAGTTGTTGGCGACAGCGCTTGCTTTAAAAACACGCGCAGTCAGTTTCAAGCGAACGTCTATCCTTAGGATGGCTTCCGCTTGTGTATGTTTTCAATGCTTTGTTTAAGAACAATTGGTAACTTGGCAAGCAGTGTGCCGCTCGATTGATCTCTAAACTGCATGAGGATCGTTGTCCCGTGTGCATGCGATTCCCACCACAAATCTGATATTCTTAGTCCCACTTTGGTTGAGCAGCCCGGCTTTCGATATCCCAACACAACTAATCCGGCCACTGAACACTATGATGCAGATTCTTCCAGCAACCAGGACGTTCGCTTGCGGTCTTTGGATCGTTTTATTTGTTTCTGGCTTCGCGAGCGTGGCAGTTGCCCAGTCAACCGACGTGGCCTGGCCGTCTCCGGTTCGCTCAAACGAAGTTCGCGGCACCATCCCGGCGAGAGATTTGGGTGACCCGCGCGTAACGGATCACTATTACGCTTTCACAGGCACGCCGGGCGACGTGCTGATCACTATCGACAGCCGAAACCTGAATGGCGACATTGACGTGTTCACGTTCTCCGGTTTGCGGCCGCTCCTGAAGTTCAGCGTTTATGCAGGCAGCTCCTCACCTATTACGAAGAGCATTTACTTGCGGGCGCAGGAAGATCTTGTTCTGCGCGTGGAAGGGCGCACGCCTAACGATGACGACGCCGTTTACCATCTTAATTTCGGCGGCGCTTTTGAGACGATAACTTCCGGGCCACTGGCAGAACATGAAGACGCGGCGCAACCAGCGACGACAGCGGAAGCATCGCGGAAAGGCGGCCGGCGCGTGACGGCCACCGGTGCGCGCATAGATGAACCACCTGCTGAAGTTGCTGCGGCGCCTAAGCCGGCGCCGGGTCCGATTGTGTCATCAGAGCCAGAACGTAAGAAAGTTGTTCCCAAACCTTCTGCCAGAAACAGCCGCCCCGGTCGACCTGCTATCCGGCGAACAAAACCGGCCGAGCCGCCCAAAGCGAAGCCCGGAGAAACTACGGCGAAGGACGACGACGAAAAGAAACCGGACGCCGAAGAGTCAGAGGCCAGGAAACCGCCCGCGACAGAACGGCCGACCAGGAAAAGCAAAACTGCGCGAGCGGCCGCGAAAGCGCCTCCCGTGGCACCTCAGGAGGCCGATGACAGTGGGCCGCGCTTAATAATTGAAACCAGCGCCGGCACGCTTGTCGATCGAGCGATGGGCGGTGTACGCCGCGTCACTGTCGAAAATGGTCAGGTGGTTGTGGTAGGGAAGGACGGTAAGGTTCAGAAAATTCCACTCGCCAATATCGTGCGAATGACTATTGCTCAGTAATAGTAAATCTTTATTTTGGTTCTCCCGACTTCAAACTGGCCAATCTGGTTTTGAAATTTGGCAAGTCCTCACTGGTCGGATCCGCTTTCTCGAGATTGGCTATTGCCTGTTCGGCTGCTTTGGCATCACCTTTACCGAGTGTCGCGGCTGCCAGGCCGGCTAACGTTGGCACATCATCCCCCTTTTTCAAGAGCGCTGCCTTATACCATTTCTCAGCAACGTCGTAGTGACCTGCATCAAGGTTCACCAGTCCCAGAGCGACCAGAGTTTGATAATCATCCGGCTTTAATTGATTCGCCTTAAGCAGAAACTCGGTGGCGGAGTCGTATCGCTGGATTTGATAGAAGAGTTCAGCGGCCTTCACCTGAGCGTCGAAATTCTTCGGCTCATTACGCGCCTTGTCCAGTTGTGCTGTAACTTCCGCTTGCATGTTGCCGCCGGCCGGAGCGACGGGATTAGCACCCACCGGCGGATGATCGACGGGCATCTGTCCGCTCGCCGTAGCCGGGACCGGCGCACCCGGTCCGTAACGTTGATTCATCGTACTGGCAAAGAGGAAGCCAACGATGAATCCAAAAAGTACGCCGATTATTACGAATAGTAGGTTGTCTCTTGTCATTGCTTTCCCTGGAAACGTTGACCTGGATTCAGATGTGTCTGTCAAACCTCAGTGCCCTCACTTGTCTATGCGGTAAAAAAGGCTACGCAACACTCACCACAGAGACGCAGGGAACACTGAGACGGCACGCAGAATGTTCACACTAGCACTCTTCCGATTCTACTTGGCGCTTGGTTTCGCCAGCGCCCGAGCTTCTTCGATTCGCTTTGAAATTGACTGTGTCAACTCAGGATTACCGGGAGTCTTGTCCAGTAGTTTTTGCCAGTAGGCGATTGCCTGGTTGTAATTCCTGGCTTCGAACTCAGCCGTGCCCGCGAGTTGCAGGGCTTTCGGGTTTTCCGGATCGACCTGCAGCGCCTTCTTGATCAACTCAGCCGGTTGGCCTTGAAGTTGGCGATTATTGGCCATCGCCAAAGCAAACGCATACTCCGTTAGCAGATCGGGATCGTTGTTCTTCAACGCGACGGCTTTTCCGTATGCGCTGCTCGCCTGAGAATACTTCTCGAGGTTGAGGTAGGAGCGTCCCAACATGGCCCAGCCGTCGGCGTCCCCCGGGTTTTGCTCCAGGCGTGTCGCCAGCGCCGCTACGTTTGCCTCGATGCCTTGTTGGGTCATCTGACCGCCGGCCACGGGTGGTGCCTGAGTACGCTCCCCGGCGCGGGCATCTCCAACTTTGAGATAGATCGAAACTGCCAGGATGGGGAAGGCCAGCACCAACCCATAAGCAGTGCTGCGATTCGATTGCATGACTAAAAACAGGCCGCCGAGAGTCAATAAGATTATGCCAATCGTCGGCTGCCCCTGCTGCAAGACAGTGATTGCTTGAAAGCGATTACCGAAAAGCAAAACGCCATACGAGCAAGCGCCAACAACAACGAGCACTGTACCCCAACGCCTGAGCACGGCGGCGCCGAAGGGCTTTGCGGGTTGCTGCTTGACGTTCGCAACATCCGCAAGCAAACGCCGCTCGATTTCATCTCGATCCTGTGGATACTGTTCCCGGCTGACAATGCCGTTAGCCAGATCCGCATCCAACTCTGAAAGTTGATCGCGATAGACCTCCACGTTTGCTTCCTGGTTGCTGTCTTTCGCCCTCCCTGCAGCCTGAAGCAGCGTTGGCAAAATAAATGCCAGTGCGATCGCCAGCAGGCCGGCGCAAATCAGCCAGAACAGTATCATGCCGTTTCTTTTCCTTGTGCTTTCAGCAGGCCTTCCGCGCGCAGTCGCTCGTCGGGGGAAAGCGGCTCTTCAATAATCAACTTGCGACGTTGCTTGACGTAACGAAAAAGTAGGAACAGGCCCGCAAGCAATAGGATGAAGGGGCCGAACCAAAGAAAGTATGTGGTTGGATCGACAGGCGGGTTGTAGAGAATAAATTTTCCGTAGCGCGCGGTCAGGTAGTCGACTATCTCCTTATTGCTCTTACCGGCTTTCATCTGTTCGCGAATTTGGCCGCGCAGGTCTTCGGCTAAGTCAGCGCGAGAGTCGGCGAGGGTTTCATTCTGGCAGACGAGGCAACGGAGTTCTTTGGAGAGGTTCATGACGCGCTCTTCCAAAACCGGATCTGCCGCCGACGACTGTGCTTCCCGGGCGCTCGCCAAGAGCGGGAAGATAGCGAACATCAGTAGTAATAGAAAACAAGACCTCATCGTCAACAAGTCCTAAGCGAAGCCAGACACAACACTTCAACGGTTCAGTTCCTGCACCAGCGGCAGAATCTTCTTTTCCATAATCTCCGGATTTAATTGCCCGACTTCCTTATAGCGAATGATGCCGTTCTTATCGATCAAGTAGGTCTCCGGGGCTCCCGTAATTCCGTAGTCGATAGCTACCCGGCCATCAAAATCAGAAACATTGAGGACGTAAGGGTCGCCTAACTCGCTGAGCGTTGCGAGCGCATCTTCGCGCTTGTCTTTCCAACTAAGACCATAGATTGGCACCGCCCCGCTCCGGGCAATCTCAAGCAAATAAGGATGCTCTTCGCGACAGGCCGGGCACCAGGAGCCCCAAACGTTCAAGAGCCACACTTTGCCACGCATTTGTTGCGGCGTGACGATTTTGGTGGGATCACGCAACTCGGATAGCGCAAAATCCGGCGCTGGCCTGTTGATGAGTGCAGACGGCACGACGTGCGGATCGCGTCCAAGTCCGATTGCCAGAAATACAACCAGCGCAAGGAAGAGGATTAGCGGTATTACAAATCTGCTCATACTTCCTTAGTTGCCATCGCCGCGGCGGGAATGGACTGTGGCGCTTCTTGTGCTCGGGCTTCGCGTTGTTTTCGGGCGGCGAGGGCATAACGACGATCGCTGAGCGCCAGACCGCCACCCATGGCCATCAGAATTGCCCCGCCCCAGATCCAGGAGACAAAAGGCTTGTAGTAAACACGGACGCTCCAGGCGCCGCCGCTCACCGGTTCGCCCAGCGAAAGGTAGAGATCGCGAAACACGCCACTATCGATCGCAGTTTCTGTCATCACGTTTCCCGACGCCGTGTAGGAGCGTTTCTCAGGATACATTTTGTGCGTGACAACGCCATTCTTGCTCACCTCAATTTCAGCGCGAGCGGCCTGGTAGTTTGGTCCATTTGCATTGGTCACGCCATTGAAACGAAAAGTATAACCGCCGGCGTTAACAGTATCGCCGACGTCCATGCGCACGTCTTGTTCTGATTGGTAGCCAGTTACGATGGTGACGCCCACGATAAAAACCGCGACACCTAAGTGTGCCAGTTGCATTCCATAGTAACTGCGCGTTTGCATCGCGAGTTTTTGGAAGATACTGAACTGTCCGGAAGTGCTTCTGACACGTTCGAAAATATTGACCAGGCAAGTGGTTACGATCCAGAGCGCCAACAGTAGTCCAAGACTAGCCAGGGCTTTCCACTTGCCAAGGACAAAAGGAAGAAGCAAGGCCGTAACTACGCTGGCCAAAAACGCCCAACGCAGGCGCACCGCCAGTTCAGGAAGGCTGGCCTTCTTCCAGCGGGCGATGGGGCCGATGCCCATCAGGAATACCGCCGGCGCCATCAACGGCACAAACACGCTGTTGAAGTAAGGCGGGCCGACTGAAAGTTTACCCAAACCGAGTGCGTCGATAATTAGCGGATAGAGCGTACCAAGCAACACCGAACCCGCCGCCACTACCAGCAAGACGTTGTTGGAAAGCAGCAGCGACTCTCGTGAAATCACCTCAAATTTGCTGCCCAGTCCAACTTGCTTTGCGCGCCAGGCATAGAGCAGAAGGGAACCGCCGATGACGAACACCAGGAAGGCGAGGATGAAGATGCCGCGCTTAGGATCGGTAGCAAAGGCGTGTACCGAAGTCAAAACGCCGGAGCGGACTAAGAACGTTCCCAGTAAACTTAAAGAGAAAGCGCCAATCGCGAGCAGTACCGTCCAACTTTTGAACCCGCCACGCTTTTCCGTTACTGCCAACGAGTGAATCAGGGCGGTGCCGACCAGCCATGGCATGAACGAAGCGTTTTCGACGGGATCCCAAAACCACCAGCCACCCCAGCCTAGTTCGTAGTAAGCCCACCAGCTTCCCAGCGCGATGCCGACCGTCAGAAACATCCAGGCGACCGTAGTCCATGGTCGCGACCAGCGTGCCCAGGTCGCATCAAGGCGGCCGCTGATCAAGGCCGAGATCGCAAAAGCAAAGGCGACGGAAAAGCCGACATAGCCCATGTAGAGCATCGGTGGGTGGGCCACCATCGCCGGATCCTGTAGCAAGGGATTCAGGTCGCGTCCATCAACGGGAACTGGAAACTGTCGCGCAAAGGGATTTGACGTAAGTAGCATGAACAGAAGAAAGCCGACGCTGATCACGCCCATCACGCTCAACACCCGCGCCACCATATCGTCGGGAAGATGGCGGCTGAAGAGTGAGACCGCGACCGTCCAAAGACCGAGCATTAACGTCCAAAGCAACAACGAACCTTCGTGCGATCCCCAGGTGGCGGCGAGTCGATAGTGGAGCGGGAGTTGCGAGTTAGAGTTGGTAGCGACGTTCAAAACCGAGAAGTCGTTGGTTATGAACGAATAGGCAAGGCAGCCAAACGCGACTGCTACAAAGATAAACTGCGCCTGCCCGGCGGGAACGGCCACGGCGATCCACGAGCGATTGCCACGCGCGGCGCCGATGAGCGGTAACGTCGCCTGAGTCAACGCCAGCAACAGCGCAACGATTAATGCAAACTGTCCAACTTCGGGAACCATAAGCTACTGTCTTGATTAACTGTTCTAATAGACGACCGACTTCGCGGCTTCTTTTTCGTGCTTGGCGGCGTCGATGGCCTGGCCTGCTTGGGGAGGCATGTAGTTTTCATCGTGCTTGGCCAGCACCTGATCTGCATAAAACACGCCATCCGTCCCGATGCGACCTTGCGCGACGCAGCCTTTGCCTTCCTTGAAGAGGTCCGGAAGGATTCCCTTGTAGATGACGGGAATGCTCTTGGCTGTGTCTGTTACCGTGAAGCGCACGGTTAAGCCGTCATTATCGCGCTTGAGGGTGCCGCTCTCGACCAGCCCGCCTACTCGGAACGTTTTATTCACCGGAGCTTCTTTAGCGACAACCTGTGACGGACTGAAGAAAAACACCAAATTCTGCTGGAAAGCGCTAAGCACGAGCGCGGTCGCAATTCCCAACCCGGCTAGCGCTGCAACAATAAAAGCAATTCGTTTATGTCGTCGTTTCATGATTAGGGATTCGTTCTAACGCGGTTCGTTATCGTGGCGTTTGCGCAAAGACTTCTTGCGTCTCATTAGCAACGCAACTTCTCCACCCAACAGTATGAGCGCTGTAAGATATGAACCCCAAACGTAGAACGCGTAACCGCCCATCGAAAAGAATTCTGACCAGTTCATATTTAGACAGCTCCTTCGCTTACCCAGGCAGCGTTTTGTTCTCGTTCCAGGATAATACAGCGCAGCCGGATCAAAACTACGGCAACCGAATACAACCAACACGCGGCGAGCAGGATCAACATCGCGGCCAACATTGGAGGCGCGACAGTTGGTTTGTTCAGGATTCTAATTGTCGCACCCTGATGCAACGTGTTCCACCACTGCACGGAGAAATAGATGATGGGTACATTGATTACACCGACCAGAGCCAGCACAGCGCCGGCGCGATCGGACCGGCGTGGGTCATCGATCGCTGATTGCAATGAGAGAAAGCCGATATAGAGAAACAACAGTATCAGCGTGGACGTCATGCGAGCATCCCAAACCCACCACGTGCCCCAGGTGGGCTTACCCCAAAAGGCGCCAGTCACGAGCGCAAGAGCTGTGAACAAGGCGCCGGTGACCGCAAGTGACGAAGCCATCATCGATGAAAGCCGGGCATTGAAAGCCCAGCCAATGCCCGCATAGAGAGCCATCAACAAGTACAAAAGCATGCCCATCCAGGCTGCCGGCACGTGAATAAACATTATGCGATAGGCATCGCCTTGCTGGAAATCAGTCGGAGCGACAAAAAAGCCGACGTAGAGTCCTAACGCAAAGAGCACGGTTGCCGGAACCGCGAACCAGGGAATCATTTTTCCGGCGAGCGGGTAAAAAGCCGAAGGCGATGCGTATTTGTATAAGTTCATCTTAGTGGAAAGAGGCGGCTGTCGAATTCAGGCCATTCTATTCAAGAGATATTCGCAAGGCTGCTGAAGTTGCCCAGGGCGCAAAAATCAGCGACACGATCAACAGTGCTCCCAGCAAAGCAAGATTTGCCTGAGCACTCACCGAGTTGATACTCGCATCCACCGCGCCGGCTCCGAAAATCAATACCGGAATGTAAAGCGGCAGGATCAACAAAGCAATAAGAACACCACCTCCGCGTAACCCCAGGGTAAGTGCGGCGCCAATCGATCCAATCAAACTCAACACCGGCGTTCCCAGTAACAAGGAAACAAAAAGTACCGAGCGCGACCCCGGAGGTAAATCAAACTGAATCCCGAGCAAGGGCGCAATCAATACCAGGGGAACTTCAGCCACCAGCCACTGCGCCAAAACCTTCCCCAGCACGATTAGATAAAGCGGCTGCGGAGTCAACAGCATCTGTTCCAGCGTGCCATCCTGATAATCGTTCGCAAAAACGCGCCCAAGTGACAGCATTGAGGCCAACAATGCTGCAACCCATACCACCCCCGGCGCGATTGAGCGTAACAACTGCGTTTCGGGGCCAATCCCCAACGGAAAAAGACTGACGACGATTACGAAAAAGAACAAGGTCGATAAGACGTCTGCGCGCCGGCGCCACGCCAGCGTCAGATCGCGAGCAACGATCCAGCGAAACATTGAAAAGGTCGAGGGAGCACTCACACTCGGCTCTCCACTGGCGCCACGCCATTACGCCCGAGATCGAGCCGCTGAAACGACCCCGCTGGGCTGTGGAGTTCCTGGTGCGTAGCAACAATCGCCATGCCACCTTTGTTCAAGTGTTCACCGATTAATTCTTCAATCAACAACACTGCTGCCTGATCCAAAGATGCAAGCACTTCATCAAGGAGCCAGAGCGTCGCATTGCAATTGATAAGCCGCGCCAACGCCGACCTACGTCGCTGTCCCTCAGAAAGAAAGCGCGCCGGCAAGTTTTCACGACCGGCGAGTCCGACGCGCGCCAGCGCCTCTTTAGCTTGATCGCGTGAAAGGTCGCAGCCGGCCAGGCCGCTCGCAATGCAGAGGTTTTCGAGTGAGTTCAACTCCTCCTTCACAGCCGTGCGGTGGCCGAGATAGGTGATGCGGCGGGAATACTCCTCAGCGAGTGAGCGAATCTGCGCACCATCCCAGCGTATCTCCCCGCTCTCAGGACTCATCAGTCCGGAGATGATGCGGAGCAAACTCGTCTTACCGCTGCCATTGGGTCCGGTGACCTGTAGCAGCGTCCCTGGAGCCAGCGTGAAGTTTACGTCGCGAAAAAGTCTCCGCGCTCCGCGAACACATTCCAGATTAACGACTTCCAGGATGGTCGCTTTCCCCCCAACCTAACGTAGATTCGTGCGAGAGCATTGTATTGGACTTTGATGGGAAACGCATGCCTGGGCCGAAAGCACTTACAATGAGATCTCATGGCTCACGTGTTAGCCGGAACGGAAGTGGCAGCGGCTCATGGATTCATTGCTTCCATGGAACCAACTGCAGGTCTAGCGTGGGAAACGTCAGCCCCTGGGCTTGGACTCTACCTGACCATTCGCCTTCTTCCACGCCGACCACCCACCCTTGAGGACGAGTACGTGTTTGAAACCCGCATTCATGAGCAGCTGCGCCGCACGTACGCTTGCTTCGTCGTTTGGGCAGGCACAGTAAGTAATTAGCTCGGCACTGTGAGAGACATCCTTGAGGGGCGGCAGGCGCAGCCGGGACTCGAGCCTTCTGAGCTTCACGTGAAGGGCGCCCTTGATTTTACTGTCGCTGCCGAGCAGATCGCTGCTGGCGCGCACATCGAGAATGGTGACCGCCTGGCTTGCGGCAATCTTTGCCTTGAGTTCTTCCGCTGTTACGAATTCAACCGCGGCCGTTGTTTGCGTTATGACAAGCGAATTTGGAAGAGCTGAACCACCCGCTCTGACACCAGTAATGCTCACGCCTCCAAGGCAGACCATGAGCAGATACATTGAGCATTGCCTGAAGCTCACCTAATCACCTCCGCAATTGTTTGAAAGTCGACTGATCATGGTTTGAATTCCGTCTTCATTCGTTGCTCACCATGACCACGTCGCGGCCCGGGCTCGCCGGAAAACGTTTTTGGATCGTACCAGGAATAGTTGGCGCCGGAGTAATAAAGATATCCTGCTTCCGTTCCGCGCGTTTCACTGATTAAGTCTCCGCTCACTGTCGGCAGTTTCTTACCCTTGTTTACCAAAAGGAAGTCGTCTCGGGGCCGAGCTTCCATGCCAGCGCCAACTGCGTTCTTTAGCAGGAAGGTTTGCGTGGCCTGCGGATCCAGCCAGCCGTTGGCGCCGTATCCATGAATTACGGCCAGCAGCACTTCCTTGTCTGCGATGCGTAGGCGCGGACCGCGCGGTTCAACTGCACCAAAGGGATCCCTGAGTATCCAGGCAGGGAATTCCTGGTTTAACTCGTTGAGTTTGTTCGGCGCCGGGGTCAATACGACGGCGACGTCCTGCGAAGCATCCCCATTGAAGTCCGCGACTATGAAAGCCGGGGCATGGCTGTTATCGATAACAACTGCGTCCTTGAACACCCGCTGTACGGCTTCCTGAACTTTATTCATTTGCGGCGGCGGCAACTTTGTCATTTGCTGCGGCTGCTCAGAAGGAGCCACGGGAGTCGGAGGCGCCGCTTCAGTGATCGGTTTCTTCTCCGAGGAACAGCCAAACACTAACGAGCCTAGCGCGAGCAGCACGGATAAAACGAACCTGAGATTGTGCGAGCGCTGAAACCGAACTGAAGCGTTTTGCATAATTGCGTGGAGTATAAATCCTGTTAACTCTCTGCGTCTTTGCTGTGAATAACCAGACTCACCGCGCGTAGGCGCAGAGCCTGCAAAGGATCCGAGAGGTATCGCGGGAAGGAAGCTCGCCGGAATGATAGAAGTCCGGCGAGCTTCGGGTTAGGACCTGCGTGATCGTCACTCGTCAAACCTCGATCAGAGTGACAAGACGAAGGCGATTAAGTCTGATCGTTGTGCGGTGGTCAGCACGTTGTTGAAGTTGTTTCGCGCCGTCGTCGCTTGCCCGGCGTGTAATTGAATCACGTCAAATATTGTGACATTCAAGCCCTGATGCATAAATCGGTTGCGAGCCCGAATGCCCCACAGAGGCGCTGTCCGCATCATGTTCGCCGAGCCCTGGCCGGCATTTTGCACTATGCCGTCGCCGGTGCCGACGTCGTGTAGAGCAAAATCACTGAATGGGTGGATTATCTTGTTGCCCAGAGCTGTTGGCACGGCGAACGCGCCGCCGTTAATCAGCGTTCCGGGAGCCGCCGTTTGGAAAGTGCGCGTATGACAGACCGCGCAGCCGGTTGAAGTAAACAGAGAGTCGCCGCGCGTTGCTGCCGCCGGAATAGGATTTTGACGACCGGGCGCGCGGGTTGCCGCCATGAAATCGGCAAATGCGATCACGTCGTTCCCGTCGTCTTCCGGATCGGCCACTGGGTCGAAAGGTGCGCCGGTGCAGTTTACGACCCCTTCGGCAGTGCTACAGGGGTTCTCAAAATGTCCGGCATTAGGGTCGGTAGAACTTCGCCCGCCGTCGCCGGCAAATTTGTTCGTTATGCCCATCTCGTTAAGATAGGCGTCCCCAGCAAACGACAACAGGCTGGCCTGTTGAGCTTTCCAACCGAATCGACCAATGCGCAAAGTGTTGTTTGCCTCGGTTACCGGCACAGAAGTCAGAGTGCCACGCTGAGTGGAGGGCTCGGCTGCCACGTTGTTTTGGAGGTCTGTGTTGGAAATACATTCCACGAAACCATCACCGAGCGTGCTGGTAGTAACGCGAAAGCTCTTAACAGTCTCCAGGGTGGATATATGCTCGACGATGTCGGAATCAGTTCCGCGAGCATGAATCAGCTGGCCGCCGGCAGCATCTACGAAGGAGCCGTTGACAATATGGCCGGCGCGGAACTCCATTGTCTGGCTGAATGCTCCCACGTCAACCGATTGGTGACATTCGACGCAGCCAACATCGTTGTAGGTGGGTCCGAGTCCATCTGCGACGGTTTCCCGTTCGCTGAAGATGAACTTGTTATCTTCAAATCTACCATTACCTCGCGCGGTTGGCGCCACGGCGTCCGCAACGCACGCATCGATCGGCGTGCCCAGAGCGCCAAAGCCATTGAACAGGTCATCGGGGGTCTTGGCATCCATGTCAGTTGTGAGAGCCTCAGTTCCTGACTGACCTTCGACCGAGCCCGGCATCCACATGGGCAATGCAAGCGCTGCCACGAAGAGAACTAGCGCTAAAACTTTCATAAGCTTTAACATTTCAGTCTCCCTCCCAGGAGTTTGGTTGGTACTTTGTGGTGGACTGGAACGGACAATTTGCTCGGCAGCAAATCGAGCCGGATTCCTCTATACCGCTGGATACCCGAATGTTCGTAAGGGCCGGCCGAAACGAGGTAGATTGCCTGCTTCGTTACGACCAGACAGATGATTTGAGACAACGTAGCGGGAGGTACGAATATCTCTCAACTGCACTGGACAGATCGAACTCTAGGCTGGGCAAGAATTAAAATATCGGGAGCAAATCGGGAGCAAACTGAGGTCAGCGCAAGTTATTACGAAACGGCTTTCCTGTCAATAAAAAAGATGGATAAAGTCGAAACTTTTGTGCCCGGCGTTCATCCCCAAGCGCCACACTCGCGAATGAATTACCGACAAAACACACCCGACCTGGCCGCGACTGTTGCCCGCCCCCACGTTTTCAGCTAAAACACTTCCGATTAAGTACGTTGCCGAACAGCCAGGGTCAGCGCCGCTTTGCTATGAGATCCAAATTGAATTCCCTCGAACGTGACGCTCGCGTCATGCAGCTCTGCGAAGAACTGAGAGAAATCGAACAGCGTCTGATTCCGACCGGTCTGCACGTTTTTGGCCGCGCCGCGGAGTTGCAGGAAAAAGCAGATTTGCTTCGGATGGTTGCGTCATTTGACAGACCCGAGCATGGCGCTCGCGCACTACCGAGAGTGGTTGCGGAAGCCCTGGGTATTGATTCCTATGACGAGCTGGTCCAGGAGACCTTAAGCAGCGCTCCTAGAGAACTGGTCGATGGAATTGTGTCCGAAGCAGTGAGAAAGTTTTGTGAGGGTGGCGCTGAGACGGCCGCTGGCTGGCTGACCTTAAAGGCAGGGGTCGCCCGCGAGGAATCGCTTCCGACGTTTTCCGTGTTGACGCGCATCGCAGAAGAACTGGATTCAAACACGGAACTCGAGTCGCTCCTGCGAGCGTTGCGCGGCGAATACATCATGCCTGGACCGGGCGCGGATATCGTTCAAAATCCCCTCGTGCTTCCCACCGGCCGCAATACACACGCGGTCAATCCTTATTCAGTTCCTTCGCCAGTGGCCTTCGCCCGCGCCAAGGTGACTGCCGACGCGCTATTGACCCGTTATAAGGAAGAGCATGGCCGGTATCCGGGCGCTGTCGCGCTGGTTCTCTGGGGTCTGGACAATATTAAGACCCAGGGCGAAGGCGTGGCCCAGGCGCTTTGGTTGCTCGGTGTGAGTCCTGTTCGGGACGCGCTCAATCGCGCCACGGAAGTCGAAGTAATCCCGCTGGAAGAGCTGCAGCGCCCGCGCATCGACGTCGTGATGACAGTCTCTGGCATCTTCCGCGATTTGTTTACTCCCACCATGACCCTACTCGATAAAGCGGTACGGCGAGTTGCCGAACTGGACGAGCCTGCCGACGACAATTATGTCCGGCGCAATATTTCCGAGAAGATGAAGCAGACCGGCTCCGAGTTTGACGACGCGGTGACGCGAGTGTTTTCAAATGCACCCGGGAACTACGGTACGAACGTAAATTTCATGGTGCTCGATTCGCAGTGGGAGAGCGAAGAAATGCTTGGCGATCTGTTTGTGACGCGCAAGTGCTTTGCCTACACGCGCGACTCGCGAGGGCGGACCGTGGAGGGCCGCGAAGCACGACATCTGATGGACGACGCGCTGTCGCGAGTGGAAGCTACCTATCAGAACCTCGATTCATTCGAAGTCGGGATCACTGACGTGGACCATTATTTTGAATACCTTGGCGGAGTTTCCCGGGCAGTTGAAACGATCACTAAGTCTCGGCCGGCAATTTACTTATCTGATTCGCTTTCGCCGCAAACGAAAATCCGATCGCTGGAGGAGACTGTTCGCCTTGAGAGCCGTGCAAAGACGCTGAATCCCAAGTGGTATGAAGGGATGCTCAAACACGGTTTCCGTGGCGTCGCTGAGATTGAAAATCATGTGGCCAACACTTTCGGCTGGAGCGCGACCGCGGATGCGGTTGATCCGTGGATTTATACTGAGATTTCCCAAACATTCCTGCTGGATCCAATTATGTACCAACGGTTAGTGGAACTGAATCCTCATTCCGTCCGCTCACTCACAAACCGCTTGTTGGAAGCGCACAACCGCGGTTATTGGAATCCCGACGAGGAAGTGCTGGAGAAGTTGCGTGACATGGTCCCCGATCTGAAGTCCGAAATTGAAAAGGCGGTTGGCATTTGACTCAGTATAATTTCGTCGCGTTCATTAGTTCGTGGATCGTCATCTTAAGCTAAGGACCTAAACGCTCCACGAAGCCACACCAACTGACGAATCAATAGATAAGAATTAAACATGAATGTAATCGTTCTATACGTCGGGTCGAGTTTGCTGGCTCCGCTCAAACAGGCGGAGCGCGAGCTCAATCGCGAGTATGAACTTGACCTGAGGATTCATGCGTACAACCTTGGAGCGGCACTCACCAATGATGAGTGGTCCGTCATTGAACAGGATCTGCAATCCTCTGATGTGATTTTCGCCATTCACGTAATGGACGGCGAAAATGCGGGCAGACTGATTGAGGCGTTCGACGCTTCGAAACAACGCCAGACGACGATCATTGTGATCAACTGTATGCCGGAGCTCATGCGGCATACGCGCATGGGGCGGCTGAATATAGCGAAGCTGCTTCGCGCGAAGACCCCGGAGGACAAGGGGAATAGGGAAATCGGAATCGGACGATCTCGGAAGGGCCTCGCCCTTCTGAGCTCAGTGGGTTCGTGGGTCGGACGGCAAGTGAAAAGCAACAACCAGAGCAATGGCCACCGCCATGGACATGGCCAGTATTTAAAACTGGCTGATCGACTACCGGGCCTGCTGAAATTTGTACCGAGCGCGGGTGGTCTGCGGGATGTCAAACACTACCTGAACATCTTTTGTTACTTCCTGCAGCCGACTCCCGCTAACATCCGCTCAATGGTCCTCTACGCTTTGAAGGAATATGTTCCTGATGAGCGATTGCGGCGGGCCCAGATCAAAGTGCCAGCGCCTGAGCGCATGCCTTCTGTTGCTATCTACCACCCAGATGCGCCGACACTCTTCGAATCGTTCGACGGTTATAGAGAATGGTATTTAAAACGTCGCAAGTCCAAATCCCAAAACGGGCATTCAGAGTGTTTGCTACTTGAGGGGGAGTCAACGATCGGACTCTTGTTGATGCGGCCACAGGTCGTAAGCCGAACCACAAAGCATTACGACGCGCTCATTCGCGCTATCGAGGCGGAAGGCTTGAGCGTCGTGCCCGCTCTCTCGACGCTGATGGACAACCGGGAAGCGGTCGGCAAATTCTTTGTCGACGAAAAGCCGTCCAAAGTCCAAAGTCCAAGGTCCAAGGTCGATGCCAGAGAACTAGCACCCAAGAGCGAAGACCAAGGACCAAAGATCACCCTTAAGACAACTCACAACGGAGCATTGGCGACTGACCGCGCCCGCGTTAGCCAGATCGTGTCCTTGACCGGCTTTAGTTTCGTTGGCGGTCCGGCGATGAACGACAGCGAGGCCGCTGCGAGTTTCCTGCAAGGCTTGAATCGCCCATATCGGTCGGCCGTGAGTTTAGACATGCAGACGATCGACGCCTGGCGTGACTCGCAAACAGGACTCAATCCAGTGCAGTCGGGGATGCAGATCGCAATTCCGGAAATCGATGGAGCCACCGAGCCTTTCATCTATGGTGGTCTGCCGGCAAACGGATTTGAACCCATAGCTCTTGACGATCGTTGCGTGACGTTTGCGCGACGGCTGCGGCGTTGGAATCGGCTGCAAACCGCACCGCGCAACCAAGTAAGACTTGCGGTAACCCTCTTTTGCTTCCCACCCAACAAAGGAAACATAGGCACGGCCGCAGACCTCGACGTGTTTCCCAGTCTCTGGGACACGCTTAGTAGACTGCGGAGCGAGGGCTACACCGTTGCGCTACCGGCTTCGCCCGATCTGTTGAGAGAAATGCTAATCGGTGGCAACGCCGATCATTTCGCCTCAACCGCTAATGTCGCGTATCGCATGAGCGCAGATGAATATCGGCGCCTGTGTCCCTACGTCGACGAAATAGAGAAAGATTGGGGTGCATCGCCGGGACAGGTGAATTCGTTTGAGGAAACATTGCTGATTCAGGGATTGCAGCTTGGCAATGTTTTCATCGGCGTGCAACCGACGTTTGGTTATGAGGGCGACCCTATGAGGTTGATGATGGCCCGCAGCGGTGCACCCCATCATGGCTTCATGGCCTTTTACACCTACCTCTCGAAGGTCTTGAACGTTGACGCGGTGGTCCACCTGGGCACTCACGGGGCGTTGGAGTTTATGCCGGGTAAACAGGTTGGCCTTTCGGCTGAGTGTTGGCCCGACAGGTTGATTGGGGAATTGCCCAACATCTATCTTTACAGCGTCAACAATCCTTCCGAAGGGTCGATCGCCAAACGCCGTTCGTATGCCGAACTGATTTCCTACCTCACGCCGCCCATCGAAAACGCGGGACTCTATCGCGACCTGGCCACGTTAAAAGATCTCGTTATGTCATACCGGCAGTCAACGGATGAGCCGGAGCGCGAACGATTGTTTGAATCTATTGAAGAGTACTCCAGGCAGTTGCATCTAAATGCGCCCGCTTGTTCCTAGTAGCCTTTCCCTAAATGACTTGGAAGTTAAACTGTGTCTGAACGCTTCGGCACCGTTGATTGTGACAACCGGGATGTCATGTTGGTAAAGCCGAAGTAATTCCGGGTCGCTTTCAATGTTGATCTCTTCAAGCGTATATTCATTCAGGCAGTCGGCCGCTTCGATGGTGTCCTTAGCTTCTTTGCAGAGATGACAATCGGGACGACTGTAGATGATCACGTGAGCTTTGGCTGAAGTTGGCGACATTTGTTTCATTGTAGCGCACGCCTTTAGTTTACGATTACGCTTGAGCAAGCATCGCAACCGGCAGACAGCCGGCAACAGAGGAAGGTAATCATGTCAGATCAGAATTGGGACCAGGCGGCGGCAGTAGCACTGTTGAATGAGATTCTGGAGACCGAACTCGCCGGCGTCGTCAGATATACGCATTATGCACTGATGGTTTTTGGTCATAGCCGGATTCCGATCGTGAGCTGGCTGCGTGGCGAGGCGTCGACCTGCCTGATGCACGCAAACGCCGCCGGCGAACTCGTCACCCATTTTGGCGAGCATCCGTCTTTGAAGATTGGGCAATTGCTCGAAACCCACAAACACGGCATCAACGACATTCTGCTGGAATCTCTCGACGCTGAGAAGAAAGGGCTGGAGCTCTACACGCAATTGCTCGATCTGGTTCGTGACCGGTCAGTGCTGCTTGAAGAATATGCGCGCAAGATGATTGCGGAAGAAGAAACTCACCTGGGTGAGGTCAACAAGATGTTGCGCAAACCCGGCGACATCACGCAGTTTCCCACCGCTTGAGAAGTATGAAGCTGTTTCCAAAGTACGAGAGACACAGTCAGAAGCTGGCGCCGCTTTCGGTGTTTGCCCAGCGAGTGGCTCTGGCCGTCGGAGCGGCCTGCTGCATCATTGCGGCGGTTCTGTTCATTGGGATAGCCGGCTATCACTGGCTGGGCGGGCTGGACTGGGTGGATTCGCTGCTGGAAGCCTCGATGATTCTTGGCGGTATGGGGCCAGTCAATCCTATCACGACTACGGGGGCAAAACTTTTTGCCTCCGGCTACGCGTTGTTTAGTGGTCTCGTATTCATCGGCATCATGGGAATTGTGCTCACACCCGTGGTCCACAGACTTTTGCATAAGTTTCATGTCGAATAAATCGTGAGCAGATGTAAGATAGGCGATGTCAGCCATTGATCTTGCCACCGGTCGCCGGAAAACCTCAGCAGTAGATGTTCTCCCACAGTCTTTATCTAAATCGCCCGGGCTTCCTGGAGGTCCAGCATTATGGATGATAGAAGAACTAAACAGCGACTGAGCGTACGGCTTGACGCAACCTGGGATCGCGCGAACCAGACCCACAGCGCGCGCATCACGAATTTGTCGGAAGGCGGCTGCTACCTCGACTCGGTTGGCGAGGTAAGACGCGGCGAAATAGTCGGCTTTCGCGTGCTGTTGCCTGATGACGACTGGCTTTATCTCGAAGGTGAAGTGAGACACCACGATATAAATGGCTTTGGCGTTCAGTTTATCGAGCTGAACGAAGAGCAAACTGAGAAGCTGAAGTGGCTATTGCGTCTGGCAAAAGAAGCCGGGCCAGATGACGCACCAATGTCGGCGGACCTGGTTGAAGAATAGAAACTGACGGAAACACCTTTCACATGGTTCGACGGCTACCTCAAACGGCAATGTTCCTGATAGCTTTCCTTGGCATTGCGCTGACATTCGGCGCAGTGCGCCCTGCTAAGCCGACCGCGACGGCGCCGGGCAGCAACCTGAGATTAGGCGCTGCTCCCTTGCAACCGAATTCACTTTGCGCAACGAGCGAACGCATTATTTTTAGTTGTCTCAGCAGAAGGGCCGGATCGAAGTTAACCAAAATCGTTTCGCTCTGCGGATCGCCAGACCTCACCAGGGAGCGCGGCTACCTGCAATACCGTTATGGCGTGCCGGCGAAGATTGAACTTGAATATCCAAATTCGCGCGCCGGAACGCAGCAGATGTTTAAGTATACTCACTACATGCGTTACCGCGTCGACCTTACCGAGATCAACTTCGAGCTTGATGGTTACCAGTACCAGATTTTCGACGATTACAACGGAGAAGAGAAGCGCGATATCTCGACACAAGGGGTACTGGTTACCGAGCCGGGCCAGGGGAAAGAGTTTACTTTCCTCTGTCGTTCTAAGGTGAAGGCTGATTTTAGTCTGCTGGATGAGGTTTTGGACCGCGAGCGGTAGTTCTGTCTATCCGATCACCGTAGGAAAGGCTGGAAAGCCTGTCCTACCTGGTTCGACATTGTAAGACATAGAACCTTCGGGTCACCGGATGGCTCAGGTTGCGCCAGCGCGACAGTGGCCGCTCAGTAATAATTTCGAAACCTTCCGAATTGAATAGCAAGCGCCAGGCGTCTTCGCGGTGAAACGTGCATGGTCCGGTACGTTTACGCCATTTCAGATCGTGAATCCCGCAGACAATTCGATCCCACCAGGCCGTCGGAATGTCCTCATAAATAACTGCCAACCCGCCTTTGCTCAGGACCCGTCGTACTTCACTCATGACGATGAAAAGGTCTTGCGCGTGGTGCAGCACGTAACAGAGCAGCACCGCGTCGATAGAATTATTTCCCATCGGAAACTTTCGGCCGTCAAACTGGCGGTAGTCGATGGCTGCTTCGGTGTTCGGAGCGAAGTCAATACCGATTACTTTCGATCCCATCATTGCAGAGAGGTGATGTGTGATGAAGCCATTTCCGCAGCCCACATCAAGCACGCGCGAGTTGGCGGGAACTGCGCGCGCGATTTCCAGCGCCATGTCATAGGCGCGACCCATCTTCCGTCGCCGCCGATTGCGGCGCCAGCGGCGTCGGATTCCTTCCAGCAATACATTCCAATTTGAGTTGTGAGGCTCGCTTAAGAACCTCGAGTGCGGGAGTCTGGATTTGTTTGCATATGGCGTGGTGCTTTCCGAGATTGAGATCGATGGTTGCAGCATGCTCGTTGGACTGGCAATCGCAGTGCCTTAGCAGGAACAAAGAATTCAGGAAGAAAACGGCGAGGGGAATTATGCTGGCGCGAGAATTAACCGACGAGTGGCTGCCGGAATCAGCAGACAGTCTGGTTCGTCCGCAAATGCTCGTGCGGTATACTTCATATCGCATTTGCAGTCCGAGAGACTACGCCTTCGATCAAACCTCAGTGAACAAATACCTTGCTACTATTTTTACGCCGCCATTGTTACCGATTCTACTGGCCCAGGGTTACTGGGTCAGGAAGCGCACGCCACGCCTTCCCGATGCCGCAGGCCCGCAAGCGGGAATGGTTGCCGGCGCTGGAGACCCCCTGAACTTGATCGCGGTCGGTGAGTCGACCGTCGCCGGAATCGGCGCGCGGACGCAGGAAAAAGCACTGACCGGACAGCTTGCACGGGCTTTGAGAGAACAGTCGGGACGTGCAGTCAACTGGCGGGTCGTGGCGCGTTCCGGAATTAACGCGCGCCGGAGTCTGACGGATTTGGTTCCACAGTTGGTTGGTTTTCGCGCCGACGTTGTGTTGATTGCGCTTGGCGTGAACGATTCGATCGAGTTTCATACGGCACGCAGATGGGCGGCGGATATTGACCGATTGATTGCGGCGGTTCGCCGAGAAGTTGGTGACGCGCTGGTAATTTTAGCTGGTGTGCCGCCACTCGATTATTTTCCCGCACTACCATCGCCGCTAAGTTGGGCCTTGGGCGCCAGGTCGACCTATCTGGGTGAAGCTTCGGTCGACCTGGCGAAAAAGCTGAAGGACGTGGTGTATGTTCCTTTTCAAATCGAGGGGAAACGCCGTACGGATCTTTTTTGTGCTGACGGATTTCATCCCAGCGAACTGGGCTATAAGGAATGGGCCGAGCAACTCGGGGCGGCGTTCGCAAAGTTCGTGCATCAGGGGCAACAGCCGGCGATTTCCGCGCCCGAACGCGAATCAACGAAGACAAAAGCGAGTAACTGACGGTTTTTAGATTCCTGCAATCCGTGCAAATCCGCGCCTGCTGATGCTTATTTGCCGAAAGCATCCCCACCAAGGAAATTCTCGCGCAAGTAGGAGACGGTGTCATGAAGTGTCTCACCCGGATCGCGCGGCCGAAAGCCGAGTTCACGAGCCGCCTTCGCACAGTTGAGGTACCAAAAATACTGCGCCATCTCAATCGCCCCGGGCTCTACCGGCGAGGTAAAGTTCCACTGCCGGAAAAGTGAATCGACGATCTGAGAGCCGGCGACCATAAATTTCGACGGCAACGCAAACTTGGGCGCCGCAATCTTTGTCAGTCGCTCGAGTCGACCAAAAAATCTTTCAAACGTCCAGTTTGCTACCCCTAAAAGATACCGCTCGCCGTGTCGGCCCTTCTTCATCGCCGCGCGAAAGGCCGTGGCCGCGTCACGGGCATCAACAAAGCTCAAGCCACCGGTCGGTACCGCGCCTATCTTTCGCGCCATGAAATCGAGCACGAGCTTGGTAGAGCTGAGTCGCTCGTCGCCGGGGCCGAGCAGTAGACTGGGGTTCATGATCACCAGGCGCAGGCCCTTACCGGTAAATCGTTCCAGTGCGGCCATCTCCTGGTAGGCTTTGCTGGCGTAGTAAGGCCAGCGGGCGACAATGTCGAGCGGCGGCGGATAGGTTTCGTCGGGAATGAGTTCGCCGTCTTCGGTGACGGCAATCGTCCCACTGGTAGACGCCAGCACGATGGTCTTTACGTCGGCAGCTTTCGCAGCGTCACATAACAAACGCGTGCCTTCAACATGGACCTTATACATGTCCCGCGCATCTTCGCGTTCCCGCGACACGCGCCCGGCCAGGTGGTAGACCTCGCTGATTCCTTCGACGGCGCGCTTTACATCGCTCTCCTTCGTGATCGAACCTTCGCAGGTTTCAACTCCCAAGGCCACCAGCCAGTCGGGAACGGAGGTTGCCATCACGCGAATGTCCTTCGAGCCATCGGCTATAAGTTGTCGCAGGAGATGAGCGCCCAGGAAGCCAGTGCCGCCGGTAACGAGGATTGCAGCGCGCGGCCGCTTCTCGATCGCGGCGCGCCGCTTTGTCTCCGCCTTAACCGGGGTCATGCGGGCGATTCGCTTTTGTGGTTTCTTCGCCGCCATCATTCTTCACTTCGCCCCGCTACCTGGGCCCGTCGCTCCGCCTTCCACTGCTTACGCAACTCCTTCGCGTCGAATGGCCTGCGCGTCTGGTCACGCAGATTCTCGACTTCGTGCTTCACGCGCGCAGCGATTAGGCGGTATGCCTCGGCGCGCGCTATTCCTTTAGTCATCTCTTCGAGATCCGCAATCTCAAGATAGCGGCCGATGCGTGCGCCGACTTTGCGGTTCTTAATAACATTCGATCCCTTAGGCATCGCGTCGTAAGTGCCGTGCAGGTAAACGGGCAGAATGCCGACGCCCGTATGCAGTGCGAGGTAGCCGATGATAGGTTTGAAGTCAGCGAGTTCGCCGGTGACCGAACGCGTGCCTTCCGGGAAAATAAGCGCGTTATACCCGCGATTGAGAAATGAACTCGCGTGCCGAAGCGATTGGCGCAGCGACCCGGTGCGTTCCATGGGCACCAGGTTGGTAAAGTTTTCCATTACCGCGCGCTTGTATTTTGTGTCGAAGAAATAATCAGCAGCCGCCAGCACGACCATGTCTTTGCCCGCCTCAGCCAAGGCCATCTTGGTTAGACCCATGTCGAGGTGCGACGAGTGATTGGCGGCAACGATAAAGTTTGTGTGGGCCGGAATATTTGAGCGGCCTTCATAATGAGTTTCGAGAAAGCGATCGTAGAAGAGCCGCTGCAGGACATCGCCGGCTCTGGTGCCCGCACGACCGATCAACGAGGGCACATGTATCTCTCCATCCTCATTACGGCTCGAATCAGGACGAGCGCTCGGGTTTTCACGTCCCGCGGCTGCACCAGGGCGACGGCTGACCACGCCGGCCAGCTCTCGAAGGTCTTGCGCTTCGTTCAAACGTTCTGGCGCGGTGATCGAGCCGCCGGCGTTCTCAATTGCCGCGGCTAGCTCCACAAACATCAAACTGTCAAAACCCAGGTCGGCGAGCCGGGAATTCAATGAAATTTCGCTTTGCGGCCGGTTGCTGACATTTGCGACGATGCCGCTCAACCAACGAGTTTCTGCGTCAGCACCGATTTCGCTTTGTGCCGCCGCACCTGTTTTGTTGTTGGTCTCGAGGGATTGCAGGATAGCGACGACTTCCGCGCGCTTAACCTTGCGCGTCGCCGTCCGTGGCAGCTCGATGTCTGTAAACTGCAAAACTTTGACGCGCTTGTAGTAGGGAAGTGAGGCGGAGACTTCGCGAAAGTGTTCTTCTACGCGCCGCCGCAATTCCGCCCGCGAAAGGGTGATGTCGTATTCGTCGTCAGCAACTACCAAGCACGCAACCTTCTCGCCGATGCCATCGGGCAAGCCAACAATGCTCAGCTCCTTAACGTGCGGTGAGTTTGAGTAAACCTCTTCAAGCTCGTCCGGGTAGACATTCTTTCCATTCGTGTCGACAATGATCTCTTTGGAGCGGCCGACGAGGAATAGATTGCCATCGTCATCGATTTTGCCCAGGTCGCCGGTATAGAGCCAGCGCTCAACGAGCGCATCACGCGTGGCATTTTCGTCAGCAAAGTATCCGAGCATGACATTCGGACCGCGCGCGATTACTTCACCCACGCCGCTGGCATCGGGATCCGATATCTTTACTTCGACTCCGGGTAACGGCCGGCCCACGCTGCCGGTTAGCATGCGGTTCTCCGGACGCGTTACGGTCAACACCGGCGAAGCTTCGGTCAGTCCATAGCCTTCGAGAATCGTGAATCCAAGTCCCTGAAAGTCTTTCTGAATTGCCTCGCTCAACGCTGAACCGCCGCTGATGAAATAGCGGATGCGACCGCCCAGGCCCTCATGGATTGGGTAAAACGCTACTGGGCCAAAATTGAATGGCGTGTTGTCTCTTACCCAGGCATTTGCCTTGATCATTGCCTCTGCCGTCTTACCAATCCAGTCGCTGCGTTCGTAGAGTTTGTTCTTGATTCTGCGGTGCAGGAGTTCCCATAGGGCCGGCACGCCGACCATTCCGGTGACGTGGCCGTTCTTGATGGCCCGGGCCAAAGCGTCTCCGGTGAGTTCTGGTAAATAAGTGATCTGCGCCCCACGGCTTAATGGCGTAAGAAAACCCGTGGAGAACTCGAAGGTGTGATGCAACGGCAAAACAGACAGCACACCGTCTTTCGTGGTCATGTCAAAGACTGACGAAAGCATGGAGACCATGCTGGTCAGGTTGCGATGCGAAAGCATTACCCCTTTTGGACGGCCGGTGGTTCCGGAAGTAAAGATCAAAGACGCGAGCGATTGCGCAGTGACACGCGTCGGCAAGAGCGCGAGTCGTTCGTCTTCGGTCTTTTCGTCAGGGACTGCAAAGACATCGGCAAACGTCCAGCGTTTCGGCGAGAGTCCCGCAGCCTTGAGTTTCTCTTCCAGGTCCGCATGTTCTTCGTTGAGTTTCTCGCTGAGAACAATTCCAGCTGCTTCACCCGCCCGCGCGAAGTTTACAATTTCATCGATCGAACTCTCCGGATCGACCGGAATACAACTAGCGCCGGTCTTGAGCACGCCGAAATACGTCATGCCCCATTCGGGCGCGTTATGACTGATGAGCATCACGCGATCTCCCGGCTTGATACCTTCGCTGGCGAGATAGCCAGCCGCACGTGTGGCCAGCTCACGGAGGTCGGCGTAGGTGTATTGCTCGTTGCGGCCGTCGCGCTCCATTCGCATAGCCACTCGGGTCGCGTGGCGCTTGGTCGAGGTTTCAAATAACTCCAGCAGATCGCGGTAGGTGTAAATGCGCTTGGGCTGCGCGCGCATGTCTTCTTCGAGCGTCGGGAAGACCCATTTCTTCAGACCGGGCAAGTGGATGTTCAGCCAATACTCGTACCAGTCAAACTTCTCCGGATGCCAGCGCAGTAAATCCTGTTCCTCAATTCTAATGCGATCAAATAACGAGCGAACGTTGTCGGAGCGAAAAATGTAGGCGTTCTCGATGGTGAACGGCTTAAACAACTCAAAGGCCTCGGTCGTTTCGCTGGTAATTTCCTCAACTCGATCGACCGTTTTCTTCATGCGGTCGATCACTTCGACGGCGCGGCCGCCCCCCCAACGAGGTCGTGCGCGATCGAGCAGCGCCGACGCTTTTTTCGCAGCGGAGTTAAACATCGGGACGGAAAGTTTTTCAAAGCTGGCGGTGGAAACAGGGCGCGGCTCCATGCGCGCCATGATCTTGTTCAGGAATTGGACCCCAGTTTCTTTCTCTTGAAAATGTCGCCGTTTGAAGAGACCAACCAGCCCGATTATCCGATCCATGTTTGCGGGGTTCGAATCGCCAGTGGCAGCCTGGTGCACCAACTTTGGTTCTTCAACGCAAGCCTGGGCCGAAACTGCCAGCATCACCGCAGCGACTTGATCGACGGGCGTGATGTCGAGAATCAATTTGTCGTTTGCGGGTATCTGCGTTTGACCTTTGAGGACAAGAAAAATAATTGGCGCAGTGGTGGTGAAGCCTTCATTCCATCCGGGAAACGGATAAGCAAGGGCCGACTCAACAATACTCGGGCGCACGATGCTCCGAACGATGCCAGTCTCAGCGGCCACGAGTTGCTCTCCCAGCGACTTCGTGTAGGTATAAATATTTGGCCAGCCCCACCAGGCAGAGCGTTCCACGCCAAGGTCTGTGAGACGGGTACGGATCCAGACCTTTCGTTCGCGGGCCACCGCCAGTCCCAACGCGTCGGGGTCGTCAGCGTCGCGGTTTTCTTCGTTTAGTCGGTTGCGGGCGAGTTCCCGAAAGCGCGCCACCATCATCGCATCGCGTGCCTCTTCGCGAACGCGTTCGGCTAGTTTGGCGCAGTCCCTGATTTCCTGTTGGGCGTCGAACTCAACACCGGGCAGCTCAGCCTTGCGTGGGAAGTAGCCGACGACCGGATCGCCTTCCCAAACGGGGCCCGAACGATTGCCGGCGACAAAACAAGTGGACACGTGGATCAACGCCGGGCGTTTCATGCGCTTCGCAAAGGCGATGACATTTTGCGTGCCTACCACATTAGTGCGCAGTGCACTCTCGAGCGTGGGGTTGAAGGTAACGTTGCCGGCGCTATTGAGAATGACGTCGATGTCATCAGCGACTGATTGCGCCTGTTCTTCGGTGTATCCGAGATTCGTTTCGCCGATGTCGCCACCGAGGACCACAACCTTATCGCGGATGAAACCTTCCAAGGCACTGCCATATAGCTCCCGCAGCGGATCGAAAGGAGGAGCGGTGATAACACTGTTCCAAAATCGCGTCTCTGACTCTTCCTGCGAACGAGCACGCACAGTGACGTAGACACGCCCGATGTTGGGAAAACGATACAGCAGCATGCTGAGCGTGACTTTCCCCAGGAAGCCCGTACTTCCGATAATGAAGATCTTACGGTCGTTGAAAATTTCAGTCGGCGATAGGTTCATACGTTGGTAAATAGTAAATCGTAAATCGTGAATAGTTGTTTCATGTCAATGGCGCTACCTTTGATCGGCAGCTCGGGCCAGGCGTCCTGGGCCATTTACGATTTACCATTGACGATTTACGTCCTTTATTCCATGTCCGCGATTCCAATGATTGGCTGATGCAGCATAGTGATCTCGGCTGAACTGCCCATAAAGCTGCGGGCCATCGCGATCGCTTCCGTCAAATTGTCTGCCCGATCCCAGCCGAGCATGGCAGGGACGTGTGCGTTCTCGGCGCCCGCCGCGATAACTTTTCCTACGTGCTGACGTCCGTTTTCACCCCAATACCACATAAAAAACGGATGCGCGCCGTGGTAGGCATTGCCGCGCCGGTACATCTCCACGTAGCTCGGATTGTTGGCAAACTCCTGTTCATACTTGTCGCGCAAGACGAAGGCATCGCGCGTCTCCGGCAACAAGCGATTGAAAAACTCGATGTAACTGGGATGAAATTTGTGATCGAATTCGTCGTAACACGGATGGTGAATGATCAGCACGCCACCTTTTTTAAGCAGCGGCTTGTTGCGATAGAAGTTGAAGTGATAGCCCAGACCCATCACCTGAACGAGCAGCGGATTCAGGATTGAATACACGTTATAGGGCGAAATGTCGGGTATGCCGGTAATCAGAATGTCACACTGGCCACGCACCGGAATCGCATACTGGTCAAACGCCTTGGCAATGATCTTTTCGTGGACCGGCTCAGTCTTGCCGGCGTGACAGGCAATCATCTCGTACTGAGCGGGACGTGAGTGAAGCAACTTGCGACGTGCCGGTCGCGGCATCTTGCTCATCGCGTAGCGCATGGCCTCAAACTTCATGCGGTCAAAGGCGGTGAAATCGTCTTCATTCCGGAGCAGGAAATCCATGTCTCCCTTGTACATGCGATTGTTGATGGCGGTCTCAATGTGGAAGACGTTTAATTCTTCATCAACAATCTTACCCAGGCGTTGTACCTTGTGATTCAACTCTGACTTGGCCGGATCCATATAACTATCTGAATCGCGGATCGTTTGCGGCTCGTGATGCGCGCGCAGCGACTCGTAGTCACACAGGCCTACAGCGACGGACTTGTGGCCGCCGTCCATTGGTACCAGATTTATGTTGACGTAGATCAGCAGATCGCTCTCGGCGGCGCGGCGATTTAGGGTTAGTGGCTCCTTGTGTTTTGTTTCGCCGAGCTTAATTAAGCCATCGGCCCATTCGGCGTCGTGGTTGTAATAACGGTCGGGATAGTACTCGTCGAAAATCCTCTGCCCGACCATCCGCTTCATTTCCCATTCGGTCATCTTCCGGTGCAGGGAATTGGCAATGATTATGTGCACGTCGTCGACGCCGTGGCCTGCAAGCATGTCCAATACGATCTCAAGAACGCTTTGCCGAATATCCGGCGTTGCCATCGGCGGCAGCGGTAGGCTGATGTCGTCAACTGCGACCGTGACGCGCATCCCAGGCTCGAGCTGCGCAAACAACGGATCGCAACCATGCGGGTGATTGAGCGCATAACGAATCGCCGCTTCGCGGTTGGGTAATCCCTTAATCGGCGGGTTCGGATAAAGCACCCGCGTGCCAATCGGCAGATCTTCAAGAATGAAGTCTTCACCGGACGGCAATATCCGCGGCGCGCTATCGCGGTCGATGTAAACAACCGATTCGTGCGTCTTGCGTCGTAGTTGCAGTGCCATAGGGTTCCAGTTTCGATTTCCAAGTTTCAAGTTCAGAGTTTCGATGTTCTTAACCCGGAACTCGAAACTTGAAACTCGAACCTATTTCAGATTAAGAATTGGCCAATCGTGATGCAGCGCTGTTTGCCGCAAACGCATATCAGGATTGATCACCGCCGGGTGACCGACAATGGAAAGCATAGGCAGGTCGCTCATGCTGTCCGTGTAAGCATAGGAGTCGCTCAGGCTCAGCCCCTCACGTTCCGCGAAGACCCGTATCCAGGATGCTTTAGTCGCAGCAGCCATTACGGGCGGTAAGAGCCGACCAGTGGCGACGCCGTTAACAAACTCCAAGCGGTTCGCTACGTATTCTTCAATGCCAAGGTGTTCCATTAATGGTTTGACAGAAACATCGAGCGCACCGGTCACAACCACCTGACGCAGTCCCAGGCTGCGCGACTTCTCGAGAAGCTCATACGCGCCCGGGAAAACCGCGGGCTTTAAAACTGAGATGAAGAGATCGTCGGCCAGATAGCGCAAGCGGTCTTCCTTTACGCCCTTGTAGCGCTTGAAGTAAAGGTCGTTGAAAACCTTGCGGCTGTACTGGTCCGTGACGGCGAACATCGGGAGGCTCAATAGCGTTGCAGCGCTCTTCTTGAAACTCCGAAACAGACCAGGCTCGTTCCGGGCATAGAAGCCCAGCGTATGAATTAGGTTGGTGCTGACCAACGTTCCTTCCAAGTCGTAGAATGCCGCCGCCGCCAAGATTTCCCTCAAGGTTCTCCATCCCAGACTCCCTACAAATCGAGCCGTCAGGAGCATGTGCTGTATGTAGGCAGCCAATATAACCCAGAGCGGCTATTTCCGGGTAATGCAAAAACTCACTGTATACTGGTGCTATACAATCACGGACGTAACAAGGGCAAACCGCAATAAAAGCGACGTAATGGGTGGAGTGGATTCAATTGGAGGGGAAGTGTTTGGAACCAGAACCGGCTCAACCAGCCTAGGGTTTTCGCGCCCCGGCTCGTTTCAGGTCCTCAAGGGTCCGCTTGTGCTGTTCGAGCTTCTGTCCAGCCTCGCCGAGTTTTCCCTGGGCCGTGAGACGCTGGTACTCGGCAAATTCCTGGACCGCCTGGTCAATGAGCTGCTGGACGCTGGCGGCTGACGCTAGCGGTTCTGGTGAAGGCGAAGCGCCAGGTTTTGGTGGGCCTTCTGCAGGCGCGCCTTTTGGCGCTTCAGTTTTCTGGGATCCTGGGGAGCGTGCCAGGTCGCCGAAGATGCTGGTCATCGCTTCGTCAAATGTCTGCCCAAAACCAAGCCGGTCTTGCGTGGCAAGTACCACTAAGCGCAACTCCGGCATCGGGCTGCTTTCCGCCTTGAGGTAGATCGGCTCAACATAGAGCAACGACTTGCCGATTGGAATCACGAGCAGGTGTCCGCGCAGCACATGCGACCCTTGCTGATTCCACAGCGTGAATTGAGACGACAGTTGAGAGTTCTGATCGATGCGCGCTTCAATTTGTAATGGTCCGTCAATCAGTCGCGACTTGGGGAAGTTGTAAATCAAGAGCTTGCCATACTCATCGCCGTCGCAGCGGCCAGCCATCCAGCCAATTAAATTGTTACGGCCGGCCGGAGTAAACGGGAGAATCAGGACAAACTCCCGATCCTTTTTCTCGCCCGGCAACTGCATCAGAACGAAGTAGGGATCGATTGCCTCAACAACTTTACGGCTTTGCGCATCCGAGCCAACCTGCTGCGCGACGTTCCACACGTCCTCGCGTTGAAAAAAGGCCTTGGCGCTCTGGGTATGATAGAGGCCATAGACTTCGCCTTGCACACGAATCAGCGTTTCGGGATAACGCACGTGGGCGCGCAGGTCGGCGGGCATTTGGCTTGCGTCCTCAAACAGGGTGGGAAACGTGGCGCGATAAGTGGCGATCAGGGGATCGTCGTTGTTGAATACATAAAAGTGCGCAGTGCCGTTGTAAGCGTCGATCACTACCTTGACGCTATTGCGAATGTAATTGATCTCCTTCTGTCCGACCGCGTGATGCCGCGAGTAAGGATAGGTAGCTGACTCAGTAAAGGCATCAAGCATCCAGAACAAGCGTCCCTCGTTGTTCACCACGATGTAAGGGTCGTTGTCGTAAGTCAGGAAAGGCGCAATACCGTTGACGATCTCACGAATGTTGCGATGGATTAAAACGCGACTTTCGGAGTTAACGTCATCTGAGAAAGGTAACTTTGAAAGATCGCCCAGGGCCCAGGCGAGGAGCATGCGTCGGGCGCGCCCGCCAATTCTTATGCCCCCCGAACCTTCGTAACTGGTAAATGTGTTTGTCTCGCCCTGTGGAAAGTCAAACTCCTTCTGCCTTGTCTTCACATAAACGTCGGTATTTGTTTCCTGGCCAAAATAGATCTCGGGCCGCGTCACTTTGATTTCAGCCGAATTGGATTGGACCGGCATGTCGGAAACGATGAAGCGTGGCATGCCTTCAGGTGTGAAGCCATTTGAAGTGTTCACGGTGATGCCGTAGCCATGCGTGTAGATGAGTTTCTCGTTAATCCAATTCCGTGATGCTTCGGGCAGCTTATTGACGTCGATCTCGCGCGCGGCGACCATCATCTGCCGAACACCGTCGACGCGGTAGCGATCGACATCGACATCGGGAAAGTCGTAGTAAGTGCGAATGGCTTGTATCTGTTTGAGAGTGTCTTGCAACGCGTGCCAGTCCCACAAGCGGATGTTATCCAGCGTTGAGTGATTGGCGTTGAGATCGAGCGCCTCCGCTGAACTGTCGGCTTGAAACTCTCTTAACTCGACCTGCTCCAAACCAAACGCTCGGCGGGTCGAGGCGATGTTGTATTCGATGTAAGGTGTTTCGCGTCCCAGCTCATTCGGTTTGACAATAAAGCTCGTGACATACGCGGGCACGAGATACACGCCCACTACATAAACCGCCAGCGGCAGGGCCAGCGCGGCGAGCAACAGCCGGAGGCTTCGTTTAGAGAAGGCATTAATTAGCGCGATTAAGGCAGCGAGCAGAAGTACTAATGAGACAAGGGAGAGCGCCGGCAGCAAATACTTGGCTTCCGAAAAGGTAACGCCGGTAAACGTTTGATGGTCTTCCCATAAATATGGATACCTTGCCAGGTAGACGCGCCACGCAAGCAAGATCAGAAACACTGCGAGCGCCAGGGAAACAGCAGCCCATGGGGTTTTCCCCGAGGCCCGACCGTTAACCTTCGCTACCTTGGATGGAGTAGCCAGCAGCGAATAAACAATCGTGGCGACAAGGATGACGAACGACAGCGTAATGGCCCAGCCGCTAAGCAGATCGTAAAACGGTAGTGAGAAAAGGTAGAAGCTGAGCGGCTTGTTGAAAATTGGATCCGGAGATGCGGCCGGAACCTGGTTGAAATAAAGGGCGAATATCTGCCAGTCGGCCTTCATTGCGAATCCGTTGAAGACGCCGAAGAGTGCGGCCAGAATCCAGCCGATCGGTTTGACAAACCGCCCCGGGGCAAACTGGATTGGCTGATTGTTGACGACGATGGTGCGCTGCTCCATCGTTTGCGCGGCGAAGGTGCGCTCCAGCAACCAGAACGCGCTACGTAGAATCGCCCCGGTAGCCAGTACAAACGTCAGAAAGAGTCCGACTTTTAGCTTAAATATGTACCAGTAGACGGCAGAGAAACCGAGCGAGTTAAACCACGCGGCCGATAGATAAATCGAAAGGCTCCGAGACAACGCGAGCAACAGCAGCAGGAGCGCGACAATCCACCACCAGCGCAACCGGCGTCGTCGGCTCGGTCCAACGTCGATTACTTCGCGATCTCGATCTGGGAAGGATTCACTCACGTGGGGTTAGCATACGCCTGGAAAGTCCAATGTCCAAAGTCCGAGGTCCCAGATCAAAGCCTTGAGCTAAACACCACCCCCGATATAACATCATCACCTCCGACCACGGACATTGCACATTGTCCGCTACGCTTTCGAATAGATTTCTTGTCAGCGGGCGCCTGTGTATAATAGTCGCCGTTTTCCCGTCAGCGTTCGGCCGAGAAAAATGCTCACGCTCGAAACAAACTGTATCCCGACGGTACTGAGGTTACAATTTTATCCGACGGCACGCGCATAATTACGATGCCCAATGGTAGCAAGCGCATCGTGCGTCCCGGGCAGAGGATCTTTCGCAGAAGAGCCAGGAACTGATTGAGGTGGCCTCGCCCACATTCGCGGCCTCATTATCGCCTACCGTGCGTCTCTTAACGTGTTTGTTGACTTACTCCAGGGAGAGCTTATGAAACTGACTAATGCAAAGCTTGTCGTGCTCAGCGCCGTGGTCGCGATCTTCTTAAACACTGCCGTACCGCTGGCCGTGCGGGCAAACACGCCGGATGTTTCCAAGAGTTCCGTAATCAGGGTCGCGCCGCCGGCACCGGTGTTTGACGAAAAGGCACGCGTGGCTGAGCTGGCAAGCCGCCGCGCTCGGGTAAGCGAGTCAATCGGCGAGAAGGGACTCCTAATTCTCTTCAGCACTGAGCCGCGCGTTTATGCAAACGATGTGAACTACGAATACCGGCAGGAGAATAATCTTTACTACCTTACAAATCTAAAACAAAAAGGGGCGACGCTGGTGCTGACCTCCGGCAACGAAGCCCTCCCGGCAATACTCTTTATCCCCAGGCGCGATGCGCGCGCGGAAACCTGGACCGGGCACATGTACAGTCCGGAGGAGGCTAGCCAGATTTCTGGGATCAAAGAGATCTGGGAAGCCGGAGAGTTTGAGCCGTTTATGCGAGCCTTGCGCAATCGCCAGCCATACCGGCCAAAGCCTGAAAAGATTCTGATGTCTGCGAGCTCGGCGCCATTGGAAGGAACTGCAACTGCGACGACGATGGGTTTTGAAAAAGTCTTTTCCGCTGCCGGCAAAGGCGATGGCGCTATCTATTTATTGGTGCCTAGCGGGACCGACAGTTTGGAGTATCGGCAGGAGCAGCGGTTCGCGTCTGACTGGGCGAAATCGGCCTCCGGTTACAGCGTCAGGAACGCCACCCCGATCTTTGCCGAGCTGCGCTTGCGAAAATCACCCTTTGAGATCGACCTGATGCAGCACGCGATTGACATCACCACTGAGGCACACGAACGCGCTTGGGTGGCGGCGGGAGAAGCGAAATGGGAGTATGAGGTTGATGCCCAGGTCGCCTACACCTTCAAACTTCGCAACGCCGATCACTGGGGTTACCCGTCCATCGTTGGCTGTGGACCAAATGCGACCACGCTTCACTACGAAGAGTCGCAGGGCCTGGTAAAGCCTGGCGAGTTACTGCTGATGGATGTAGGCGCTGAATACGACCACTACTCAGCAGACGTAACCCGGACTTTTCCAGTTAACGGGAAGTTTTCCCCGTCGCAAGCAGAGATTTATCAGATTGTGTACAACGCGCAGGAGGCTGCTGCTCAGGCCGCACGTCCCGGCGCGACGATTTCAGATGTTCATCGTGCTTCGCAGGAGGCAATCAAGGACGGGCTCTTGAAGCTTGGGCTGATTACTGATCGCAATTCTGAGCAGTATCGCATCTGGTTTATGCATGGCACCTCTCACTGGTTGGGAATGAACGTGCACGATGTTGGCAACTACGGATCCAAATTGGAACCGGGAATGGTTTTCACGAATGAGCCGGGGATCTATATCAGGCCCGACGCGCTTGATAATTTGCCGAAGACGCCGGAGAACGAGAAGTTCATCGCGGCGGTCAGACCGGCTTTTGAGAAATACAGAAACATCGGCGTCCGTATTGAAGACGACTTAATGATTACGCCTACCGGTGTGAAGTGGATGACCGAACTTTTGCCGCGCCGGATGTCTGAGATAGAAGATTTTATTGCGCGTGGCCGCAGGGAATCAGGGAGATAAATCTACCTGCGACTGGTTCCAGGGATGCTTCTCACCTACGCCGATAGCTCTTTTTTCAGAGCTATTCGCTTCCTAAGCTTACTTAACAAAAGGCTAAGAGCCCTGACGTAAAGTTGCGTGCCCTAAACGGTAGCCTTGTGGATCTGGCGCTTAAGGCGATGGATCGTTCTCCGAGCTACCTTTAGTTTCGCGCCGTCGTGGGCAGTGAGCGCCTCATCGCGCTGTTTCTTCATCTCACGAATGCGGGCCTTGATCGAGGCTTTGTCTACGCCTACCACCTCGTGATGCTCATGCTTAATTCCGAGAGCTTTCGCCAGAGCGACCAGCAGGTGCTCTTTGTTGAGTTGGGTGTAGCCTTGCAGGGCTTCGTGCTCGCTGCCTTTGGCAATGTCACGAAGTTCTCCCACGGTTTTGTGTCTCAATTGTTCGTAGGTGTAGTCCATGGCGTGTCAATGCTCCTTGGAGTGTGCTCGGCCAGGCGCCTAGCCAAGAATTTGTTTTAAATGTTTCTTCATGTGCTCAACATAGTCGCTCATAAACCAGTCGAGCGTAACCGGATCGTTTTCGCTAAGACTGTCAGAAGCAATCTGGTGCAGGTTGTGTTTGTAACGCAATTTCATGCGCGTCTCTTCAGGAATCCGCGACATCAAATGCAGCAAGTGCTGATTGTAAAGTTTCCAGAGTTGCACCAGCTCGGACCAGTCTTCACCCTGGTAGTCCTGAACTCGCACCCAACCCTCCTGCTCATAACCGGCGAAGAGCAGGTCGTCGGTGAATTGGGCGCGCACAAAGCGCTGGTGATTGTTGGAAGCCGAATCGATCAGGTGCCCGATAATCTCTCGCGGAGACCATTTGCCCGCCGCTCGCGGAACCCGACTCTGTTCGGGCGAAATCTGCAGTAACTGATTCGAAGCAGCCAAAATTGTTTGACGAAACTCATTCAGATAGTCTTGCATGCCTTTTCCCGGTTGAAGTTCGGAACCGAGACCTGGGAAATTCCCGAGTGCCCGGAACCATTTGAATAAGTAGATACGAGGATCGCGGTAATAATACCGCATCCGGGATACGAAACCGCAAGCCGGAAGGGTTCGGTCCACAGAACCGCGGCGTTACAGCAATTTGATCATGCGAAATGCCGGCAGCGATTCGCCGTCCGGTGTTTCCAAATGCATTGCCTCCATCTTTTCGTAGCCACGAGCGAGGTACAGAGGTTCTCCTGGGAGGGTGGCCAGTAATTCAATCCTGCTGAAGCCGGCTGCCCTGGCTGCGTCCTCACAGGCTTCGATGAGTTTGCTGCCAACGCCCCGGCGCGCCCAGCGTGGGCGCACGTAGAAGGCGCGAATGCGCGCGGCGTCTCTGGCGGGATCCAGCAACGCCTCGGCTTGCCCCGACTTCATCTGGTCGCCGGCAAACAAAGTCTTTCGTTTGCTCCAGCCGCCGCTGCCGGCAATTTCATCATTAAACTCAACAACAAAATAGGTCTGGTCCGCGATCAGTTGGGTGTCGATGCCAAAGACGTGGGTGAGCGCGCTCGCGAGTTGTTCCGCGGTGTAATATGCGGCCCCCAGACCAGCGACTGATTCACGGATCAACTGCCGGAGCGTGGGTACATCTTCGGTTGTAGCCAGGCGGATTGCCGGGGTCATTTGTGCCCTTGCTGATGCTAGCTCGACTAAGAACTTAGGCGGGCAGTATAAACTAAGGTGAATGTGAACGGCGGCAACACTGAATACGAGGATCGAGGGGAGTTTAAGATTATGGCTGAGCCAAAAGATGCTAAGAAGATGAGTGCTGAAGAATTGGAAGGGCGGATCGCCCGACTCGCCTTCGATGGCGACTTGTTACGGTATCGCGAATTCCTGGTGACGCTGAAAGCAGGCCTGCCTGAAGGCACCGGAATCGCGCTGAGGGGCAGCGTGGTTACAGGCAAGCGTTGGGAAGATGGGAAACCGTTTGATGCTGATGGGCGCGGCAGCAGCGACCTGGATGTCACGCTCGTGGGAAGCAAAGTCATGGAATACTGGAATGAAGCAGCGTTCTATATTCCAGCCCTCCACACTAAACCGCTGTGCGACGAGGATCCGGGAATTGCTCCGGCACTCAATCCGCTTCGCGAAGAGCTACAGAAGCTTGCGGGCAGACCAGTGAACTTTCAAGCCACCGCAAACCTCATTCTCTATGCTCGTGACGTGTTGTTTAACGAGCCTTATTACATGGTAGTAGAGGAGCAAAAGGCTCCGTGATCGTAAAGCTTCTCAGTTACAACATTCGCTTTGGTGGACGAGGGCGCGAGCATGAACTGGCGGAAGTGATACGTTCACTCGCTCCTGATCTGGTTGTCTTTCAGGAAGCGATCGATCCGGAGGTGATCCGCAGTTTATCCAAAGCGACGGACCTGCCATTTTGGGCCGCCCGACGCGAGCACTCGATCGGCTACATCAGCAGGCTGGAGATTGGCCATCATGAATGGCACTATCCCGCTGGTGCTAAACACTCATTTCTCGAGATTGTTCTCAAGGAAAGCGATCACAGAATATTTGGTCTTCATTTGAGTTCGATGTTCTCAAAATGGGGAGAGCGACGAAGACTTAGAGAAATTCAGTCTCTGTTAAAGAGTATTGAAAGACACCAGGCAGGCTTTCACGTGCTCGTAGGAGACTTCAACACGCTAGCGGTTGGCGAGGCCCTCGATGTCCGGCGCATGCCGGCGTGGATTCGTGGACTGATTTGGTTAAGTGGTCGCGATATTCAACGCCAAACTGTTCAGCACCTGAGCGACGCCAATTACGTCGATGGCTACCGCTCGCTTCATCCGACAGACAAAGGCTACACGTTTCCCGTCTGGGGTCCGCATTTGCGGCTCGATTACGTTTTTGTCCCGCAGGGGTTTGCTGGCAGGTTGCTGGAATGCGAAGTTGCTCGACAGCATGAGCTGGCCATAAATGCGTCTGATCACTTTCCCTTGCTGGCCCGTCTCGACTTTGGACCGACGCCACGATAATGGCAGCCGCCTTCAACCCCTGCGATTTCCCGCTCCTTACTCATAGCTCAACGCGTCGACCGCGTCCTGGCGTGCAGCGCGGAGTGCCGGGTACAGAGCTCCGATGCTGCCGCCGACAATTCCCACCAGGAACGCAATCAAGACCCAACGAGGTTCTACGTCGACGACGAGACTGGTAGTTCGCATCACGCCAAGCCGAGCTATAAAGGTCAGCACAATCCCTGCTGTGACGCCGAGCAAACTAACCAGCACAGCTTCTTGTTCGATGACCCAGGCAATCCTTGTCTTCGACATGCCCAGGGCCTTCAGAATTCCGATCTGTCGGGTGCGCTCAGTGACGGTGGTGTACATTGCCAGGAGAATTACCAGCATGCTGATTGCGCTCGCCACGCCCACCACAACTCTGATGAATACGTTTAGCGCCGGCACGCCGGACGCGTATATCTCCGGCAGGTCGCGCGTGAAGATAAGCTGATCGTCGGGGAAGCGTTGCCGGATGAGTTGCGCTACATCGTCTTGTTTCGCCGGATCGTTTACGGCCACCAACACCGCGGAAGCGCGGCCTTCAGCGCCTTCCTGATCTTGCATGGCAGCGAGCGGAATCTTTATGCGCCCGCCTCCGGGAGGTTCGTAAACGCCAACAATCTTAAAAGGCCTCTCGAACAGCAAGACTGTTGACCCAATCGCGGCGTGGCGCTGCTGTTGCCAAACCGGGTCAACGATGGCCTCGTCGCCGCTCGTTAATTTGGCGCCCTCTCTCATCGAAATCCCCGTGACCTTCGCGTACTCATCAAATTCAATTCCGTCAATCAATCGGGATCCAAAGCCGCCATCGCTTCGATCCAGCGCCTGGCCGATGGCCGTTGCGGCGCGAACGCCCGCAATGCCCGCAATCTCCCGAGCGCGCGAAACGGGCAGTTGCATCGGGCTGGTGCCGGTGAAACTCATCGAGCCAGACGCCCGCACCATGATCTCTGCGCCAATGTTTGATTCGCGCCGTCCGCGCTCGCGCAAGACGCCGTGGGCCAGACCGACAGTGAATACGATAAGCAGCACGCCAATTGCGGTGCCCATAATGCTGACAGCGGTGCGCGCTGGTCGATGAGCGATATTTGAAAGTACAAGGCTATCCATAAGTCTTTGCAGGCGAGGCGTGCGATTCAGAAGCCGCCGCCAGGCATTTGGTAATGTGCGCCAGGTTAAGATCAATAAGCCGATAGTCGTCCAAAAGATAGTGCCGGCCTTGCGCACTAGGGCCAGCGCAACGCCGGTGGCGGCCGCAAAGCCGAGAGTTTGCAGCACCACCTCGGTTCCACCTTCGTAAACGCCAATGGTGCCTGGAACAAATGCGAACAGGAAGTTGATTACCTTGGTGAGCGACTCGATGATGTAAGCGGCGGCGAGGCTGGGCTGATATCCCAGCATTCGCAAGGTCACGTAAACCTCAGTCACGCTCGACACGTGGGCCAGCAGATTACAGGCAATCATTCCGAAGAAGACTCCCGGATGATGTTTGTAAAAGTCGTAGACCTTCGATTCGAGGTGATAAATGTGCTGGCGCCGTTTGAGAATTACTCGCGGACTTAAACGCAGGCGTGCCATTTGATCGAGCACCCAGGTGAGCACCATGATGCGGCGTTTCGCTGCCAGTCCGGCGGCGACAATCCCCAACGCGGCAAGCACGGCAATGGTGACGAGGGTGTAGTAAACCAGCGGTGGCAGGTTGTAGGTAAACAACATCACGCACGCACCGCTTAAAATGAAGAATACGACCGAGAGATTGTAGAGAAGGTTGTCGACTACCAGTGCCGGCACGCCGTAGGTCAGCGGAACGCGCTTCCGGAGTAGCGCAACTTTGGTGGCCTCTCCGAGCAAAGGTCCCGTGAAGGTAAGGAAACTGATTGTTTCCCCACCGAGGCGCGCTGCGAAGGCTTGAAAGAAATTGAAACGCCGATGCTCCTTCGGTACTGCAGCAGACATCGCGATCGTACGCAAAACGTGTCTTGAGCCGCTGATGGAGAGCAGGATCAGAAAACCAAAAAAGCCGATGCGGAGCAGCGCATCAAAGATCGGCTGCAAGCCAACGCGGTTGATAACGTATATGAGCAGGCCCAGGCCGAGCAGGAAGGCAATCGCTTGGAGCCAGATAAAGGACCGGCGAGAATTGTCAGGAGTTTGAGGCTCGCCTTCGTCAACGAGTTCGTCGAGTTCGCGCAGATCCTCTTCACGCCACTGTTCAGGCAAATGATCTTCAGAAGTGGTCAAGGCGATGCAGTTGCTCCAGTGGCCGCGACATTTTAGTTTTTCGCCGGCGCGAGTACTTCTATTACAACCCGGCCCGGAAAGCGTCGAAAACCTTTATCCCACAATATTGGAATCGGGTTGTTATCATCGCGTAAATTCCCGGTTAGCGCCAGTACGGTAGGAACATAACTGAGACTGTCGTACGGCTCCGTTACAACCACTCCACGCGGAATGCTCGTCTTATCTCCGCCCGCCAACATAAGTGTCGAGTGGGTCGAAATGCGGAAGAACGAACCGTGGTTCCCCCCCGGATTAAAGCCGCGCACATCGAAATTCCAATGGTCGTTGGCCACCACCAACATATCCGCCTCGATGTTTTCGCGTTGTTTGCGTAGCAACTTCCGCAGCAACCTTTCGTCGGCAGAAATTCCGGGTTCGTCCAGATCAAGCCGGCCCACGGTGTGGCGCGCGAGTTGTTCCTGGAGCCCAATCAGCCCGTTAGAATACCTGGTTTTATGCAAGGCATAGAGCCATTCCAGATCAGTGTGCCACTCGCTAAGCCAGGCGCCGCGGTTTGGCCCGGGCACTTCTAATTGTGGGTCTTCGAAGATTTGCAACGGCAGTCCCGGATGCCAATCTGCAAATTCGAAATGTATTTGTCCTTTGTCGTCCTGCGTGAGGTTCTTAATCGGCACGTAACGAAGACTCAACTGACCCTTTGCCTTTTCCCGGGCAAGGATAAGCGCTTGTTGATCTGGTCCCGCGCTGACCCAGACGACATCCGGCGCCATGCCACTCTCCGCAATTGACGGCGGCAACAGATTGGCGGGGAGGCGAACGGCGAGCAGGTCAACCGGACGATTTGTCACGCCCGCTTGCACGTTGTTTCGTACCGCTGCGTTATGAAGCTGCGCGAAGTAGTCAATCTTCACGAAGCTCTTATTCATGTCGAGCGAACCATCGGTGTTTAAGACAGGCCCACCGGGAGCGATGCCGGCGATGTAATTCTGAAGCTGATACACCGTGTTGTGTTCGCCCATCGCTCGGCGCGCGACCAAATCCGCAACCTTGAGTTTCGCAGGGTTGAAGGTTTCCTTTCGCAGGGCAAGCAGATTGGCAACTGTGCGCGCATACTCGGAATAACCTCGTTCCTGTCCTGTCCAGATATCCTGCCACGCGCAAACCCGCTTGGCCGCGTCATCGCGGCCGGCGTTGGCATCTTCCTTAGTAAACTTCCTGGGTTGCGTTGCGCACAACGCTTGCTGCCGCTCGATTGCGCGGTGAAGCGCTCCCAGCTCTTCGTTGATATTGTCGAGATTCTGTTGCCAGTCAGCCCGACGCGCATCGAGGGTCTTGAAGAATTGATCGGTAAGCGCCTTGCGAAGAGGAGCAGGAGAGTTTGCGTTCTGAAGTTGCTGCAGAATGATTTGCAGTAGATTAAGGTTTGAGTCTCGAAATTGCAGCGAGGAGCGCTCATTGCCATCAAAATCGAGCATTGCGGTGGGATAATCGGTGCTCTGCTTCTTAAGATAGTAGGAGTCGTTCGTCGTCGTGGTGATTTCAGAAACGAATGGGTAGATGCCTTTGACTGCGTAATCGACCAACAGGCGGCGTTTCGTTATTACATGGTGCCCACCGCCCTCGGGGCTGCCGAGAAACTTCACCAGGTTGAAACCCTGACTGTAGACGCGTTCGTCCGTATTAAAACCGTGATCAGACAAAATAATCAGCGTGGTCTCTGCTGCCAGCGGACTCTTCTGAATCGCCGTCCAAATCTGCCCGAGCATTGCGTCCAACTCTTTCAGGACGGAAAGGTGCGACTCGCGATCGTTGTTGTGGTGAGCAACGTGGTCGAAATCCGTTGTCACAAGCTCCAGGTAGCGATAGCGCGGGTCATTGATGCTTTCTATTAGTTCGCGCAGCAACTGATCGGGAACGGAACTCCGCAAGCCAAGCCCGCTCATCGTCCATTCGTCAAATAGTTCCCGTGGGGCTTTCTTGAATCTGTTCTCGAGTGCTTTTTGAAAAGTGATATAGCGGGGGCCGCGCTGGAAAAGGGAAAAGGTTGCATGGCGCTGGTCATGAGCAAAGGCGTCCGTCAGCAGCGGAATACCGAGCGAATCAACCACCTCGACGCCCTGCATATCAACTCGCTTTCCCGCGGTGGCTTCGACGTAAAAGGGTATGAAATTGAGATAGTCGTAAGTTTGCAGCGTGTAGCGGTCAAACTCTACATTGCCCTTGATCTGAAGATGTTGCCCGGTTGCAAGCAAGGACCAGGACGGTGAGGAAAGGCTCATGCCGCGAACGTAGAAATTACTTAAACGCGTCCCACGTTGATAGAAAATGTAGTCGAACCAGGGAAGCTGACTCTTGCCTGTGCGCGGGTCGCGCTCCTTAACGAAGCGGTCAACGATATCGTAGGGTAATCCGTCACACTGCACCGTAATAACGCGCCTGCTCTGGCTGAGAACGACTGCCGGCGATAACAACAGGAGGAGCAGGGACAACAGCGGGATTAATTTGCTAAAGCAATGCGTTGAGCTTGATCCTGGCGCTGAGTTGATTGGTTGAGATAAGTTCCTGTCGGATCGCAGCATGACTATTGATCGACTCTCGTGCTGCTGCTGGATTTTTCGCCCGCAGCGGTTACGCGGTCGGCCGGTTGCGGCGACGTCAGATAAGAAATGAGCAAAACTCGTCCAGAATGATCGAGGTTCTTGTTTTGGGAAAGACGCAACAGTTCAGTCTTCGCTTTGGGGTGGGTCATGCGCGTCAAACTGTCCAGGCAAAACCGGCGAGTTTCGCTGTCCTGGGTCCGCAGGAAGATCATCGCCGCAACACTGGCGCTGCTCGCGTCCGCTTCCTGCGCATGGTCGACGATGAATTGAAGCGAACGCTTCACCTCGGAAAGGTTCCAGGTAACATCTATCTGCTGACTTGATCTAGCGACCTCGCGAAGGAAGCGGGTGTGATAGGCAAAGCGTCGCGCAATGTCTAGCCGCTCTGCCATCTCTGCTTTTGCTTTCTCGCGATGAATGTATTTTCCAAAACTCAAGACGTTGGCAAGCCGGAAAAGCACTTGTTCAGTTCGTCCGTGTTCGAGCTTCACCATCTCTTCGCGCCGATCGCGATCAAGCTTCTGCGGCAAGCCATCAGGTCGCTTCGCATATTCGAGTAACGCGGCATACTGCTCCTGCGCCAGCTTGCTCTCAACCTCCAGGTCGTTTTCGAAAGGATTTACGGATACTCTCTCCAACCGATTGCCGAGCTGCGCTCGCAGCTCGGGGTTCAGCGACTGGTTAAGAGACAGAAGCAACTTCAACTGCGAGTAAGTGCGCAAACGCGATGGTTGGTTTACGTCGATCCCACGGCGTCCGGTTACGAAATCGAAAATCGTTCGCCCCAGGAAGTAGGCCGGGTCTCCAAATCGCGACAGCGAGAGCACGTTGCGCGTTACATCCTGCAAAGCCCGTCGAGACATTTCGCGTTTCTTGGGATTGAAGCCGTCGCGAAAATCCACGAGCAGCATTGGAATTTTAGGATTATCTAAGCCGTAAAGCGCCAACGGCAACATCTCGACCGCGCGTGCGCCGGGCGCATCAGGTGAGACCGGCCGGTTTTCTGGATCCAGGAATCGAGTTTCGCTGTAACCCTGCCACGTTAGCAGGCGCTGGTCGGACCACGGATTGGCTATGTTCAAAAATCGGCCGTCATAACGTTTGCCCTGATTGGCCAGGAGGTCCGACTTTGTGACCCACAGCATCGCGTGGGTCGTGCTCCCATCAGGCATCTGGAGTGGTTCGAAAGACAACGACTCTGCTTCTGCGCGTTGGCGCAACAATTCCCAGTTGTGTCCGCGCGTATCGCGCGCGTCCGTTAGCGTCTGTTCGTGGTAACGCTGAAGATCCAGATCATCAACGAGACCGCCAAAGGTCTTATCAGTCAGCTTCAGGCGCGCTTGAATCTCAGAAAGCTCGGTTTCGGAAAAAGCCGATGCACCCGCGACGGTTTGATAAAGCGAGAGGACGGATAGAGCACGGATGATATGCGACCGGCGATAGTCGCTGGAGTTTTGCCGGTAGGCGCGGGTTGAAGCCTTGATCGGGGTGCCGTAGGGATCGAGCAACAGGCTCTGCAATGCGGTCCAGAAGATTTTGTTCCAAACGTCGTGGTCAGCAGCTGCAAGATCGATAATAGGCGGGGGCGTTTTCTCTGAGGTTGATTCCTTGTTACCCACTCGAGAATAAAGAAAGGGGACGGCTGCCGATAAGCGCTGGCTGATAGACGGCCGCGTATAGGTCAGTGGCCAGACGTACCGGAGCCGGTCATTTTCTGGATCGAGATCGCCGAGTGTGTCGCGCAGCACGCTCACCAGCGGCACCCAATGACCTGGTTCAGAACTCTCAAGGCCGTCTAGCCTTGCATGAATGGTTATCAGTTCGGCGCCACCAGCTAGCGGCACGCGTTCGAGCCGAAATACCTCCTCGGGGGAAGGCGTTGACGGCTGTGACTGATTCTGAGGTCTTTGGTCCTGGGCTAAAAGAGAAGTGGGTGCGAGGAGAGAGATTAAGAGGATGAAAATTAAGACACGGGCTTTTCGTCGCGACGATCTGTCGGGACAAATGCGCTCCCCAGTACAGCCCTTGATAGTTTTCAACCTTTCGATTCCTTCTAATGGCGCGGTGTTATTGCGCTGCCTCCGCAAAATTCTGTCCTAATGTTTGACGAAACGTAAACTCAAGATGATCGAGCAAAACTTAGAGCAAGAAATATGCCGAAAGAATCAAGTAGAACATAAACAATATAGCATTGCGCGAAATGGGCGGTAAATCCTGTAGTCCATCCTGCGCGTAGCCGCTTCTGCTATGACTGGTTTAACGAAGGTTGCGCGTACGATGCCCGGAGGATGGAGCAGGTTGCCGGAGAACACGTAGGTTCGGTTGGGTTGACGGCTACTTCGCCGGCGTGGCGGCGCTCTCAGGATCTTTCGCATCTTTCTCTGGTGGAAACTTCCATCCGGTCCGCTCGAGCAGGGTGATTCCGTAACGAATTGGGACCGCAAAGTTTGAAGCTTCGTTTTCAGTAAAGACGGCAAAGTTAACACCTATGACTCGACCAGTGGGGCCAAAGACAGGCGCCCCTGACCCACCTTCCGCTGTCCGCGCGTCGTAGGCAATACGGCGGCTGTTAACGTCGGTAATATTTCCCTGCGTGGTGAGTGGTTGTATGCGTCGCGATTCAGCGAGGTGTCCCAGGAGGGAATCAAGCGACCCACCGTAGCGCTGCTGAATACTCCTTGACTCAGCATCGTCGAGGAGAGCTAGTAAACGATCAATGCCGGAGGGAAAGCCCATCATCACAACCGTCTTGCCCACCGCTACAGCGTCCTCATCAGTCTCAAGCGGGATGACGGGTATGTCAGTCGGTAAGTCTTTGATGTCGAGAAAACAGACAGCCAGATCGTCTCTACTTCCGGCCCCCTTAAACTTCAAGGGTATGGGTTGAGCGTGATCGGGGAAGTAGGCGTTAAGTTTCTTGAGGCGCGGTTGACCCTTGACGGTAGTGCTTAAACTTTGTGCGCGGTCATCCGCAAGCCAGGGTTGCGCGATATGCCGGTTGGTTACGACAAACCCATCACCAACATAAAAGCCGCTGCCCGAAAACTGAAACTCCGCTACAGCGGCATTGCCGTCCGGTGTCAACGTGGTTGGGTCGCCGCTGTTTTGGACTGATGAGCCGCTTTCATTCATCTGGGCCTCCGGATAACGAAGCGGCCGGCCGGTGCTTGCTTCCACGAAATAGTAGGTTCCGGCAATCAGGCAAACGCCGCTGCCGTAATCGCTGCGCAGCTTGACGGCCAACGACAAGCTGTCGCGAATTTCCTTGTTAGACCGGCCAATGTCGGTCAACGTCTGATTCATCTTCGACGCCTGCTCTTTGGCTTGCGTCAATTGTGCGCGTTGGTCATCGATCAGCTTGCGGGTGCGCTGTAACTCCTTGAACATTGAGAAGCCGATGTAAAGACTGCCGCCGACCAGGATAACCACGATAGCGAGGGTGATTAATTTCGTGCTGGGATTGATCTCTTTGACCAATTCGCGGGTGAACTCACGAAGAAACACTTTGGCGTCGTCACGTCGCGCTGTAGCGGCCGACTCGATGGCCGCCTGTTCTATGAAGGGGGCGACGTGGGCTTCGTGGGCGGAAGTGCCAACAACAGCGGGAAGCGAGCGAATCGGGTAAAAAGTAATCAGCAAGGGCGAGTCTTCGATGCGAAGTTCGTCACCATCCTTAATCTCCTCGTTGATTGACAGGCCCTTCCCGTTGAGCCTGAGATTAACCGACTCGTCAAAGGCAATTACCTGGTAGGAGCCATCACGGCGTTCAAGATCCAACAGCGCGCGGTTCTCGTCGCTCCGCTGCGGCAGCGATGAGGAACGCAAACGCACGGCGCAATCGTCGCCGCTGCCAATGCGCACCTGTTCATCAGTCAATACCTGGGTATGCTTGTCTTTACCCGAAGAAATGTGGATTACGAGGCCGGTTGCCATAAAATCAGCAGGCGATGCTACCCATTACATAATTTTGGGCGACCGAATCAGACCGTTCATTCCGAAGCGCGGTCTGTGTGAGCGGTCGCCCTGCGAACGACATTCTACAGGTATTTTCGGCGCTAGCAAGAGAGCTAGCCCAAAACGTGCGCCTCACGATGCCGACTCTTGAACCGGGTCTTCATCGTGGTAGCATGCGGGCATCCCGACAAGAGGTTTTGACTGATGGCTGATAACTACTTCATTGAAGACTGCGAAAAGTTGGCAGGGTTGGCGCCGATTACGAGCGCGCCCATCCAACGCCACGTTTTCGTGTGCACGGGTAAGTCGTGCTCAGCGGTTGAAAGTGCGGAAGTGAGGAATGCGTTTGAACGAGAATTGATTGCGCGAAGGCTACTTTTCGGAAAGGAGAAGAAGGGGAAGAACCCGGCGGGGAGTATCGTGCTCACTGAATGCGGCTCAGTTGGTTTCTGCGCGATTGGAGCTGCGGTAATGGTCTACCCTGATGGGATTTGGTATGCGCAAGTCCGCCCCAGCGATGTTTTGGAGATAGTGGAGGAGCACCTGATCAACGATCGCGTCGTGGAGCGCCTGGCGTTGTTGAAGGTGCCGGCGGACGGTAGACGAATAACCACTCAGAGCGAGGATTCGGCAAGCTGGGAAGCCTAGTCTAACACTGTCAAGATTCATCCAGTCTGGTCTGCCGTTCGAGAAGCGCTTCGAGTTCGGCTACCGCAACCATGGCTTTAGCACGACCGGCAGTGCGCTTCGCCACAATCAGTTTAGCAAGATCAACGATTGGAAATGCATAACCAAATAGCTCAAAAACAAGCGATCCGGGTAGCACATCCTCGTAATAACCCAACCCCCGCACTTCTCCTAACAAGTCCAGGTTTCCGATGTCAGTAGTGAAGGTGAAGTTCAGACCGCTTTTCAAGGTCTCAGCATCCAGTCGGAACGGTAGATCCTCAGGAGCATTCCTGAGGCGAGCATGAACCGACTGAAGAGCGGCCGCAAGTTTCTGCAAGTTCTCTGATTTTCTGGAATAACAAACATCCAAATCGGTGGTAGGAATCTCGGAGCCGTGCAGCGTTGCCGCGACGCCCCCGACTATGACGGCTTCAACCTCAAACTTACCGAGAAGTTGGATCTGCCTCTCGATGAAGTTTGCTAGTTCTTCACTCAGACTTGCGAGTTGACTCATCGATGCGACCCAGGAGCTTTGCGCTCGCCTTTAATTTGGCAATTCCAATCAGATGATCGTCCAGTTTGCGGATTCTTGCTTCCGGCGTGAGCCGCAGGTTCTCAAGGGTCAGCGTTAGATCTATCCCAAATTCAACGGCCCGCGCCGCGGCCGAACCAGGCGGAGGATTAAGGAAATAGTCTTCTTCTTCAGGACTCATGGTGAGGATAGTATAGCACTTTGAAAGTCCGGACCGAGTAACCACCCTGCGCGGTTCTGCACGCGGTAGCGTGGTAGCTCCCGCCTAGATCCCGTGGTCTGCTACTCTCCGCCGCGGAAGATTCAGGGCAGCGACTTGGTCGTTTTGAATGCGCAGAGTCGGTAGCGTCTCGGCGCCCAGACCGTCGATCATTGTCGTTACAGGCCTACCTCTGAGTTTTTCAGTCAGCTGCGAACTTTGAAGCCTTCAACCGGCTCGTTACTTTACTTCAAACTTGACCGTATAAAACACCGACCGATCATCGCCAACGTAAAAGCTGAGCGCGTATGAGCCCGCGGAAAGTGTTTTTGTGCTCAGGTTGAAGATGTAAGTCCCTCCAATCGAATTGCCCAGGTACCGGAAGTTGCTGTCAGGATTCGCCGCTCCGGAATCAATAACCGTCAACGACGCGGCACTGCTGCCTAGTCGCTTTAAGGACCTCGCTGTAACTTTCAATGAGGATGAAGAAAGGTTAGCGTTTGTTCCTCTATTTCGAATCTGGATCTTGATCGGTATGGTGCTGCCTACTTTGTAAGGCGTCGAACGGTCGAACAAAGTCTCAATCTTTGTTTCGACTGAGCGCACCAGGTAAAAGGGACTGAATGAGTATGTGTAAGCGAAGACAGTCCGGTTGGCGTAATCGTGACCATTCGTAACGTCCTCGAGAGTGCCTTTGGTGTTATGCAAAACTCGAAGAGACTCGAACTCCGCCTGCGACATCGTCGCAGAGTTCGGCACCACGAAGCTCAACGATACGCCGTTGTCCGCTGCGCCGGCGGACGTGGTATGGATTTCGTAGGCGATGCCTGACACAGCGAAGCCCGACGGGGTTTCACCGATGGTGCCCGGATCGATGGGCGCGATAGTTGTAACACCAGGCTGATCAACGTAGTAATACGTCAATGTAAGCCCCGAATCTGAAGAGTGAACGGTTACGTCATCCCCTGTCGCCGTTGCCTCCTCGTTGCTGCCGAGGACGAACACTCGGAACGTGCTGCTGGTTGAATTACCCTTTGCGTCTGTCGCTGCACAATTGACGACAGTTTCACCGACCGGAAAAGTAGCGCCCGAGGTTGGCGAGCAAGTGATGGGTCGGTCCCCGTCCACCGCATCACTTGCAGAAGCCACATAGTTGACGACCGCTCCGAACGCGTTTACGGCATCGGTGAAAATCGTGTCCGGCAAGGTTAAGTTTGGGCCAGTAGTGTCAACGACGTGGACGGCAAACGACTGCGGCGCGCTTTGATTGCCACTCGCGTCAACGGCCCGGCAGGTGACCGTCGTTGTACCGATCGGGAACGTGCTTCCGGAAGGAATGCTGCACTCAATCGCCGGTGACACGTTGCTGTTATCACTGGCGTAAGCCGAGTAGTAAGCCGATGCGCCAGCGGAGCTCGTGGCTTCGACAGTTGAGTCAGACACGAACAAGTAAGGCGGTGTCGCGTCAACCGGATCAAAAACGGAAAGGAATTTTTTCCTGTTGATAAAGAGGCGATTTGTTTGAGAGTTTACGGCAATGCCCAAAGTGTCAACTTGAGCAGCATCGTTTAGGAGAATCGTCCGCGAGACGCTCGAATTTGTATTGCCGTCGAATTCTGCAAGAACGTAATAGGCCCCGGGCGAGCAGCAGTAGGGACCGTGTACCACGTAAACACGGTTCGTAGTCGAGTTGACCGCGAAGTCTCTAACCCCTTGTGAGTTTCCGATCGGCAATATTGATATAGGTTCATTCGTATTTACATCGACAACAGCAAGGACCGCAGTGCTCCAAAGGGGTCCTTCACCCCGGTTGCTCAGAATAAAAAGCTTGCCAGCATTCGGATTAAGGTCCATTTGCACAACACCATTCACGTGTAGAGCAGCATTACTAACCGATTTTTCCAGCTCATTGGTTTCGCCGTTAAAGACAAGCAGCCCATCGTCCCCTGTCGTATTCAACACGTAGAAGCGATTCGTGACGGGATTCACCGCGATCCCATATCCCCAATGGTGTGGGTAAAAGGCCGTCCCCCCGATCACGGTATTGGTCGCTCCGTCGATTACAAACGCTTGGAGCTTTTGCACCGACGGACTGACTGACTCGTCTGTAAAACCCTGCACGCCATAAATACGGTTTGTTACGGGATTCACGGCCAAGTCGCAGGTGTTTTCAGGAACCAAAATTCGAGTTAAGACTTGATTCGTGTCGCCGCCGATAACGATGACATGAATAAAATCCTGATATGAAGATTCTTCAAGTGCGTAAACGCGGTTCGTCGTGGGGTTAACGACTATTTTTAAAATTTGTTCGCCGGCATCGATTGATGCGATTGCAGCGTGAGTTGCGAGGTCAACAACTTGAATTGTTCGACGCCGGCTGTCGTGACCTCCATCCCATACAATAATTTCAGTTACGACATACGCGCGATTGGTCGTTGGGTTGATAGCGAACTTGGATATACCGTTGGACGAGTTGTCGTTAAATATACCGCTGACCGGGATATTGGAAACGATGGCTTGGCCGGAACTCGTCCCCGCAAAAACAACGAATATGGCTAAAGCTAGAAGTAATCGTTGCCGTCTCACAAGACAGTTTTTTTGATGAAGCATGAATGACTCCTTCGGTCTAAATCTGCCGCGAGTTCTTTACGGGCAGTGTGTGGATAAAACCGCCAATTAGCTTTCAAACAGAGAGGCCGCCGGCGAGGACGTTCTATCCGTGACGACGGCCTCCGAGTGTTTCGGTCAACCGAAAGATTATGCGGCACAAGAAAACGTCTTAAACGATGCTCGCCTTGTCAGCCGAACCTCACCTTTTTTCTTCGTCACTTCTGCCAGAACGTTATAGTTTCTTCAGCACGATTTTGAACGGCGTTTTTTGATAACCGGCGACGGTACCGTTGGAGAGCAGCACCGACCACTCGCCATCGGTTCCGGTGACACTGGGCGGTGGCGGAACTTGCTCCGGCATCATCGTCCAGGTGTTTGCATCAGTGTGATAGACCTTCACGTAAGCAGTGCCTGTGGCTATCGGATTGACGTTGTCGATGGGAGAGTAGTTGAAACGCAGGTGATACTGATTCTGCTGATCCAGCTGACCAGAGCCGTAACTCCTTCTCACGAAGTAGCCGTTTGCATCAACCCCGCAACCGGCGTAATTATCGGTCGCAGTGTTGCACCAGTTCAGAAAGGCAGACCCGCCGTCGGTAACCGGCACGTCGGCGACCCGGTCCATGTTGAAGAAGGTAAAGTTTGCCGAGGTACCCAGGGGCGAGCCACCCGGAAACTTGTAAGTCATGAACCGCTTAGAGAAATACAAGTTCATGGTGAAATCGTAAGTACAGTTGTCTACCTGAAACCTGGCATCGATGTTGTTGCCCTTCGTCTTACCTGAAATGTAAGGCGCCGGGGTGCCATCAGCGTAGGTCAGATCGGGTTGCAGATTGTAGGTTGTGGTGTTTGTCGCATCCGTGTACTTGTAGATGCTCACGCTCAGATTTGTGACATCACTGCCGCATGAGGTTGCTTTCTGAGCCACGGCAGAACCAAGAGCACCAAGGCACAGCATTCCGGCAAGCAAACCTCTGATTGAGGCATGTCTATGCAGGCAGTTTGTCAGAGTCGTTCGAGTGCTTGTTTTCATCGTGTCTTCTCCCTGTTTCTTTTGTTCAGCAATGATCAATGCTGCTTCAGATCAGTTTGTTAAATGACAAAGGCCGCCAGCCCAGAATCCTGGGATGACGGCCTCCGAATGTTTCGGTCAGCCAAGCAATCGCAGCCGCAACGCCCCGCGCTTAGGGTGAGAACTTGATCTTCTGTCTGGTCACTTCTGCAATGACCGGTAACCCATCCTGAATCTTTAGTCTTTCAATCTCTCCGTGCCCTAGTTCAAGGCAGAAACGGAGGAATGCGCGCCAGGCGGGATGAAGTGAATTGTCGACCGGCTTTTTGTCGCTCGGCACAATCACTGCAGCCTTCATGAAACCATTTTCATTCTTCATAGCTGCGATCCGCTACAGTTTCTTCAGCACGATTTTGAACGGCGTTTT
>JANLYH010000093.1:0-63494 GCA_031365545.1 Pyrinomonadaceae bacterium | reverse complement strand
GTTTGACTACGAGCGCGCGCGGACCGCGTTGAATATTCCGGAAGGCTTCGAGGTCTTAGCAATGGTCGCTATCGGCCGGCCGGCGGACCCATCAACGCTTTCCGCGGACTTGAAGGAGAAGGAAGCGCCCAGTGATCGTCGCAAACTTGAACAGACGATCTGCGAAGGACCGTTTTGTTTTTGAGTGGACGGGGTAGTAGCCCGACCGTCAGGGAGGGCTCGGTGACCGAGCTCACCCGCTAATTAGAAGCCCCGATAAGCATTCTCAGAAAGTGTGCCCGTAGTAAACGCCCAGTGAATTGTTGCCACGTCCCTGATTACCGATGCTGTAGCCGGCATAGATATTATTCTTGGGTGAAAGCGTAATACCCATGCCTGGTGTGACGTAACCGAAGTCGTTGTTGCCGCTAAACCAGTCAGTTACAAACGAAAACGTTTTGTTTAGCGGTTGTTCGAAACCTGCCAGCACGCCGGTCTTGTCCGTACCATCCGCAAATCTACCCACTAGCTGATAACCGCCAAACGTAAGTCGTGGGGCGTGCGTTCCGGAGAAACTTTTACTGCCGACGACGTAAACCAGTCCGGTTGTATTTCCGTCGCGCCGGTGCGTCACCGGCACTGAAACCAATCCACCAACCGCTATGGCAACGCCGTTTTTCTCATTGCTGTAAAACTGCCATTTTAGGTTTGGTTGCACCTCGATGGGTGACGCGGAAGCAGCGCGCGTGTAGGCAACGTTGACGCCAACTTCCACGTGTCCCGGCAAACCTAGGACGAGGCGCGGTTCATAAGTCTGGTAACCACCATTCTTATAGGACGCGAAATGGGTTATGAAGTCAGTTTCCAAATAAACCGTCCGCGAAGGCTGCACGTCGCTGGAGGGTATATTGAAAATAGTTGACTGCGCCGCGACACTGTTGCTGAGCAAGAACAAGAAGGCGGCAAGCAGCACAAACCTGCTGATTTGGCGAAGATTCACGGAGTTATCCTTTCTGTAGTTCGATTACCGAAAGACAGTCGGGCAACAGGGCAATTGCGGCTCGAGGCTGGTTCGCTGTACAGTCTTTTAAACCAAAGAAACAACGGAATGCAAGACGCGGCAGGAGTCTCATTTCGCCTGGAAGCCGGCTCGCGCAGGGTGGAGGAATAACAATGACGATTCGGATATTACTGCAAACCACAATTCCTTTTGCCAAAGACGACTGGCACGTCGGCCGATTCTCACTTTTGCGAGATGAGTTAGCCTCGCTCAAAGACGAAGCCGGAAATGCGTTATGCGAAGTGACTACGCGCGATCGTGAAGCGAAGGCCGCCGGCAATGATCCGATCCTCAGTGCCCTCGACGCCACGGATATTGACGAGCTATGGCTTTTTGCGATCGACACCGGAGATGGATTGACGGTGGCTGATTGTGAGGGCATCACGCGTTTCAGGCAGCGGGGCGGCGGCATAATGGCTACACGCGATCACGAGGACCTGGGGACCTCGTTGTGCACCCTCGGCGGGATTGGCCGCGCACACTTCTTTCACTCGAAAAATCCCGAGCCTGATGCGTCGAGACAGGTTGTGGACGATACTTTTACCACTTCGATCTCGTGGCCAAACTATCATTCGGGCGCCAACGGTGACTTTCAAACAATAAAGGCAGAGGTCGATCATGAATTGTTGCGCAAGCCCGCTTCACCTGCGGGTGTGATCCAGTTTTTCCCCGCCCATCCTCATGAAGGGGCGGTCGGCGTACCGGAAGATGAAGAGCAGGCACGCGTGATTGCTACCGGCATCAGCAAGATCAGCGGCCGTCCATTCAATTTGGTGGTTGCCTTTGAGAGTGCGTCAGACAAGCACGGCAATCAACTCGGGCGCGGTATTGCCGAGTCGAGCTTTCATCACTTTGCTGACTACAACTGGGACACAGACATGGGCTGCCCGAGTTTTCTGCTCGAGGCGCCGGGCGATGGCTACAAACGAAATCCGCAAGCACTCGAAGACATCAAGACTTACGTCGCCAACGCCGCGCGCTGGCTCGCCGGGAATTAGCACAGCGCCTGCAGCGCTTAAGTTTGAACAGCCTCCCGTTGCGCGTATCATTACTAGTGATGAACCAGATTCTTAAAGACTCCTATGGCCGAGCAATACGCGACTTGCGCGTGTCGGTAACCGACCGTTGCAATTTTCGCTGTTTCTATTGCCTGCCTCACGGGGAACCGCCCATTGCGCCGAAAGAGCAGATGCTTTCGTATGAAGAGATGGAATACGTTTGCGACATCTTCGTTTCGCTGGGCATTGAAAAGATTCGCCTCACCGGAGGTGAACCATTGTTGCGACGCGACATCGATACGATCACCAGAAAACTTTCCGAGCTGAAGGCAAAAGGGCTTTTGGATCTGGCTCTCACCACCAACGCTTATTTTCTTCCAGAGCACGCACGGAGTTTGAAAGACGCTGGACTCGATCGGGTCACGATCAGTCTCGATAGTTTGAAACGCGACACTTTCAAACAAATGACCGGCGTCGACGTCCTGGATCGCGTCTTAGCGGGCATCGCAGCCGCGAAGGAAGCGGGTTTGCAGCCGATCAAGATCAACGCCGTCATCGTGCGCGGGCATAACGAAGAAGAAGTAGCAGACTTCGCCGCCTTTGCCCGCAAGCACGACGTGAAGATGCGCTACATCGAGTTTATGCCGCTTGATTCGGGTCACGATTGGTCGCGCGCCGACGTGGTTTCCGGCCGCGAAATTCGCGAGCGTATTGAAGCGAAGTTTCCTCTGACTCCTATTGATGTCGCACGTGGTTCCGAAACTTCTTCGCGCTATCGCTTTGGCGACGGCGCGCCAGGCGAAATCGGAATCATCGCGCCCGTGACGGAACCTTTCTGTGGCGCTTGCTCGCGTATTCGCCTTACTGCGGACGGTCAGATTCGCACCTGCCTCTTTTCCACTGTCGAACACTCATTGCGCGACGTGGTCCGCTCCGGCGCCACGCGCGAGCAGATTATCGACTTCATCGAGTCAGTAGTAATGAAGAAAGAGCCGCGTCACTACATCAACGAACCGCAGTTTGTCGCGCCTTCGAGATCGATGAGCTTCATCGGCGGTTAACCTCACTGGGTTGACGCGCCGTTGCTGTTTATCTTACTTTGCGCTGCTCAGTTTTGAATCCGAACCGTGATCTACCTTTTGAAGGAGTCCCCTTTCATGACTACCAAACGTTTAGCTGCCATTCTCGTATTGTTGTCGTGTTTCTTGCTATCCACGTCGCAGTTGCGCGCCCAGGAAACAGCGGCTGTTCCTTCTGAAAAGAAGGCGGCCAGCGTTCCGGATGCTCGTACGAGAGACGGCAATAAGTTGTTGGGCGCGCTCGACCTGATGAAAGTTAAGACGGTTGCAGCGCCGCGTATTTCGCCGGACGGAACACGCGTGGCCTACACAGTCGGCGAAGTAAAAATGGAGAAGGACAAGGAGTGGAAAACTGTTACGCAGGTTTGGGTGGTGTCAGCTCGCGGCGGCAAGGCCACGCAATTTACGCGCGGTGACAAGAGTTCTACCGCGCCTGAGTGGTCGCCCGATGGCCGCATGATCGCGTTCCTGTCGGATCGTGAAAAGGACGGCGAACGACAAGTGTGGATGATGATGGCGGACGGTGGCGAGTCATGGGCAGTGACTTCGCACAAGGGCGGCGTCAGCGGCTTTCGCTTTTCGCCAGACGGCAAGCAGTTGCTCTTAAGCGCTGCGGACCAACCGAACAAGGACGAGGAAGATCGCAAGAAGGTCAAAGACGACACCATCGTGATCGATCACGACATCAAGATGAATCACCTTTGGCTGTGGGACATCGAGAAGAAAGAAGCAAAGCGTCTGACCGCGGGCAACTTTACTGTAAGCGAACCGCAGTGGTCGCCGGATGGAACGCGCATCACCTACACCACGCGCCCCACGCCGAAAGCCGACGACGGCAGCCTGGGCGAAATCTGGATCATGACCATCGCCAGCGGCGAGAAGAAGAGGCTTGAAGACAACGCCGGCCCGAGTGATACGGCGCGTTGGTCACCGGATGGCAAGTTGATCGCCTACACCGGCAGTCCGGACGTGAGCGGCGGAGTTTCGACCTCATTTCTTTATTTGATTCCCGCTTCAGGGGGAACCCCCAAAGAAGTGACTAGCAAATTCGATCTCAGCGTGGGAACTCCAGTGTGGTCGCACGACGGCAAGAAAATTTTCTTCAGCACCAACGTGCTGGAAGCGATCGAAGTTTACTCTTACGACGTGGCCGGCGGAGCCGTCAAACAGATCACCACGAGTGGTGGTGCGACCGGCATCACCGAGATCAGCCGCAACGGAACAGTTGTGGGGACGACGTCCTCAGCCAAACACCCGACGGAGTTGTACACCACCAGCGAGAATTTCAGTTCGATAAACTCTACGGATCACAACGTGTGGTTGCAGGACTACGCGCTGGCCGACACTGAGGTGGTGAAATGGAAGAGCAAGGACGGCACTGAAGTCGAAGGGCTACTGACTAAACCTGTCGGCTACCAGCCGGGAAAAAAAGTTCCCTTCCTGCTAAATCCGCACGGAGGTCCAACTGGATCCTCACTCAACAATTTCAGCGGCACTGTGCAGGTACTCGCGGCAAACGGTTTTGCGGTGCTGCAACCAAACTTTCGGGGATCGACCGGCAAGGGCCTCGCGTTTGCTCAGGCAAATAAGAACACCTGGGGCAAAGGCGATTACGAAGACTGCATGACCGGCGTGGATGCGATGATTGCCAGCGGGATCGCCGATCCGGATCGCCTCGGTGCCTTTGGCTGGTCGTATGGCGGTTACATGACGTTCTGGATCCTGACGCAGACAGATCGCTTCAAAGCCGTCTCACCGGGGGCAGCAATCTCAAACATCTACTCGATGTATTCACAAAACGATATTCAGAGATACTTGCGCTGGTTCTATTCGGATAAATCGCCGTGGGAGGCACAGGAACTTTACTGGGACCGCTCACCGATGAAGTATGTGAAAAACGTCAAGACGCCAACGATGATCATGCACGGGCAGGCGGACACGCGCGTACCCATCGCGCAGGCGCAGGAGTTTTACATGGCGCTCAAGGAAATGAAGGTGCCGGTGGAGTTTGTGGTTTACCCACGCGAGAACCACGGCTTTACCGAACCGCGGCACCAGATGGACCGGGTGCGGCGCTACGTTTGGTTCTTTTCAAAATACTTGAACGCGCCACTGGTCACAGAGCCGGCGGGAGCAAATGCGCCCGTGGCTACGCAATGACGTTATTTGGCACTTAAACGGCCGCGCCTTTTGAGCCGCCGGCTTGCATTGCCTTGATGTCGTCCAGCAGCACGCGCTCGTGACCTTCGGGGTTGACCTTCTCGTAAACCTTCCGCAACACACCTTCAGGATCGATCACAAACGAGGTGCGGTTCCAGTACATCGTGCCTTTGTAATCGCTTTGTCCCACACCCGCAGCATCGAGCAGCTCGTGGTTGGGATCGGCGAGTAGATCGATTGTAAAAGAAAACTTGTTGCAAAAATCCTTGTGCGAGGTTACGTCATCCGCACTAACGCCGAGTACGGAAATGCCCGCGTCGTCAAACTCCTGCTTGCTGGCGGTGAACGACTTGCCCTGGATGGTGCAACCGGGAGTGTCGTCCTTCGGGTACACGTAAACCACCAGCCACTTGCCCACAAAATCGCCCAGCGTCACCATCTTGCCATCTTGATTCTGCAAACTAAACTCCGGAAACTGTTTCCCTATTTCTGCTGACATGTTGTTTGCTCTCACTTTCGTAGACTAATCATCAGTTGTGTGGATCGAGTTTACCGCATTCGCCTACCGTGTAGTAAACTGTCAGCACAAAGTTTTCGGGGGAGCCGCGATTATCAGATTGTGGCTGAGAGTCCCATTGATTGCTGATTGACGAATGCGGATTGGGGATTAACAGAGCAGTTTCTGCCATCCGCAATCTCGAATTCGAATCCCGCAATCGGGAGACCCCTAGAACCTGATACGGTTAGCACCGTCGAAGGGAGAAACAGCCATTCGTTGACCGTTCCATCCCCTTGATTGGAACGGTTTTTTTGCTTTTTGCGCTGGAGGCGCGGAATTTAATAGCCAGGGGCAAGCGCGCAGCGCGTCGCCCCTGGATCACCTCGACCCATTTGTTTTTGAGCCCGCGAAGCGGGCGACACAAGTCCAGGAAGGAAAGTGCAATGAGTACCGCCATCAAACCAGTTGGAACTCCGCAAGCCCAACTACCAAACTCGCGCCGCGTCTATGTCCCCGGCGAACAACCCGGTGTGCGCGTACCCTTCCGCGAGATCTCACAAAACCAAACGCGCAACTTCGACAACTCGCTTGAGGACAATGCGTCGGTGCGCGTTTACGACACCAGCGGCCCTTGGGGCGACCCGGCCATCAAGACCGATGTGCGTGAAGGTCTGCCGTCGCTTCGTCGTCATTGGATTCTCGAACGCGCGGACGTGGAAGAGTATGAAGGCCGCAACCTGCAACCAATCGACGATGGCTACCTGACGTTTGACTCTGCCAATCAGGCTCGTCGGAAGGAGAAAGGTCGCCTGGAAGACTTTCCGGCATTGCAACGCACTCCGCTGCGGGCCAAGACCGGAGCTTGCGTCACGCAAATGCACTACGCACGACAAGGCATCATTACCCCCGAGATGGAATTCATCGCCATCCGGGAAAACCTGGGAAGGGAACGCGCACAGCTTGCGTCCGCTGAGCGGGACTCGCTCGATCACCAACACAAAGGCCAGTCCTTCGGGGCTGCCATTCCTGAATACGTCACCCCCGAGTTTGTACGCGACGAAGTTGCTCGCGGTCGCGCCATCATTCCGGCTAACATCAATCATCCCGAGTCTGAGCCAATGATCATTGGCCGCAATTTCCTGGTGAAGATCAATGCCAACATCGGCAATTCCGCTGTGTTGTCTTCCATTGACGACGAAGTTGAAAAGATGCGCTGGTCGATCATTTGCGGTGGCGATACGGTGATGGATCTCTCGACCGGCAAAAACATTCATGCGACGCGCGAGTGGATCATTCGCAACTCGCCAGTTCCCATCGGCACCGTGCCGATTTATCAAGCGTTGGAGAAAGTTGGCGGCAAGGCCGAAGACCTCACCTGGGAAATCTTTCGCGACACTTTGATCGAGCAAGCCGAGCAAGGCGTTGATTACTTCACCATCCACGCCGGCGTAAGACTGCCTTACGTTCCGATGACCGCCAAACGCACGACTGGAATTGTCAGCCGCGGCGGCTCGATCATGGCGAAGTGGTGCCTGGCACATCACGAAGAGAGTTTTCTCTACACGCATTTCCGCGACATCTGCGAAATCATGGCGGCTTACGACTTTTCGTTCAGTCTCGGTGACGGCTTGCGCCCCGGCTCGATTGCTGACGCCAACGATGAAGCGCAGTTTGCCGAACTCGAAACGCTCGGAGAACTCACGAAGATTGCCTGGGAGTATGACTGTCAGGTGATGATCGAAGGTCCGGGTCATGTGCCGATGCACTTGATCAAGGAGAACATGGACAAGCAGCTGGAGACTTGTCACGAAGCGCCGTTCTACACGCTCGGCCCACTCACCACGGACATCGCCCCCGGCTATGATCATATAACTTCCGCCATCGGGGCTGCGATGATTGGCTGGTACGGCACCGCGATGCTTTGTTACGTCACGCCGAAAGAACACCTCGGCCTGCCCAACAAGAAAGACGTTAAGGACGGCGTGATTGCCTACAAGATCGCCGCGCACGCTGCCGATTTAGCCAAGGGCCATCCCGGCGCACAGTTTCGCGACAACGCGCTATCGAAAGCACGCTTTGAGTTTCGCTGGGAAGATCAGTTCAACCTCTCGCTCGACCCGGAAGTCGCGCGCGAATATCACGACGAAACATTGCCGCAGGAAGGCGCGAAGTTAGCGCACTTCTGCTCCATGTGCGGACCGCACTTCTGCTCAATGAAAATCACGCAGGACGTCCGCGAGTACGCCGCGCAGAAAGAGATCGATGCGCAGGCGGCGCTCGGACTTGGATTGAAAGAGAAAGCAGAAGAGTTTGTGGCGGCTGGTGGTGAGATTTATCAACAATCTTAGTGCGCAGGAATTTAACTTTGTGAGTCTGGTAGCAGCATGATTATTTCGAGAGTTTATGAACCGGCCAAAGACGATGTCATATATCACTACTGTAGGGCGGCGTCCTTTTTGGCAATCTGCAATTCCAAGAAAATGCGCTTTAGCGATCTCTTCTCAATGAACGATTTTATGGAGATGCATTGGGGGTATTCGATTTGGGAGGATGCAGCGTCCGAATTACTCGATGAAGTAGGGCGCGAATTTTTGGACGAAATCGGAAAAATCATAAGCGTCTCCGGGATTCGAGGATTGTTAGTAGCCGCTTGTTTTTCGCTTGACGGCGATGTGCTTAGTCAATGGCGAGCCTACGCGGATGACGGGCAAGGTTATGCGATTGGCTTTGACGCTGAGGCAATGATGGGTCTCCCGATACGACCTTTGAAGCTGCTTTACGATAAACAAAAACAGACAAGAGAACTCAAAGCTGTTATCCGCGGGCCGGTCGCTATCGCTCACGGTTCTGATTTAGTTACTAATCGACGTGTACCTGCGGGCTAGGCATTACCCTATTGCCCCTTTTTCTTCCCAGCGTTATCCTTCATTCATGAGCACCATCGTTGAAGTCGAGAAACTCGCGCTTGATTTGTCGGAACAGGAACGGGCGAGATTAGCCGCTAATCTGCTCGACTCCCTTCCGGGTATTCTGTCCGACGAAGATGAAGGCGTTGCCGAAGCGCTGATACGTGATTCAGAGGTTGAGACCGATCTTGCCAAGGTGATTTCGCTCATCGAGCTGGATTCTAAAATTCAGGGCCGTCGTAGCTGATGCGTTTGACGTTTCATCAGCAGGTTGCTTCCGACATCTCTCGCATTATGGATTATTACGAAGATGTCGCCGGGCCAAAGCTCGCCGATGAGTTCTACGCTGAGCTAAAGACATTCTTCCAAAAGCAGCCGATCATCCCGAATCCTTCGGTCTTCGTAAGCGCGAACTCAGATTGGTGAACCTGGATAAGTTTCCCTACCATTTTCTTTTTCGTATTGTTGAAGATAGTGTGCGCATTCTCGTAGTTCGTCATCACCGAAGACGTCCGTCGCTGGGAACCCAGCGACGCTAGAATCCACAGACCTGTTGCCGCATTGGCCACGCGTTCTCTTGAATGACTGGGGAAGAACTCGAACACATCCAATCAGTGTGTCGCGGATGGCTGCGGCAACCCAACACTTCAAGCGGAAGTCGCATGACCATTCCCGCAGGCGGTGCACTGTCTCGCACAATTGAAGTCAAGATCAGCGCGCTGCTAACTTTTGATAACGTTCTGATCATGTCGGCTGTGGATGCGGAGACCGGCGTGTGTTACATAAAACTCATTGGACGACAAGGCGAGCCTGGAGAGGTCATCGAGACGCCGCTGGATCAGATCATTATCAATTCAGCTTCACCAGTCGAGGAACAGCCGCCACGCGCCACGCAGAAGCGGTACCAGGACGCCATGGAGCGTTTGCCCTCGATGCAGCAGGGCGGCGCCAACAAAGACATCGTTTCCGCTAGTGATACGAATGTGTGGTGGATCGAGAAGGCAAACTCCGAAGCTGAGCCGCAGCCGAAATACCTGCTCTACACTAATCAGCAACTGCTTGGCTACTCGCTACTGGAGCGCACGCGTTCGGGTGGTCAACGGAGCGGGAGGTTTCATCCGAGCGAAGACTATTTTGCGTATTCCCACATTTTCGAGGCGCTTCCGGAAGCCGAAAACGACTGCTTTGAAGCAAACGTGCGGGAAGCTTATGAAATCTTCGACGAGGAGAACGACGAATATCGAACCAGGTTTAATGAGTTATCGGCGCAGGTAGATTCTCTGAAACTGTACGTAGCGGACCAGGCCGGACGCAGGATCTCAAGTGCGGAAGTCCGGCTTGAAGATCTTTCCCGACACTACAACGATCAGAAGGAACGGTGGCTATACGTCACGCTCGAGTCAAACGCTTGATGAACGGCACTTGATGAGCTGAGCGCGAAACAGTTAACTTACGTCCAATCGGACACTCGCAAAGCCGCAAACTCTCAGGCGTTGTCTGCGCGTGAACAGGAGGTAAGTATGCAGCGAGAAGATCAATTTATTCCCCATCTCATAGTCAGCGACGGTCTCGCCGCGCTCAAGTTTTACCAGGAAGTCTTCGGCGCCGTGGAGGGCGATAGCATGATGGCGCCGGATGGCCAGAGACTCCTGCATGGCGAGATCGTGCTCGATGGTCACAAACTTTTCCTGAGCGATGAATTCACGGCGGCGGAGGGCGGCTCCTGCAAGACGCCGCAGACCCTGGGTGGAACAAGTGTGCGGATCACGGTCGCGGTGGCTGATGCCGATGCGACTGTCGAACGTGCGGTCGCTCGTGGCGCCCAAGTCTTAATGCCGGTGCAGGACATGTTCTGGGGCGCACGGTACGGAAAGATCGTCGATCCGTTTGGACACGAGTGGGGCATCAACCAACAGCTCCAAAAACTTAGCAAGGAGGAAACCGCCGCCGCCGCGGCCCAGTTCTTCGCTGGTAAGAAATGACGGAAGAGAGTGAGCTGCGACACGATTAAAGGAGCCTTTGAGAATAGCCTTTGCAACACCCGAATATGTAACCGAAGAGTATTTTGATGGTGGGCTGGCCAACTATGTTCACCGGCTCGCGAGAGCGCTGGCTGAGCTGGGCCATGATATTCACGTACTGACTCTATCGGAAATTGACGAGGCCCGGTTTAAGCATGAAGGCGTAACGGTCCACCGCATCAAGAGCAGCGGGTGGTGGTCTCAATTGGATCGGGCGACACAGTCTCCGCTACCGAGTTCGCTGCAGTTTTTGGATTTTAGTTGGAAAGTTTATCGGAAGCTGAAACGGTTGAACTCACAACAACCGGTTCAGCTGGTGCAGTTCCCAAACTATTCCCTTTGTGGCCTGGTCTCTACACTCCTTTTGCGTGTGCCCCACGTCTTACGTGCTTCTTCTTATCAACCTGCCTTGAATGAAGCAGTCGGAGTAAAACCAAAGCTGGATTCCAGGGTCATCAAGCAGCTGGAGGCGCTGCAATTCAGACTGAGCAGGAATATTTTCACTCCCAGTCATACCCTCCAACGCATGCTGAGGCAGGAAGCTGGGTTGACCCGCGTGCGAGTGATTCCGACGCCCTTCTATGTGGAGACGCGTGATTGGGATTACTCAATTTATGATGAATTTTTGCAAGGCAAAAAGTATCTACTGTTCTTTGGTCGCTTCCAACTGCACAAAGGGTTTCACACGCTAATCGAGGCGCTGCCGCGTGTCCTGGAACAATGTCCGGATGCCTGCGTAGCATTGGTTGGACAGGACATGGCATCCAGCCTTGCCCCGTCGATGGCCGCCTACGCACGCGCGCGATGTAATGGTTTCGCAGATCGGGTCGTCCTGCTGGAAAAGCTGCCACATGCTCAGCTCTACCCCGTGATCGCCGGGGCACATCTGGTCGTGTTGCCATCTTTGATAGAAAACTTGTCTAACGCATGCATGGAAGCGATGGGTCTCGGGAAGGTAGTGATTGGGACGACGGGCACCAGCTTTGATGAACTGATGACCGAGGGGACGACAGGGTTTCTAGTGCCTCCCAATAATCCGGAGGCGCTGGCGGAAAAAATCATCTCTGCGTGGATGGATCCGAGGCTTAAGGAAATGGGAGCGGCAGCGCAGGAAAAAATGACGGAATTCTCACCGGAGAACACGGTCCCGGCACTCCTGTCCTATTACCGCGAAGTATTGCGAGGTAAGCGAGCGCTCAATTACGAAAACTGTTTCTAACCGAGGTTGTCATGAGACACTCGAGACGGTTGCCATTCATAAAGCCGACCTTCTCTTACCTTCAAACTCGCAAGCAGATCCCGAGCTCGAATCGATAAACGCAGCGAACCTCTTAGAGTCGCTGGACTGACGTGACCCAGGACAGCGGAAGCCAGGATCATCAGCGACCTGGGTTTCCATTTCAAGGAATGCTTAGCAAGGATCGGCTGCAGCAACATTGGCGGATTGCCGGCCCATAATCGCATGGCACCCAGCAGGTAGAATTCAGCCAACGCATCGCCATTCCTTGAATGGTCCGCGCCTGCCGCACGGATGTCACTAGCGATCGTCGCATTGCCGGAGTGATAACGGTAACTGTAAAGAACTTCAGGCAACGTCAGCACCCGACCGCGCGCTGCCATTCGAGAAAACAGGTCCTGGTCTTCGCGACCAGCCGCTGCTTCATGGTAACCACCAACCTGGTCAAACACATCGCGGCGAAACATCGCCGAGCCATGCGTAAACGGAATGAGATTCGAACGTCGCACCAACCTCCAGCGATCGCGAGGGCGAACCTCTCGGCCGCTGGCATCAATTCCGTTGCAGAGAGTTCCAATAGCAGCCACATCCGGGCGCCCCTCAATAATGTTCCACTGCTGTCTCAGCCGATCTGGATGGGCGATGTCGTCGGCGTCCATGCGGGCCACGATGGGAAGCCGTGCCTTAGAAACTACAGCGTTCGAACTACCTGAAGCTCCCAGGCGCTTGTTGCTTTCGTGAAGGCGAATGCGCTTGTCACGCAACGACCATTCCCGCAAACGCTCAACTGAACCATCCGTAGACGCGTCGTCGAGAATTACAAACTCAAAATCGCGCAGGGTTTGTTGGAGAATGCTGCTAATGCTCTGGTCGAGGAATGGCAACGCGTTATGTACCGGCATCACAACGCTAATAAGCGGGTTCGAGTTTACGAGGATATTTCGATTGAACTTGTCGGAAGGGATTTCGTTTGCCGGCGAAAAGTTTGTCGGATCCGCGCGTTCGGTTATCATTTCGGCAGACCGGACTCTGGCTAGGCTAAGTGGCGTCATCCAAATTCACTACCTGAGTATACTCTACATGCTAATGAACAACTCTGCTCGAAGCCCCCGCTACCCGCAACCGCCGGCAGGGCCGTATGGGATAATCGCGACCCCAACCGACGCCGGTGCTAACCGAGGTCTTCGCGACTAATGGATAGAGCTGACTGAAGGAGAAAGGCATGCAGAATTGTTCAGTTACCCCAAAGCGCCTGACAAACGTCGTGGTTGTTCTTTTGCTAATCTCGTTTGGAGTGATTGCGCAAACAGCGCCTTCGCCGGCTAAGGATGAAGCAGAATTGACGAAGTTACTAAACGAGTTTCTCGCCGGGGCTTCGCGCAACGATGCCGCGGTGCACGATCGTTTCTGGGCTGAAGACGTGATCTATACCGGCTCTGCCGGACGCCGGCGTGGCAAAACGGACATCATGCACGATGTTCGTTCAGCGCCCGCGCCAAAGCCGGGGGATCCCACGACTGTGTACACTGCGCAGGACATTCGCATTCAGCAGTATGGAGACACCGCAATCGTGGCATTCCGCTTGGTGGCTACGACTGTTAAGGACGCTAAGACCGATGTGATGAATTACCTCAACAGCGGCACCTTCGTGAAGCGCAAAGGCAAGTGGCAGGTTGTGAACTGGCAATCGACGAGAATGCCTCAACCGGAAAGCGAAGCGACGGCTGCGGCAACCAGCGAGGCGGCAGTTGTCTTACCTGCCGAGTTAGCCAGAGTATTGACAGACTATGAAGCAGCCTGGAAAGTGGGCGATGCGGCGGCACTCGCAAACTTATTCACGGAAGATGGCTTTGTCCTGGGAAACGGCGCCGCGCCCGTTAAAGGCCACGCTGCGATCCAGAAACTCTATACGAGCAACGGGGCGCCACTTTCGCTGCGCGCGTTTACCTACGCTACGAACGGCGACACCGGATATATCATTGGTGGTTACAGCAAGGAACGAGGAATGCCGGACGATGGCAAGTTTACGCTTACGTTGAGGAAGGCCGCAGATGGCCGCTGGCTAATAGTTTCAGACATGGACAACTCAAACCGCCGCCAACCGTGAACACCACACCAGAAAAACAATTTCTTACTTCCCAGGAATTACAACCATGAGAAAACTCTTCGCGCCACTGTGCATCACTAGAATCGCTGTCGCCCTTGCCTTTGCGCTTTTGTGTGTCACCTGCGTTTACGCGCAACAGATTTCTCCAGCGGAGCAGAAACTGGTCGAATACATCGACGCGCACGCTAACGAGGCTAACGCTCTGCTGGAGAAAACTGTGAACATCGAAAGTCCCACAGAAAACCTGGCAGGGGTCAAACAGGTTGGCGCGGTATTCAAAACAGAGTTTGCGTCACTCGGCTTCTCGGCTCGTTGGATCAGCATGCCGCCAGAGATGAAACGCGCCGGACATCTGCTGGCCGAAAAGAAAGGCAACAAGGGAAAGCGAATCTTACTGCTTGGCCATCTCGATACCGTTTTGCACGGCGAGAAATTCAAGCGCGATGGCAACAAAGCATTTGGGACCGGGTCGTCAGACATGAAGGCCGGGGATATCGTGCTGCTCTTCGCCTTGAAAGCGCTACGCGAGACCGGCGCGCTCAAGGACGCCAACGTAATTGTTTTGTTGACCGGTGATGAAGAAGACTCCGGTGACCCGGTAGAGATCAGCCGTCGCGACATGCTCGACGCTGCCAAACGCAGTGACCTCGTCCTGAGTTTTGAAAACGGTGGCAGTAATATCGCCACTGTCGCCCGGCGTGGCAGCAGCGACTGGACACTTGAAGTCACTGCCCGCACCGGACATTCATCGGCGATCTTCAAGGGCATGGGCAGCGGCGCTATCTTCGAAGCCGCCCGCATTCTTAATCAGTTTTACGAAACGTTGCGTGGCGAAGAATATCTAACTTTCAATCCCTCTGTGATTTCGGGCGGAACTGAAGTTCAAGTCACAGACCAGAGCCTCACTGCCACGGGCAAGACGAATGTTGTGCCGGCGCGAGTGGTTGTGCGCGGTGACTTGCGTTTCATTCGTGAAGAGCAGAAGGAAGCCGCCCGCGCAAAAATGCGCGCGATCGTGGCGAAGAGTCTTCCGGGCGCGACGGCGAAGATCACTTTTGCCGATGGGATTCCGGCAATGTCACCAAATGAAGGCAACTATGATTTGCTAAAACAGCTTGACGCGGTCAGCCAGAGTCTCGGCTTCGAAAAAATTGAGGCGCTCGATCCGGGAGCCAGAGGCGCTGGTGACGTTGCCTACGTCACCCATCTGATTCCCGGCCTTGACGGATTAGGCGCGACCGGCGGCGGCGCACACGCGCGTGGCGAATATGCCGATCTGGACACTCTGCCAAGACAGATCAAACGGGCCGCAGTTTTGATCTATCGATTAACTCGCTAAGAGTTATTCATAGAATACACTGATAAGATTCACAACAATTCAGCGCTAGCGACATTATCGTTAAGTCCGATTACATATTTTGGCTCTGCCGGAGTTATCCTTCCGAGTGACCACCGTCATTGATAAAGAGAGCCTCGCAAGCAACCTGCCGGAAAAGGAACGAGGCGACGTTGGTAACACCTCTTCTGGATTGAGAAGATATATCGGACGGCTGCTGGCGCCTTTCTCACGGCAAATCTCATTCACTCGAAGCGCCGCCCAACTCACGACGCGAAGTCCCCGCTATGGCCCTGGACTATTGTTTAAGTCCTGGTTAGCGCCTCGCCCCGAATCTCAGCCTGATGTTTACGCGTTTGCCGCTTTCCTGGCCGAGCGCTTTGGATGTACTCACGTAGTTACGATCGGCAAGCCAACAGCCAAAAACCTTTTGGCTCTTTACCCGCAGTTTGAGATCGTTGGGTTGGTCCCCGGTGCAGACCTCACGCGCTACCGCAATCAATACGGATTCGGCACCTGGCTGGAAGAAAACATCACGCAGGTGGAGACATCCGCACTCTCTCAAGATGTTCTCCAACGCGCGATTATCATTTGCCAGAATCTGGAGCAGTTCGCTAGTCCCGTCTCACTACTAAGAGATTTGAAATCCTGGCTCGAGCATGCCCCGCTCTGTATCTTGACCAGCCTGGATAGGGAGTTAAGCGAGGCCGGCGCTGATTGTCCGGCCGCAACTGCCACTCCCTCGAGGAAATGGAATCTAAAGGAACTCGGGCAGCTGCTGCGAGCCGAAGGATTTAATCTTGAGTTTATCGGGTTGACCGCCAGCGACGATGCCGCTTACGAGAAGAAAACAATCCTGGCCGTGGTGACGAGAGATGCCGGGCGCGAAACTTTGCCAGTGGCCGCCCCGCCGGAGTTTCGGGTCGTTGCCTTCATGGCAGCCTACAATGAAGAGGACATCATTGTTGAATCAATTAAGAAGTGGACTGACCAGGGAGTCAGAGTGCATGTTCTCGAGAACTGGTCCACCGACAGCACTTTTCACCTCGCAAAAGAGTTGGCCAATCGGCTCCCCATTACAGTTGAAAGATTTCCCAGGGATGGACCGTCAGAGTATTTCGATTGGAGTGCAATGCTCGGAAGAATGGAGGAACTCTCAAGAGAGATCGAAGCAGACTGGTTTGTCCGCCGCGGCGCTGATGAAGTGTTGACAACGCCCTGGCCGGGCGTCAGTTATCGGGACGGTCTCTATCTGGTGGATCAGGCGGGTTTCAATTGCGTCGATCACACGATCGTCGAGTTTCATCCGGTCGACGATGCGTTCGCGATGGGGATGGATCACGAAGCCTACTTTAAACATTTCGACTTCAAGAATTTGTCCCATCCGAAACAACGAAAAGCGTGGAAGAATTCGGGACAGGTGATCTCGACAGTTCCATCTGCAGGACATGATGTAGTATTCGACGGTCGCCGGATTTATCCTTTCAAGTTTTTGTTAAAGCACTATTCGTTCAGATCACAAAAACATGGAGAGAAGAAAGTGTTCCGGGAACGGAAAGCCAGATGGAACCCAGCAGAGAGGGCCAGAGGCTGGCATGTACACTATGATTCAATGAAGCAAGGCCACCGATTCCTCCAGTCCCTCTCCGACAAAGAGATTTTCGACGAAGATCATTTCAATAGGACTTATTTGGTAGAGCGCCTTTCCGGCATCGGTGCGCAGCGGGGGAGGAATGATTGAAACTCAGGCCCAGACTGCCGGAAAGACCCGGCGTTGATGACTTAGGATAGAAATGGACGATTCTTACCAAGACGCCTGGCGCGCCGCTCGTGATTTCCGCGCCGCCCTGGTTATCGGCCACCCTGGCCATGAACTATTGATCCATAAATGGCTCGAAGTAGCGCGTCCCATGGTCTTTGTCCTTACCGACGGTTCGGGGCGAGCAAACCAATCAAGGCTGGCTTCAACCACCAAAATCCTCAACCAGACGGGCGCGCGCTGCGGCAACATTTATGGACGCTTCACGGATACCGCAGCCTATGCCGCCATGCTTAATGACGATTCTCAACTTTTCATTGAACTTGCCAGAGAGCTTTGCGAAGCTTTTATAACTGAGCAAATTGAATGCGTTGCCGGCGACGCATTTGAAGGTTACAACCCAATGCACGACGTTTGTCGTCTGGTAATCAATGCGGCGGTAACAGCAGCGCGGCGCCAGACGGGGAATCGCATCGCCTGTTTTGAGTTTTCTTCGCAACCTGGCTGTCGCAATCAGTTGCCTCAAGAGAATGCCACTCGGCACCGTTTGGATGATTCTGCATTTGCCCGAAAGATCGCCGCCGCCAAGGGATATACAGAACTTGCCGGCGAGGTCCAGACTGCGGTGCAGCAAACACCAGCCGATCAACTAAGAGTCGAGTGCCTGTGGCCAGTTGATCCCGGCGCGGTTGTCTATCGTTGTAACGAACCTTTCTATGAGCAGTATGGTGAACAACAAGTCGCGGCCGGTTACTACGATCAAGTACTTCGATACCGCAAGCATATTGCGCCTCTGGCCGCTGCCCTCAAACACTATGCTGAAAATGGGAACGTGTAAACCAGCTAAACGGTCGCGGCACTGATGAACCGGCCCTGACAGTGTTCCACCAAACGAACCCTTGACTACCGAACTAATAACCGATGGATCAGATGCGCCAACCTTGCCGTTAGCGAAAAGGGTGCGATCCGGCCTGAGTTGGATTGTATCGTCGTCGCTGATCGGCGAATTGATTCGCTTCCTTCGCTCAGTCGTGCTGGCGCGGCTGCTGGTGCCGGAAGATTTCGGATTGTTCGGCATGGCTTTGACGATCGTGGCGGCCTTGAGTGCCCTGACAACTATTGGTCTGGATCAGACGATCGTCGCCAACAAGTTTCGCAGCAAAGCTGAGCTGAACGCCTACCTCGACACCGTTTGGTCAGCCGAACTCATTCGGTCCCTTGTCATCACGCTCCTGGTGGCGGCTTCTGCTTTTCCGATCGCGCGATTCTACGGACAGCCGAACCTGCGCTTCATAATTCCGGTGCTTGGCTTAACGGTTTTCGTTCAGGGATTTCAAAATATCGGTTTGGTGCTGCTGCGCAAAGAAATCAGCTTCAGCAGAATATTCTGGGGCGAACTGGCAACAAACGTTACCGGAGTTGCATTCACCGTGGCGCTGGCTCTGATCATGCGAAATGTTTGGGCACTCGTGATTGGGCTGTTGCTGACCGCAGTGCTGGGAACCGTCTTCTCCTACGTCTTTCACTCTTATCGTCCGCGGCTGGCTTTCGACAAGGTTGCTCTGCGACGCGCGTTGAACCTGGGGAAGTTTGTGCTGCTGATCGCCATCGCTTCATATGTGGTTACGATGGCCGACAACGTAGTGGTGGGGCGTTTACTGGGGGCCGCCTCACTCGGCAATTATTCTCTGGCTTATAACATTGCCAGCGCACCGATTGGCGTACTGGTTTTCGCTATTGCCAGGGTACTCTTTCCTGCCTACGCTGAGATTACCGTCGCGCAAACAAAACGCCTGGCGCTAGCCTTCACTAAAGTATTCAGTATCGCCGCATTGATCTTACTCAGCCTCGCGGTCCCATTGTTCCTGCTTAGCCACGAACTGGTGCAACTGCTCTTTGGTCGCAGGTGGGCCAGCGCCGGAACGGTCTTGCGCGTGCTGGCCTTAAGTATTCCCCTCCGTGGGCTCACGCAGATCATATCCACCGTTTTTGTCAGCTTGAACCTGCTAAAACAAGTGGCCGTGGCCAGAATTCTGGACGCGATCGTGTTTCTCGCTCTACTCTTCCCGTTGACGCGGAGTTTTGGTTTGATAGGCACCGCGTGGGCGGTCGTGCTGGCCTATGTTTTCGCCTGCGGTTACCGCTTGGTGACTTTGCGCCAGGTCATTCCCGGAATCTCGTCAAAACTCCTCGCAGTTTTCCTATCCACTCTGGCGGCGGCCGCAGCCGGGCTGCTGATTGCGGGCCAGGCCCTGACTCTTTTCACTGCACCGTTGCCGCGATTGGTGCTGGGCGGCCTGCTCGCACTGATCATTCCCCCGGGAATCTTGTTGTTGATTCGGGCTGATTTGAGAAGCTGGCTACGAGAGTGGTTTTCGTGAGCAGAAGACTTCAGGGGCCGGCGACGTTCAGGTCATCACACGCGCGCCCATTTAGGACGGATGACGACTCCAATCGCCATTCGTAGGGTCGCCCGTCTTTTACCTGGGCGCTGGCCAGAAGATCGCGAGTGCGGATGGAACAACGCAGAAAAACTCTGAGCGTAGCCGGGCTCGCATGGGCCCAAACCGCGGCAGCCAGAATCATCAGTGTCCTGAAATTCCACCGCAAATCCTGTCTCTTGAGCAGAGGTCGCAGCAACCTTGGCGGATCGCCCGCCCAGAGCCGCATCGCACCGAGCATATAAAAAGCTCCCAAAGCGTTGCCGTTGTGTGAAAGGGTCTGGCTGATCGCGTGCGTTCCATTGGTGAGCGTCGCGTTGTTTGAGTGATAACGATAGCTGTACAGAATATCCGGGAGTGTGAGCACGCGCCCCTTACCAGCCATTCTCAGAAACAGAATTTCGTCTTCGCCACCCTGGATGGTCTCGTCGTATCCACCCACTCGATCAAAGACCTCTCGGCGAAACATTGCCGAGCCATGAGGAAACGGAAGATGAAGAGAGCGACGCACTACTCGCCAGCGATCGCGAGGGCGAACTTCCTGGCCACTGGCGTTGATGCCGTTGCAGAGGGTGCCGATTACCGCAACGTCCGGACGGCTCTTCAGAATATTCCACTGCCGTCGCAATCGATCGGGATGCGCGACATCATCGGCATCCATACGCGCGACGATCGCACTCCGCGCCCAGGTCATGACCGCGTTGGAACTGCCGGAGAGTCCCAACTGCTCTTTACTTTCATAAAGACTGATTCGCTGGTCACGGCTCGCCCACTCGCGCAATCGTTCGACTGAACCGTCCGTGGAACTATCGTCAAAAATCACAAACTCAAAGTCGGTGAGAGTCTGTTTGAGAATGCTACTGATGCTTTCGTCAAGGAAAGGAAGCGCGTTATGCACTGGCATAACAACGCTGATAAGAGGATCCGCAATCGAGTTCATACAGGTTATTAGCAACTACCGAAGAACGATATTAGCGGCTGTACCCAGTTTAGCCAATCTACGAGGTGCACTAGCCGCGCAAGCGCTTCCGGCTTGTCTTTTAATTGCTGCTTACTCCAGAGTAGTCATCTGGGAGGCACTTATCAGCTCACTCGCGCTCGGAATCTATGTTGATCGACATTTCGCCACTACGAGTATCCCGCGACTATCGCCTGCTTTTCTTCGGTCAACTGATTTCCACCTTCGGTACAGCGATGAGCTTCGTCGTAGTGCCGGTGCAGGTTTACCAGTTGACCGGCTCAACGCTGCTCGTAGGCTTATTGAGTGCTTCCGAATTTGTCTTCATCCTGTTGATGGCGTTTGTCGGCGGCGCGTATGCCGACTTTATCGACAAGCGAAGGATGTTGCGGCTCACCGAAGTTGGGCAAACAGTTGTGACGGTGCTGCTGGTAACCAACGCAGCCTTGCCGCGTCCACAAGTGTGGCTGTTGTTCGCCTGCGCCTCGCTGCACGCCGGACTTGCTGCGTTGCAGCGTCCTTCATTTGAATCGCTGTTGCAAAAAATTGTCCCGCCGGAATTGATGTCCTCGGTCAGCGCCTTAAACTCCCTGCGTTGGAATATGACAACCATACTGGGGCCGTCGATCGCCGGAATTATTTTGGCGCGTTACGGCGCCAGCGTTGCTTATTCAATCGATCTGGTTACCTTTGGCGCTTCGCTCACTGCGGTGGCGCTCATTCGTGCCGTGCCCGCCCCGTCGCAGAACGAAGACCGCCCAACCTTGAAATCCGTGGTTGAAGGTCTTCACTATGCCTGGAAACGGAAAGACATTCTCGGCACTTATCTGATCGATATGAACGCGATGTTTTTTGGCATGCCCACTGCCCTCTTTCCGGCGATGGCCGCAAATTTTGGGGCCGGCACGGTCGGCTTCTTTTACGCAGCTCCGTCGGCAGGCGCGCTGGTGGCCACGCTCACCTCGGGCTGGGCAAAGAAAGTGAACCGTCAGGGTCTGGTTGTGGCGTTTGCCGCAGCCCTGTGGGGCGTGGCCATGATCTTTTTTGGGTTAGCACAAAATCTGTATCTGGCTTTATTCTTTCTGGCCCTGGCCGGCGGTTTCGATATGATTAGCGCCGTGTTTCGCATGACGATCTGGAGCCAGACAATTCCCCATCACCTGCGCGGCCGGCTGGCGGGATTGGAGATGATCAGTTACACCTCAGGGCCGAAACTCGGCGACCTGGAGGCGGGCGTCGTGGCAACATTGTTCAGCGTGCGCGCTTCGATCGTTTCTGGTGGAATTCTATGCGTAGTCGGCACGGCGATAATCTCGCTGTTGATTCCAGACTTCATCAGATATCACGGCGCCGCCGGGATCAAGCAAAAGGAATTGGAAGAAGCCATGCGCGAGGCTGAAACCAAACAAATAATGTTTGAATGACGTTGGCAAAGAATCTTCGATGGAGCTGCCCCTAACCCCACTTGAATTTGCGCGGCGCACCCGCAAGCTTTATCCAAATCGCGAAGCTGTGGTTGATGGTGAGCTGCGCTTCACTTACGAGCAGTTTTTTGACCGCTGTGATCGTTGGTCAACTTCATTGCAGACGCTCGGAGTCAACCAGGGTGACCGCGTTGCTTACATAGCGCCCAACACTCATGCCCAGCTCGAATCGTTTTACGCTGTTCCCCAAATTGGTGCAGTCCTGGTTCCTATTAATTACCGCCTGACCGCCGACGATTTCGTCTATTTGATCAATCACAGTGGCGCGAAGATTGTCTGCGCTCATTCCGACTATCTGGAAGCAATCGACGACGTTCGCCAGCAGTTACCGAAGGTAGCGGCATTCGTGGCGCTCGAAGGTGGTGAGGGTAAGCCGGGCTGGCTTGATTATGAGACGCTATTGGCCGCAGCGTCCTCAGAGTTTACTCAGCCGGACATCGAGGAAACTGATCTACTAACGATCAACTACACCAGCGGCACAACCTCAAGACCGAAGGGCGTGATGATCACGCACCGCAACGCCTATATCAACGTAGTCGGTACGTTGATCCATCATCCGCTGTCGCTAGCCGATCGTTATCTCTGGACGTTGCCGATGTTTCATGCAAACGGTTGGACGTTTGTATGGATCGTAACGGCTGCCGGGGCCACTCACGTTTGCCTGCGCAAGGTCGAGGCAGTTGGCATCTTCGAGAGAATTAAGACGGAAAACATCAGCATGCTTTGCGCCGCTCCGACAGTCTTGATCGGGATTGCCAATGGTCCCCCGGAGCTAACCCGCGAAGCGCGGCGCGACATCCGTATACTTACCGCGGGCGCGCCGCCAGCCGCAGCAACTATCGAGCGCATTGAAGGAGAACTCGGATGGGTTATCACCCAGGCTTACGGCCTAACCGAGACGTCGCCATTCATCACCATCTGTGAACCCAGACCCGAACATGAAGGGCTTGCAGCGGCAGCAAGATGTGCCATCAAGGCATGCCAGGGAGTAGAGCTGCTAACTTCAGGAGAATTGCGCGTTTTGGATGAAGCAGGCCATGAAGTTCCCTGCGACGGCGAAACTCAAGGTGAAATCGTCGTTCGCGGCAACGCCGTGATGAAGGGTTACTACGAAGACCCGGAGGCCACGGCCGAGGCCATACGCGGTGGTTGGTTTCATACTGGCGATGCGGCAGTTGTTCACGAAAACGGCTACGCCGAGATTCGCGATCGGATCAAAGATGTCATTATCAGCGGCGGGGAAAACATTTCTTCTGTCGAGGTTGAAGGGGTGTTGCTACGCCATCCCGCCATTCAGGAAGTCGCTATCGTGGGCTTGCCGCACGAGCGCTGGGGTGAAGCGCCGCACGCGTTTGTAGTTTTAAAAGCCGGCGCGGCGGCGTCTGAAACTGAGTTGCGCGAGTTTGCGCGCGCGAATCTCGCACACTTCAAAGCGCCGCACAGTTTCACCTTCGTTGCGGAATTGCCAAAGACGGCCACCGGCAAAGTCCAGAAGTTTGTGTTGCGCGGTAAACCAGCAATCACCAAACAGTAGTACGGGGCCGTTTACGGAGGAGAGTTATGAAGAAGGTTCTAAAAGTAGTTTCGATCGTGGTTGTGCTTGCGACGGTCGCGCTGACAGTCTTCTGGTTTGCACGTCCGGCGGACGTTTCTTTCGACGAAGTTCGTGCCAGTGTTCCTTATTCTGACTACAGCCATTTTGCCGATATTGATGGCGTACGGATTCACTATCAGGAAAAGGGAAACGGAACGCCCCTCGTTTTGATCCACGGTTACACTTCTTCAACTTATTCGTGGAAGGACGTCTTCGAACCGCTGGCGCAAAGCTTTCACGTGATTGCCGTTGATCTCAAAGGCTTCGGTTTTTCTGGGAAACCCGACGGCGACTACACCAGACGCGCGCAGGCAGTCCTGGTTGCACACCTGCTCGAGCATTTGAATATTGAGAAGGCGTGGCTTTGTGGCAACTCGATGGGCGGCGAAGTGGCGCTCAATGTCACACTCGCCAACCCGCAGCTCGTGGCGGGATTGATCCTGGTTGATAGTGCCGGGGTGGAAGTGCCGGGCAGCGGCTCACTCGCTCCTCGCTATCTTCTCATTCCCGGTCTCGGCCGCATCTTGATCGCGCTCTCGCTGACCTCCGACAAACTGGTGCGCCAGGGTCTGGAGAAAAGCTTCTACGATGACTCAAAAGTCACTGCCGACCGCCTGGCAAATTATTATCGTCCCTTGCAAACACGAGGCGGGCAACTGGCGGCCCTGCGAGCACGCACCCAATGGGCAATGTTTCCGGTTGAATCAAACCTGGGTCAGATCAATGTACCCACGCTGATTCTGTGGGGCGCGCAAGACGCGCTCATTCCGCTCGCGGCCGGCCTAAAAATGAGCAAGCTCATCAAGACGGCAAAGCTCGTGGTCTTCGACAATTGCGGGCATCTCCCGCAGGAAGAAATGCCCACGCGTACCGTCGACGAAATGACTAAGTTCGTCGCCGAGCAGAAGCTAAATAAAACCTTTGAGGAGTAGAGGCAGTAGCCTTGCACAAAAAGTCGTGAAGCAACGAAATCCAACTCAGCCTGCGGAGCAGGCGAGGCTTCTGTGTCGAATGTTGAAATTGTTCTCGTAGTGTCAACTACGACTTGTTGTCCAAAGCCAACGCCAACGCCAGTGAGCGCGAACGCTGCCCGGATTAACAAGCGTTCCACTGGCGTAGACATTCCCTGGAGTTATGAAGAATTGTCTTCCAGCAAAGAGACGAGAGCCTTTCCATTTGTTCTCGAAGAGCTCAGCGCGATTCGCCCAATAATCAAACGCTGGTTTGGTTTTACCAGTGTTTACCTCGATGAGAAACTACTCTGCTCGCTGCGCGATAGCCCCCGACAACCAAACTCAAACGGCATGTGGCTATATACCACCAGCGAACACCTTGAGAGCCTGAGCAAGGAGTTTTCTGATTTGCCAAAACGGCAGCTCTGGCGCTCTCGCTCGGGAAGCAATGCCTGGGTGGTGCTGGCTTCGAGACTTGAGAGCTTCGAGGAGTATGCTTTTAAGGCTTGCGAACTGATTTTGAGAGGCGATCAGCGCATAGGCCGCATCACGCGCGGGAAGTCTAAATAAAGCATCGCCGAGTTGCAGGCAGGTTGGCGAGATCATTAAGCAGACCAGGGCGCACCGCCTACAGACATGAAAAAGGCGGACCAGTGATGGCCCGCCTCTGAAAGTTATTGGTACCAGGGATTACGGAGTCGCCTTCTTCGCCTCGGCATCGTCCTTTTTCTTTATATAAACCTCGCCACGTGGAACCATCCCGGCTTTGTTGGCCAGCGTAAACACTACCGAGTCAACTAAATCCTTATTGTCCAGGCGAAAACTGGCCACCCCAGAAACGCGCGTATCGGGGTCACTGTATTGCAGCGTCAGATAGCGAACCTTAGTCTTGATCAACCCAATCGGCCAACCAAGATAAGGAACGACCTGCCCCACTGTTGCAGCTGCGGGCCGGCGTTTCTGTGTATCGGCAAAGGCTGAGTTAACTGCGTTATAAGGAATGAAAAAGACGTCTTTGTTATCCTTGCGGAAAAGCAGGCGCTGGTTCGTATCGTCGAAGCTGAGCGTGCCCTCCATGGTCTTGTTATAACCAAAGATCCCGCCCTCATACTTAGCCGCCATCGTTTGCGGCGCTGGAGCAGGCGTTGCTTTGGTTGCGTCAATTGCCGTGTCTTTTTCAACCGGCCGGGGTCGCTGTGCGCAAACCGTCGCCGCCATTACAACCGTTAACAAAAGTATTCCCGTAAACTTCATGCTCTTAACCTCCGCTTGCCTTGCCAATTACTTCGCGAAGGGCCGCACCCGATCGGCCGCTTCTTTAAAATCCGAATCACTCGGCGCCAAACTCAACCCTTTTTGATAAGCAGCCAACGCTTTTGCGTACTGCTTGGTTATCTCATAAGCGTAACCCAGCTCCCGGTAGACATTCACGTCGTTCGGCGATTTCTGCGCTGCGCTTTGTAACGCGGCGATTGCTTTGGGAAAATTCTTGGCCCGCGACTGGGCAATGCCGAGCAGATAAAAAGTCACGCCCTGGGCTTCTGGTCCCAAGGTAGCCTTCTCAAGCGCAGCCGCAGCACGGGGGAACTGCTCCGCACCAATCAGAGCCTGCCCAAACAGTGTCAATGCCTCGGCGTCAGTTCTAACTTTGATTAAGCCTTCCCCAGCACGCACGGCACCAAGATAGTCGGCGGCCGACTTGCTCGGCTCATCTGCATTGAGAGCAGCGCGACGCAAATAAGCGGACGTCAGCAGCGTCCAGCCAGCGGCAAAACGGGGATCGTTGACGGTTGCGCGATTGAGCGAGGCGATGGCGCCATCAAGGTCGTTCTTACCTAAGGCAAGCTGGCCCAGGTAGAACAGCGAAAGCGTGTCTTTCGGGTTCGCCTTAACGACGGCGTTGAAGCTGCGTTCGGCGTCCAAAGGTTTGCCGGTTTTGTATTCAGCCAGGCCGCGATAGTAAAGCAGCGACGGATCAGGATCAGCTCCTGGCCGCGAGGTTGCGGCAACCAGCAAAGGCAGTGCGCGATCGAATTTTTCAGAAAGCACCAGCGCCTGCGCCAACGCATCATCGGTATTGGGATCTTGCCGCTTGGCCACTTCCTGCAGGTCACGCGCCTTCTGTAAGTCGTCTATCGCCGGACCATACTGCTTGAGACTCAACTCTGCAAAGCCGGCGATTTTCCAGGCCTCAGAGTCGTTTGGAAACTGCGCGGCAATGCTTTTAGCTTCTGCAGCAGCGGCGGCAAATTGTTTTTGCTGCAAAAGTTGATAGGCGTGAGACGTGTCGCCGGTGCCTACTGTATTGACCACGGGTGTTACCGGCTGCACCTCAATCAAGGGCCGGCTGGAGTTGTTTTTCGCAGTTGGACTCGGTTTGGCTTCCGGTCGCAGCAACGGCTCTTCAGCCGGCTTTGCTGGCTGCGGTTTTACCCGGCGAGGCCGGCTTGACTGGGCTAGCACCAGGCCGCCCGAAACAATCAAGCACAAAGCTAACGAAAGGAATCGGTAAAAGGATCGTCTAGTCATAGATTGCGCTTCCGGGGAGAGACTTAATTCGAGGTTTTTATAGCGTACTTCCGAAAGACATGTTTCCGATGCCCGGGCCAGCCCTTTAGTTTGCCGAACTCACGCGGCGACGGAAAAGACTACTAACTAACCACGTAAAAGAAAAGCGACCAGCCGCAGCGGCCGATCGCTTTTAGTAGGACAGGTATTCGCGGCCTGTCCCGGGTTGTGGTTTAGATCAAATGAGGACAGGCAAGCATGCCTGTCTGACCTACCAATCTTTAGAAGTTTAGCTTCACGCCAAACTGAAACTGCCGCGGATCGTATGACGCAGTTGGCCGACTGTAATAGCGGCCGTTGCTGGCGCGCTCATGAAAGGCGTTCACGGCGGTGAAGAAGGGCGCTGCCGCCGCTTCATTGAACCGGTTAAAGAGATTGAAGCCTTCAGCGATTAGATCCAGCCGCGTGTGTTCCCCGAAGCGAATTGAGCGCATCACCCGCATATCGAGATCCATATAGCGGTGCGTAAGGCCCATATTGCGTCCAAGGCTGGCGTTGGTGTTTGGCGCCGGCAGCACGAGCGTTCCATCGGCCGCGACACTCGGGCGTTCATTGGAGCCCTGCAGGTCGAAGTTTTGGTCAACGCTGGTCAGAATATTAAACGGCCGGCCCGATGATATCTCAAAGATCGGCGCCACGGTGAAGTCGGCCAAGAAGCGCCTGGCCCCGCTGTCAGATGTGCGCCATTTCGTTGGTGAAGTCACCAGACCGCTGAAAACAAAGCGATGACGTTGATCGAAAAGCGAGTCGGCACGATCCAGTTTCAAGTTTCGGTTATCGAGCGGTTTCAAGAGAGTCTGCAAGTCAGACCCATTGTCGATCGAATGCGACCAGGTATAAGACGCCAGAAACTGCATGTTATGCGAGAAACGTCTCTTCAGATCCACGTTCAACGCATGATAGGCAGAGTTGGCGATCGACGACTGTGCATTTACGTCGCCAAACGGCGAGATGATGTTAGTTGGCGTGGCGACTGTGCCCGCCAGATTCGCATCAAACGCAGCCTTGGGAACACCAAAGGCCTGCACCAGGAAATAATTGGGACCGCTGGGCCGGAAGAAGTTAGCTGCCGCCGGAGAAACAACGCGTCCGCGCGGACCTTGAACAACAAACCCAGGAATAATTAAGACGAAAGTTTCTCCGGTAATGGGATTGACAAAGGTAGACCCCGGGGCGCCGGTCGATGGAATGCCGGTAGCCAAAACTGCTTCGCCAAAGCTGTTCGGGGCGCGGTTCGCAAAGCGCCGGAAGTTTTCGACAAACAGATCCTGTCGGACAACGTTGACGTCGATTGGTACCGGCAGATGGTGTGCCCCGACGAAGAGGTAGCTGGCCGAAATCGACATGTCCCTGGTCAACTGTCGCTCGATTGTCAGATTTCCCTGGTCGGCATAGGCGTATTCGAAGTCCTTGCTAACCGGAAGGGTGAACGGCAGCAACGATCCGAATCCCGGAAAAGTTTGGTCGTTGAATCGCTGACGGCCATTCTGATACTGCGCGCTGGAGGCTACACCGGGAGTGCAGTTCACGCCAGGTATTGCTCCCGGAAAATTACAGACAACGACGGTGCCTTGAAATACCTGGACCGCGTTCAGGAGCGCTGTTGGTGACGGGCTACCGGAGATTAGAGTTGATTGCTGTTGTTGCGCGGCGTCTCCGATATCGGAATTGAACGCGACTGCGAGCAGCGGGTGATCGTAGAAGAGACCGAAGGCGGCCCGAATTACCGTCTTGCCGTTGTTCTGTGGATCCCAGGCAACTGCCAGTCGCGGCGCAAAGTTGTTTTTGTCGCGTGTAAATCCCTGTTGCACGTGGAGCACGTTCTGCGCTGCCAGCGTATCAGCGGCGGAGAGCGTAATTCCGGAAAGCGGATCCGTGAAAGCTACCGGCGCAATCTGCTGGGTCATTTCATAGTCGTACCGGATTCCGTAGTTGAGCGTCAGGTTGGGGCGGAGCTTCCAGGAGTCTTGTGCAAAGAAAGCCATGGGCCGATTGGCAATTTTACTCACCGGGTTTCCATAACCCTGAATAAAGCTACCTGGAAATCCGAGCCCGTATTGCTGCACCGGCGTGAAATCCGGAGCGGCGCCCACCCCGGTAATATTTGGGAAGGCCGCCAGAGTCGTGGCCGCGAGGCCGCCGAAATTAAAGAGGCCCGCAAAATTCAATTCAAACACAGCGGAAGGAATTCTTACGAAAGCATAATCCCCGCCAAATTTGAGGCTGTGATTGCCCGCCACCACGCTCAGATTGTCGGTCCACTCATAGCGCGTTTCCGTGCGAATCACCGGCGAGAACAGTTCGCGGCCGATGAAAGCAGCGTCGGAAATATTGAAAGCAACTGCTTCCTTGTTCTGCGAAGTGAAGGCTGCGCGGCGCTCGCCAAAATTGAACCTCGCCTCGTTAACCATGTTGCCGGAGAGCGTTGAGGTCAGACTGGCGACGAAGGCGTAGTCAAGCAGCTTCTGAATGCCAGTACGCGAAAAGTCGTTTTGACCCAACGACTGGTTCTGCGATTCGACCTGAATTCCAGTGATCGTACTGGGGTTGTACCCAAAGCGCATCGTGAACTGGTGCGACTTAGTTACCAAATGGTCCAGACGTATCGAGTTGTAAGTTGTTCGGTCTGTCACCGGGAAAATTCTTCGCAGGTCATTGAGTGGGCGGAATGCGATTGGTAGTCCATTTGAGCCGAGTGTTCCGACTGGCACCGGGGCGCCGGTCAGGAAGAATCGCTGTCCCACGACAGTCCCTGCGGGAATGGCGCCACCCACGCTCCGCAGCGGGTTATTTCCAGTGAGCGCTGTGTTACCACCGCCGGAAGCCAAAGCCGCATATTGAATGGCGGCGCCGGCGATCGCCTGGCCCTGCGCAATGTTGGCCGGTACTCCCGAGCCGATCAGCGCAGTTGCTGTCGCCAACAGGCCGCTGACATAGTTTTGCTGCGGCGTTGTGATGTTGTTGAAGGTTTGTGTGAAGGGTAGAAACGGAGCGCCAATGGTTACTGCACCACCCAATCCCTGAGTGACGTTGGTGGTGAAGAAGCCAGATTCGTCACGACGACGCTGTTCAAAAGCGAAGAAGAAAAACGTGCGATCTCGATCCAATGGACCGCCGAGAGTAACGCCGTATTGCGTTCGTCTGAAGTCAGGCTTGGCAATCGGGGCAAACGGATTGCGCGCCTGGAAGTTCTTGTCTCTGAGAAAGCCGAATACGTTGCCGCGAAATTCGTTGCTGCCGCTCTTGGTCACAACGTTGACGATGCCGCCCGAAGCACGTCCAAATTCCGCCGCGAAAGAATTGCTGACAACCTGAAACTCCTGGACCGCTTCCTGACTAACCGTCGAGCGGGCCGCGTTTACTGAGTTGTCAGTATTGTCGGCGCCGTCTACCTGCACCAGATTTGAGCGACCGCGCTGGCCGCCGAAGTTTAAGCCGCTGGTCGGAGCTGGTCCGATGGGGCGTCCGTTGTCGCGAGCCACCGTGGAAGTGGTCAGCGCAAAAGACAAATAGTTTCGCTCATTGATCGGAAGATTCTCGATGCGTTGTAGATCCACGGTAGTGGCAACGGAGGTCTTGGAAGCTTCCAGCAACTCGGCTGTGGCGCCGGAGATCGTGACGACCTCGCTGACCTGTCCTACTTCAAGTGCGATATCGAGATCGGCGCGCTGGCCGACGGTTAAGGTTACTGCCGGCAAGACCGACTTTTTAAAATTGGGCGCCTCAACCGTGACTTCGTAGTCGCCGGGAGTGAGGTTAACGATGAGATACGCTCCCTCCTCGTTTGAGGTGGTGGACTTGGTGGTGTTGGTGGCCGGATTACGAGCCGTCACGGTTGCGCCACTTACCACGGCCCCACTTTGGTCACGCACAACGCCTTGCAAATCGGCGGCGTTGGATTGCGTCTGCCCGAGAGCGATGCTCGAGAGTAGCAGCCCGCAAACTATGGTCACGAGCAATAGCGTCGTGAATCGAATCGAAGTGTTAAGCCATCGCGTAGGGAACGCAAACATTAGTGTATCTCCTTAGCTAAGTTAGGGACTCAAACCACCAGGGAAGTGGCGAATGCTAAATTCGGCTGTCTACGATATGCCCGGGAAAGCGATTCCGGTCGCCCGCGAAAATCAACGGACCTTGAGATAGGGCGCCGGGGCACTAGATTAAAACGCTCCGTCTTTTTACTCTAAAAGCTTCTGTCTGGCAAGCATTTATCGTTGTCACAGTGAGAGTTGGGGCCACCGATGAGGCAGGCGTCGGCGCAGCTTAAACGCTCGAAGCCTCGGCATCATGCCGGCCGGAACGGCGGGTAGCCCGAGCAAGTTTTTGCCGCAGGCCAGAACTTGCGCCGCTGAGAAGTATTGCCGCCTCAGCCAAGTGCGGGAAAAATGCCGCCCGGCGCAGCCAGCCGGCAACCCTTAAACGCGAATCGAACCGGCGACGGTATTCATTCCGGTATTCATTCGCCAACAATTCAAATCCATCACCTCGCTGGAGGCTGGGCAGATGTCGAGAGATTACCTCCGCTGCAACCTGACCACTTTCCAGCGCCATGAGCATGCCGCTACCGGTGAATGGGTCAATAAACGCTGCCGCGTCGCCCGCGGCGAGCATTCCCGCGGCCGGCACCAGCGTTCGGCGGCCAAAGCTCTCCAGCGACACACTGAGCCACGGCGTATGAGTCCGGGCTTCAGCAAGTGTGTAAGCGGCGCGGGAATTCTTCATGACGACTTCTTTAAGAACACGATCCGGATTCGAGCCAAGGCGACGCACGTCGGCCGCCGCGACGATGAAACAGAGATTGCTAACGCCACCCTCAACGCCACTCAATCCGCCGTAGCCGTGCTTGTAAAAATAGATTTCGCAGGCGCCGGCTGCCACTTGAGTGTTTTCCAAATGAACCTTAAAAGCTACTAGCGAGCTTTTTTGCCGGTTGCGATTGACGCCTGGTGAATCCAGATGGCGGGCCAGAGCGCGCGTCCTGCCAGTCGCATCAATCGTTACCAATGCCCGGTAGTCTTGCACGGCGTCATCGGCTTTCAAGCGGACGCCACATACAGCCTTGTCTTCGCAAACTGGTCGCGAAGCATGGGCCTCCTCCAGGACGACAACGCCAGCGCTCTTCGCGCGTTCAAGCAGTTGCAAGTCCATTTCACTGCGACTCAAACCAAGTGCTTGCGTGCCAGGTCTAAACCATTCGCTCGGCACAGAAACGCTTTTTCCGCGACGCGAATAGAACACAGTTTCGGACAGTGTCGCACCGGCGGCAGCGCTCATCTGCTCCATAACTCCGAGCCGTTGGAAATGGGCCAGACATTCCGGTGAGATAAACTCGCCACACAACTTTGCCCGCGGAAACTTCTTCTCCTCGATGAGCAAAACACGTGCGCCGGACAACGCCAATTGGATTGCCGCGCTGGTGCCCGCCGGACCAGCACCGGCGATTGCCACGTCGAAAGTATTTGCAGCAGTCAAGATTAATTCTCCACGAGCGCGCCGCGGGCCGATAGCACTAGCCGATAAGGGAAGTGGCGCTCAACGCGTGGGTTATCGAGTCCAGCACGCTGCGCGAGGTCAAGTAGTTCTTCCCGCTTAAAACTTCGCAGGATTGAGAGCGCACCATCCTCGCGAATCAGACGGTTATGCAAAAACAGACGCCCGATCGTTTTGTAGAAAAAGTAAGCAACGGGATGTCGATGAAGATCAATCACGAAAATACCGCGGGCTGCAACCCGATCAAGCTCGCGCAGAATTTTCATCACCTCAGCATTCTTAAAATGATGAGTGAAGAGCGAGCACAGCGTGTAATCAAATTGATCGTCGACAAAAGGAAGTCGGAAAGCGTCACCGCGGACAGCTTTGATTTCTGGAAATGTTAGTGCGCGTTCGGAGATTGCTTTTGCGGATCGCTCGTTTAGTTCAAGTCCAATGAGTTGCGCTTGCCGCCCATTTGTTCTGGCCTCTGCAGCGACGACGCTCAATAGTTCTCCCGAACCGGCACCCACGTCGAGCACCGAAAGGCTCGCCAGGTTTAGTCGTCCGATCTCGCGCAGCAAAGAATCTCGCAGCGCGCTCGCGTCGCCCAACCAGCGGTTGACGCGTTGCAGCTCAATAATGCAGCCCTCATATTCCTCCGCCGTGTAGTCACCTTTATCAAGATGCTCAAGCTCCAAGCTGCGCTGGCGAAATTGTTCGAACATTAGAATTGGCCGACATGATAGCAGCCATCTCAGCGCGCCTTAAACCAACGGAGTGTGGGCGAGTGGCTCAATTTCAAATATCCACTATGATTATCCCATGGAGAGCAATGGCGACGGCATACTCGCACGGTTTTTCAATTCGCGGCACGTTGGCGATGCGAGCAAGCCGAGTTTTATTGGTCAGTCGGCATCGTTCGAGTGCGGCGCCGTCGTGCGCGTTTCACTCCGCATCGACGAGTCGCAGCGAATTACCGAAGCGAAATTCCGGGCGGCGGGATGTAGCTTTCTGGTTGCTTCAGTGTCGTTGTTGCTTGACGAAGTGATCGGGAAAACCACTGGTGAAGCTGCTGCCATCGCGCAAGACGTTGGTGGACTGGAAGAAAAACTTGGCAGCCTGGCAGTGGAGCGAAGCGAGTGTCTGACGCTCGCGCATGAGGCTCTCTTGTCAGCCATTCGCAACTACAGCGACTCAGCGCGCGACGTTTGGGAAGGAGACGAGGCGCTGATCTGCACCTGCTTCTGTGTTTCGGAACGCACCATCGAACGAGAGATTCAGGCGAAGGGTTTGCGCACAATCGCCGAGGTTACAGCCAGTTGTAGCGCGGGTGGCGGCTGCCGTTCGTGTTACCCTTTGATTGAAGACATCCTGGGGGCGGTAAATAGTGAATGGTGAAAAGTGAAAGGTAAATCGCTGACCTGTTCACTTTTCGCATCCGCTGTTTCCTATTCACGTTTCACCTTTCACTATTCACTAACCAATGATCTATCTCGATAACAACGCCACCACGCGCATCGCGCCTGAAGTATTGGAAGCGATGCAGCCCTATTTAACCGAGGTCTACGGTAACCCCTCGTCGGCACACTCCCTGGGCCGGCAAATGAAGGCGGCTGTCGAGCGCGCTCGCGAACAAGTCGCCGCACTGATCGGCGCCGCCCAGCCGAATGAAATCGTTTTCACTTCCTGTGGTTCCGAGTCAGACAACTGGGCGATCGGCGGCTTCCTCGAGCAAAACCCCACCCGGCGTCAGATCATTACTACGCGAGTCGAACACGAAGCGGTGCGTAATCTTTGTGAACATCTGGCGGAAATCGGTTGCGAAGTGACCTGGCTGGAGGTGAACGAGAGCGGCGAACTCAACCTTGACGATCTGCGGCAGGCTTTGCGACGCGACACGGGCGTTGTTTCCGTGATGATGGCAAACAATGAAACGGGTGTTTTGTTTCCCATCAATGAGATTGGAAAGATCGTGCGCGAGAATTCTGACGCAGTCTTTCACGTTGACGGCGTTCAGGCCGTAGGCAAAGTTCCAATCAACCTGAAAGAGAGCAACGTCGACTTGTTTGCTTTGTCAGGTCATAAACTCCACGCGCCTCAGGGTGTTGGGGCCCTATATATTCGCGACGGAGTGAAGCTGCCGCCATTCATCATTGGCGGCGCGCAGGAGCATGGCCGGCGCGCAGGCACTTCCGCGGTTCCAAGTATTGTCGGCCTGGGCGCCGCCTGCGAATTGGCAAGCAAGTTTGCCGAGCACGATCGCATCGAGAGCCTGCGCAATAAACTGGAAGCCGCAATATTGAATCAGATTCCGAACGCGCGTCTAAACGGCACGGCCGATCCCGCCAAACGTTTGCCTAATACCGCCAATATTTCCTTCGAATACGTTGAAGGCGAAAACATTCTATTGCACCTCGACAAGTCCGGCGTCTGCGTTTCAACCGGCTCTGCCTGTCATTCAACTACCAAACAATCGTCACCAACCCTGCGTGCGATGAACGTGCCCTACACCGCCGCCCAGGGGTCTATTCGGTTTTCTTTGGGTCGCTATAACACCGAAGCGGAAATTGATTACACGATTGAGGTGCTGCCCGGGATCATAAATAGACTGGTTGAATTGTCGCCTTATGAGAAAGAACTGCAAGCGTTGAAGATGTCGCCTCGGTGATATACCGAGTAAAGGCGGGGCTTGACCCCGCTGTTTAGCTTAACGGGCCGCAACGAGAGTTCCTGCTTTGGTCGTCTTCGCTTTACTGATAGAATTTGCCCTGGAACCCAGATACGTCTCCGCCAGCACTCCAGTCGGTTTTCGGGGCCATCAGTCGATGACAAGTAAACAATCAACCGCGAATGAACCGATTCATGTCGCCATCGCAAAGACCGCATCGTCGCGCAAGGCGCGCGAAGACAGTGTCAGTTCGATGGAGATAGACGACTACGTTTGCATCGCACCGGCCACCTCGCTCAGCCAGGCAATCGACTCAATGAAGCAAGACGAAGGCGGTTGTGCGATTGTTTGCGCAGCAGACGGGACAGTCGTGGGGATTTTTACCGAACGGGATCTGCTAACAAAGATCGTCGGACAGGAACTTGACCTGAAAGCGCCCGTGAGCAACTGGATGTCGCCCATAGTTGCGACCTTAACGCCTGACGCCACCATTGGCCAGGCAGTTGCTTTGATGAATGAGAAGGGTCACCGAAACATTCCCCTGGTGAAAGACGGAAAACTCGTTGGTTCCATCTCAGTCTTCGACGTCATTGGCTATCTCGCCGAGAGCTATCCCAAGACGACGATGAACCTGCCGCCGAACCCCGATCAGGTGATGGAGAGCACGGACGGAGGGTAAAACTTTCGCGAATCGTGAATAGTAAATCGTAAATAGGTGGCAGTGTTTTCTATTGACGATTTTCTATTGACGATTTACGCCTCGGTTGGAAAGGAACTTCGCTAAACAAACATGAGCACTCTTATCGAACCTCCGGTAGAACATACAGACAAGAACCTCGAAGAAGTGGAAGCCGTAACCATCCGTTTCGCCGGAGACTCCGGCGACGGCATGCAGTTGACGGGAACTCAGTTTACGAACACGTCTGCTGTCGCCGGCAACGACATTTCGACGTTGCCAGACTTCCCGGCCGAGATTCGCGCCCCTGCCGGTAGTTTGCCAGGCGTCAGTGGCTTTCAGTTGAACTTCTCCAGCCAGGACATCAAGACGCCTGGTGATCAGCCCAGTGTGCTGGTCGCCATGAACCCGGCGGCATTGAAAGTCAATCTGGCAGACCTCGAAGACGGCGGCACCATCATTGTTAATACAGACGGCTTCACGCCAGAGAATTTGAAGTATGCAAACTACGCTTCAAATCCACTTGAGGATGGCACACTGGCTGGTTATCGCGTGCACAAACTGCCGGTAACCACGCTCAACATGAACGCGCTGAAAGGCAACGTCGAACTCTCGCGCAAGGAGATCGATCGCTGCAAAAACTTCTTCGCGTTGGGCGTGCTCTACTGGCTTTATGACCGGCCGATGGATGGCACGCTCGCTTGGATTACGAGCAAGTTTGGTAAGAACCCTGAGCTCGCGAAAGCCAACGAGATTGCTTTGCGAACCGGTTATAACTTCGCGGACACTACCGAAGTATTCACCACTCATTACACCGTCAAGAAGGCGAAAATTACTCCCGGCAAGTACCGCAAGATAACGGGTAACGAAGCGACCGCGCTCGGATTTGTGGCGGCTTCGCAACTAGCCGGCCGGCCGCTCTTTTATGGTTCATATCCCATCACGCCGGCGTCTGACATCTTGCACGAGTTGGCGCGGCACAAGAGCTTTGGCGTGAAAACTTTTCAGGCCGAAGATGAGATCGCCGCTGTTTGTTCCGCTATCGGTGCGAGCTTTGCCGGCCAGATAGGACTAACGGGAACTTCCGGCCCCGGTGTGGCCCTCAAGCAGGAAGCCATTGGCCTGGCAGTAATGACCGAGCTGCCGCTGGTGATTATCAACGTGCAGCGTGGCGGACCTTCAACCGGCCTGCCGACAAAAACTGAGCAAGCGGATCTCTTCCAGGCTGTCTGGGGAAGAAATGGCGAATGTCCCGCGATCGTAATCGCGCCGGCAACGCCTGCCGACTGTTTCCACATGGCCATCGAGGCCGTGCGTTTGGCATTCAAGTACATGAGTCCGGTGTTTTATCTTTCGGATGGTTATCTCGCCAATGGCGCAGAACCGTGGGCTATTCCGGAAATCAACGAACTGCCGGAGATCCCCGTCACTTTTGCAACCGACCCAGCTAGCTTTATGCCTTACTCGCGCGATCCGGAAACTCTGGCGCGGCCCTACGCGATTCCCGGCACGCCGGGACTCGAACACCGCATTGGCGGCATCGAGAAACAACATATCACCGGCAACGTTAACTACGATCCTGAGAATCACCATCTGATGGTCCGCCTGCGCCAGGAAAAAGTTGATCGCGCTGCCAACGACATTCCATTGATTGAAGTGTTCGGTGAAAAGACTGGCAAGGTGCTGGTGCTTGGCTGGGGATCAACCTACGGCTCGATTAGCACGGCGGTCGAGAAACTCCAGAGCGAGGGCAAGAGCGTTTCCTCTGCGCACCTGAAGTATCTGAACCCGTTTCCCAGGAATCTCGGTGAAGTGCTGGCTGGATTTGAGACTGTGATTATCCCGGAGATGAATCTGGGTCAGCTCTGCACGATGGTCCGCGCGAAGTATTTGGTTGACGCGATTGCGTTCTCGAAAGTTAAAGGACGTCCCTTCCAGATTCGGGAGATCGTTCGCAAGGTGGAAGAGTATTTGTAGAGCTGGGAATGGCTAACATGGCTGCAACACCTGACGTAAACACTACCGCCCGTTCGTTACCCGAAGTTTACGCGGAAGGGCAACGCTACTTTATGGGACAAGGCACCCTCAACAATACTCTGACCCAGCTCGCCGGCGATCTGAGGGAACACGGAATTGAGTACATGGCAATCGGAGCGGTCGCTCTAATAGCGCACGGTTATCGGCGTTTCACTGAAGATATCGACCTCGTGCTTACGCCAGATGGATTAGAAGCCTTCCATCGAGAGTTAATCGGGTTAGGTTATGTTCCTGCATTTCCAGGCGCAAAAAAGAGGCTGCGCTCTACAAGAGACGGAGTAACCATTGAAATAATGACTACGGGGGAATATCCGGGTGATGGAAAACCCAAGCCAGTCGCTATTCCTGATCCGTCTACAGCTTCAACTGAAATCAACGGGGTTAAAGTTGTAACTTTAGAAAAACTGGTCGAACTAAAACTTGCGTCGGGCATGACCGCACCGCACCGGTTAAAGGATCTGGCAGACGTTCAGGAGCTAATCAAGGTTCGTGCACTACAATCAGAGTTTGCTGAGCGACTTGATCCTTACGTGCGAGAAAAGTTCTTAGAGTTATACGAGACAATCAAACAGAGTCCGAAGGACGAGGATTGAGGCAGTAAGTATCCTGAACGTCCAAGATTTTGATCCCCGGAAATACAGTTCAAGGAGCATTCATGAGTACAACTAGTAACGGTCACGGTGGAAATGGGGATAAGGCGATAGTGGAAGCTGTTTCGGCAGACAGTGAAGTCGGTTCGGCGGTCTCCGGGAAAGTTGCGCCGCCTCCCGGCCAACTAAAGAAAGCTGATTTCGTTTCGGATCAGGAAGTTCGCTGGTGCCCGGGTTGCGGCGACTACGCAATTCTCAACAACGTGCAAAAGGTGATGCCCGAGCTTGGCATCGCGCGTGAGAAGATAGTTTTCGTTTCAGGCATCGGCTGTTCGTCGCGCTTTCCTTATTACATGAACACCTATGGCTTTCACTCGATACATGGACGCGCGCCCGCAATTGCCACCGGCATCAAGTGTGCAAATCCGGATTTGAGCGTCTGGGTAATCACCGGCGACGGCGACGCGCTCTCCATCGGCGGCAACCATTTCATGCACGCGATTCGCCGCAATCTCGATGTTAACTACATACTCTTCAACAATCGCATCTATGGATTGACTAAAGGCCAGTACAGTCCGACGTCGGAATTTGGCAAGAAAACCAAATCGAGTCCGGTCGGCGCGGTCGACTATCCGATCAATCCACTTTCACTGGCCATCGCCAGTGAGTCGACTTTCGTGGCGCGTTCCATCGACATCGACGTCAAGCATCTTGGTGGGGTAGTCGAAGCCGCAGCCCGGCATAAAGGCATTTCCTTTGTCGAGGTCTATCAAAACTGCAATATCTTTAACGACCATGCCTTCGATTCATTTGCCGAGCGCAGTGTGCGCACCGACCGGGTGCTTTATCTCGAGCACGGCAAGCCGATGATCTTCGGCAAAGACCGCAATAAGGGAATCCGCATGAACGGCGCCCATCCGGAAGTGGTGACCCTCGGCGAAAACGGTATCACCGAAGATCAGTTGCTGGTGCACGACATCTACCTGAAGGATCCCTCGGTTGCATTTATGCTCGCCCGCATGGAGCAACCAGATTTTCCGCAGCCGGTGGGCATCTTCCGCGCGGTCGAGCGCCCGACTTATGAAGAGATGATGGTGGGCCAGATAGATGCTGCCATCGCGAAGTTTGGACCAGGCAGTTTGGAAAAACTGATAAACAGCGGCGACACCTGGGTGGTCGAATAAGACTGGGGGAATAGAGAAAACTGGTTAAGGGAAGGGGTAAGGCGAACTCGCATTCGCGTTACGCCTTTTCCTTTTCCCTATTTCCCCGGGGTCCCTCATCAAGGCGTTACGAGTTGCGCCCAGCAATCTGTTTCGTCCAACTACGGCCCGCCAGTAACTCCGGGACAAAAGCGGGCCAGGCGGATGTTTCCACCTGGCCCAATCTACTCAGTTAAGGGTTATTGTTTTGGTTAGCGGGTTTGCCAGAAACTGCAAGGAGCGCACGCTGGCAACTCCCTGCACCGTGGGCAGCGCCGAAGTGCTGCCGCCATTAATGCTGTTCGGTTCAAGACCGGCCGGGAAATATTGTTTACTGGAAATGTTTACCTGCGTTGGCCCATTGACATAACCGACTACGCGATAAATGTAAGTTTGTCCCGGCGTAATCGCGGCGCTCACAAACTCTTTGGGTCCCAGGTTTCCCGACGTAGAGAGCACGTGACCTGCGGTATCGCGCAGTTGTAGATCGAGATCCGGCAACGCTCCTGCGGACACCGGGAAGGTGTCCATCGCCCCGTCAACGCCGAAGGAATTTGGCTTCGCAACAAAAGGAATGTCTACATAGTCCACCCCGTTGGCACGAGTGAGTCCAGCGGAACCAACCAGCACGAGGCCGGTCAGAACATCGGTCTGGCTGGCGAAGCGTTGGTCCGCTGGTGCCAGACCCGCGCCGGCGCCATCGCCTGGCTGACTGCCGTTGACCGCGATCGCCGCCGTGCGTACACGGGCAGTGATAATCGCCGTGAACGTAAACAAGTGGGATTGGGGATCACTAAACTTCAGGTGGCGCGCGGACGAAGTGGTACCGTTCGCCAACGATTGGTTGTACATGAAGGCGGCGGGATTTGCCTGACCATCGCCGCCGTTGTCAGCATTCACTACGTTGACCGTGGGATCGGAGATGCTCACGATCTTGAAGGTGATCGGACCATAGGCAGTGCCATCAGGCGACGAAATGCCGTTGTTCCGAAGAGTTTGGTCAAACTCGAACATGCCGCCGGCGATCGTCGGATTGACGATCGACACCTTGACCGAAGTTGTTATGTCCTGAATCTGCGAACTAACTCCAGTGCCAGCACTTAAGTCAGAAACGCCGGCCTGGCGGGTAGCATTAAGCGATAAAGCGCGGACGGCGTACTCAGTGCCCAGCAGTTCGTTGAAACCATCGACATCGGCCATAGAACTCAGACCCGCTGGCCCGAAGAATTCGGCAATCCGTCCCTTGTCTTCATAGCTGGTGGTGGCACCGCTTACGTAAGTCAGGTGACTCCAACCGTTGGTCGCGCCGTCGCCGTCCAGGTAGGTATGCTGAGGCGCGCCGGCAAACTGTCGCTGACCGGTAGTGCCGATCTTTCGTTTGAAAACTTCGTAAGCCAGCGCGCCTGCAGTTGGCTGCCAGGAAACGCGCAGTGATTTGGCAGAGGCTGGCTCAACGCTCACGCCCTGCGGCGCGCCCAAGTGATCCTGGTCGACCGCAAACTGAGGCACGCGCGTCGAGATCGTCTGTCGGCCCCCGAAGATTGCATCGGCATTGATGCCGAGTTCGTGCGAAGCAAAGACCTGCCAGATCAGCGCTTCGTGTTGGCCCGGGGCATCGAGGTTTGATGGATCGGTTGAATAGAGAATGCGGTCGGCTTCGATCACGGCATCACGAAACTTAACAAACGTGTCGGGCGAGGTGAGTCCCAGCAGGTAAAGCGAACCGAGATGGAGTCGTTCCCAGGTTTCCTGGCCCTGTGAAATTTGCCGCGTGGGTGTGCCGTCAAGAAACGCTGGCCGAAAATATCTCATTTGTGGCTCGGCCATCTTCAATAGGTAACGCAGGTCCCACATCGTCGCGACATAGATTTCCCCATCACGGTGGACCTCGAAGGCATTACCGCCGCGAGTGCCTAGCTGTGAATACTTCAGTGTTGAATGCACCGAGCGAATCCAGGCCAGTCGATCCGGATCGCCGCCGGTATCTGCGGCAAAAATCTGTCCCTGGCGAACTGCCTGGCGGACTTTCGCTCCCTGCACCACATACTCGCCTATCGCTTCCGCGTCGGTAATCGTGTAAGCCCAAAGGTCGGCTTGCGCTTCGTTCAATGCACCGCCTTCGTTGCCTTCCAGTCCGGCAATGGGAGTGGAAATCGAGTGGGTGCCTTCGTGATAAACAACGGCACCGTCTTTGCCGAGGTCATTGAATAAATAGCCGTGCCCATAGACCGTTGGATTAACGATTACTGTCTGTGGTCCAGCCGGCGTTTCGACGGTTTCGCTAGCCGGTACAGAAAAAGCGTTGTCGAGGCCCAGCAGTGAACGCAGCGCGTTGTCAGGGCTCGAAGTGTCGAGGTCACCTCCCGTGACGCCGGCGCCGCCATCGCCAGGAAAATGTGGCAAGCCAACTAAGGGCCGGTCGCTATTGGGGAAACTGTCGGGAAAGTTGCCCTGTCCGATGCGACTGTGAACCGCATCGTCGCGGCGATGCAGGTCAGTCATGTATTCAAGCAGATAATTGATGAAGAAGAAGATGTTGACATCATCGATGTGCTCGGCAGGCTCGGCTAAATCATCTGCTTCGTTCGGCTGCGCTTCCAGCGGTGCATTGTTTTGGCGGAAGTGCCAGGTGCCCCCGGCCGCTTGCGCAAATGGCTGTTGCACTGCGAGCACGTTCTTGACGAGCGCATGCGGGCCGGACATCAAACCCGCTACTCCGGTTGTGTTAGTGCCTTCGTTATAGCCGCGCAGTTTTACGTTAAGCAGACCGGCAGGCTGACCACCAACCAACTTGAGCTCACCCGTGTCAGGGTTCGCCATCTCCGGATGATTCGGATAGATGTCGGCCGTGTAAGGTAACGGATCTGGATTTTGAGCCAGCACCTTATTTTCGCGATAAAGTACCCGGCCATCGCTCGCATCGATCTGACTGATAAACAGGCCAAACGGATTTCGCGACCAGGTAATGACGTTCCAAGCCAGCTTGTAACCGTTGGCCGTCGGAAAGAGGTTCAGTCGTGGCGCGCGCAGCACCGGAGCGATCTCGCTTTCAAGCGCATCAAACGCCGGCTTGATTGTTTGCTCTGTACTGGCCGACTGAGACACCGCATACCGCGCGATGTCGGCTTGCGCGGCGGCCGTTGCACTCGCAGCAGTCAGCGATGGAACCGTAGCAACGTTCGGAGCGCGGAAAGTCGGGCCATACACCATCCGAATTTCTTTATTCGCGCTTATCACGAAACCAAGGCCACCGTTTACTACATCGACCGAACCAGCTTGTTGCTTAAACTTGAGGAGATAACCACCGAGCGCTTCCTTCTGATCCACCAGCACCAGCGCCGAAGGATCCACACCAAACAAAGTCGAGTTCGCCGCTACGAATGAACGGGCGACGTTTTCTGGAGTGTCGCTTGACGGGCTCGTATGAAAGCCCATGATCACGTCAGGTGAACCGGCAAATGCGTTCCAGCGAAATGTTGTTTGATTGCCGTAGTTACTCTTGAATTGATTGAGCGCAGTCACCTGGGCCGGCGTGGCCTGGCGTACGGCGGCCGCGGTCGCGTTGATGTCCACGTTAGGGACGGCGCGGCGGTTGGGATCAAAGGTGGGTCCATTGTTCGCGCCCTGCGAGTGAAACGGTGGAAGCAAAATCGTTCCGCCCAGGGCAAGCAACATCACGAAGACCAAGAACTTTGCATAATGGCTTTTCACTTGAGTATTCTCCTTCAAGAGTTTACAAACCGCCCCCCCGGAAATCGGGTCGTGCTGCGTGAGCGGCACGCCACTGGGCCGGGCAGCGTGCTGCCACTGCCTGGCCCAAGCTCACCCCCCTACTGCAAGCTTACGAGTTGCGCCGTTACTGTCTTCGTTAATGGATTAGCCGTGAAGCGCAGCACGGCTGTGACTTTACTGAGGACCCCGGCAGCATCGCCCGAGCCTGCCGCTGACTGCCCCCCGCTTAACGGTTCAGTTGAGCCTCCCGAAGTTCCACTTCCGCCACCAGTCGACAAGTAAGCTGTGACAACGGCGTCGAAGTTGAACAGCTCCGAGGCGCTGTCCTGGAATCGGAGGGTGCGCGAGCCGGCAACCTCCGCTGGGCTGAATATCTGATCCGTGCCCAATTTTTGTGAGTAACCAAAGAGCGCGGCATTGGTTAAGCTCGTGCCACTTTTGCCATTGTCAGCATTGACTACTTTTACAGTTCCGGTACCAGAGGTGATGCCGATGACATTCACATCAACGAAGGGAACGTATGACTGACTCGAGTTGTTGGTTATCGCAAGGTCGAGTTGGAAGACGCCACCTGAAAGCGAGACATTCGATATGGCCCGGGTTACCAGACTGGTGATGTCAACTTTCGAACGCCGGTCGACTAACACACTGACGGCATTACCGGGATTGGTCACGTATTTACCAATCTGTCCGGCATGCAGTCCGCGCACGCGGAACGCATGAGTCCCGTTTGCCAGACTGCTAACAGCCAGGCTGCTGGCACCCGCGCCCGCGGTGCCGAATAGTTCCCAATTCCCGCCATTGCTGGAGTGTTCAATTTCAAACGACTGCTCGCCGCCGACGGGTATCCAGTTAAGTGTGACGGAGCCGTCGAAATCGATCTGGTTACCTGCCGCATCCACAAAGTCGCCCGCGAATGCTTGCGCCGTGGGAGCCGCTGGACCCTTCGAGAATGTGGTTGTGATGGTTACGTCAGTCGCAACGTTGGTGTAACCAATTATCCGGTGCTTGTAAGTTCCGCCTCTGGTTACAGTCAGGCTGACAAACTCTGATGATCCCGCCGGACCACCTGAGTTGGCGATAACCTTACCGTCCGGGTCGAGCAGTTCATAATCAAGGTCCTGCAACTGTCCCGTTGGCAAGTCAAACCATTGCACCAGAGCTTCAATCCTGTAAGTTGACGCACTGACGTTGAACGGCACCTCCACAAAAGTGGTTCCGCTGACCAGTTTCGATCCGGCATCGCCCACCGTCACGGTCGCTTTCTGCGTAATTGTTTGGACGATCGGTTGAGCCGGCAGGCTCGGGCCTGGCTTGAAGTAAAATGGCATGCGCAGCGATTCTTTGTTATCGCTGCGGGTGGCCGACACGTACCACTGCATTTGAATGTTTTCAAACGTAATCTCCGTGCCATTGGTTTTCGCGGCCATGACGTCGCGAATTAGGTCGCCATCAAACGTGGCGTTGACCGTGAAAGTAACCGACCCATTCGCCGGCACGTTGACGCTCGCCTGCGACAGCGCGACGTTGATCCCTGCGAGTTGCAGGTCGCGATTGTTGGCGACGTTTAGGTTGTAAGTGCCGCCTTCGCCGGTAAGATCGCGCACTGTCACAGTGACGGGCGCGGTAGAAGTAATGCGATTGTTCACTACCGGCACTTCACCAAAAGAATAGCTGCCGAGAATGCCGGGTGCGTTGATGCCATCGCCGGTGACGCCCATCATCGCCTTGGCGTTAACGGCGTGATAGACGTCGATCAAGCCGCCACCCTGCGAGATTATGCTGTCGGCAGTCAGACCGTCGGCCTTGGCGCCGCCATTGTTGTCGCGCATGTTTGTGGCGGTGTTGATTAGAACGGTGCGCACCACGTCAGGCTTCCAGCCGAGATGCGCCTGCTTGATAAGCGCGACGGCGCCGGCCGTATGCGGCGTCGCCATCGAGGTGCCGTCAATTCGGATGTAGTTTGGCGAAGTGGGTGAGGCAACGGCCGCGAGCGCGCCCAGCAGCGATGCCGGTGGGCAAGCCGCGAGCACTTGAACGCCCGGCGCTGAGATGTCTGGCTTGATCTGGCCGAGACCACGAACGGGACCACGCGAGCTGAAGGCCGCCATCTCGCCCATGAAGGTGTCGCTGAACACCGGATTCATGCGAACCGGTAATTCGGAGATCGCGCCGTTTGCCGGGTCGACGCTGTTGTTGTCAGTTGCGGACAGTGCATCTGACAAAATCTTGAAGTCTGCAGGCGAGATCGTCGCCGCCGGAATGAGAGTCTTAATGCCGTTGACGGCACCTCGGCTGTCTGACTTGATGACGGCAACGGCGCCGGCATTTTGCGCCTGCGCGACGATGTCAAAGTTGGTCCCACCGGTGACTGTCTTGACCAGGGCAATGCGACCCGAAACACTGGCGGGCCAGGTCACTGTTGGGTTGTTTACGAATACGTAGCGTTGCGCGATAGCGCCGGCAGGAAGACTGGCGCTGCCCGACATCGCGAAAAGTTTGAGACGCGTGTTGCCCGGCGCCGTCGGGAAGCCATTCGCCGGGGTGACCACGCCAAGTTTTGTTGGACTGACTGCACTTGCCTGAAGCAAATCTGACGACCAAACGGAGCCGGCGCTTCCCGGATGCGTGGTAGCGCCAACCGAGATGACGTGCGTGCCCGCTGCCGGTGAACCGGTCGTGCCCTCGCCCGGACCGGAGTTGCCGGAAGCCGCGACTACTACGGCGCCCGCTAGTGCAGCATTGCTTGCGGCCACAGCAGTCGGATTATCAGGACCGCCCGACCCTCCGAGACTCATGTTGATAACTTTCGCAACCGGCTTCGGAAACAGTGCACTGGCCGGATTTGATTGGCCCTGCACCGTCGGCAAGGTAAACGGCGACACGGAATCTTCCAGCGCCATAATGATGTTGGCGGAATCACAACCGCCGATCGGTTGCACCTGGCTGACAGTCGATTCGATATCGCTACAAACTTTGTAGGACATCAATTTCGCCTGCGGCGCGACCCCGTGGAGTTGCACGCCATCCAGCGTTTGCGCGAGGTAACCGGCAACGGTCGAGGCGACGTGAGTGCCATGCCCGAAACCGTCTTCCGCGGCGGCGTCGGCGAGTGGCAGATAGTAGATGACTTTCTTGTTAGTTTTGTCCTGGGTTGGTCCTGCAGGTAGTACGGCAAGCCGCGGCGGCGTTGGATCACCACCAAACATCGGATGCGTCCAGTCGATGCCCGTGTCGATGATGGCGACGTTGATGCCCTGACCTTCATAGCCATCGAGGTGCGTCGTATCAAATTGCGAAACTTCCTGCTGGTCACCGTAAACTTGAGGAGCACGAATGTACTTCACGCTGTTATTCAGAGACGTTGTTAACGTCTCGTCCGGCGAAACGCTCTTCACCTGTGGCATTGCTTTGATCGCGTCAATGGAGGACGAAGGAACCGTGAGCACCATCCCGTTTAGAACGAGGGTATATCGCAGCACGATTGTCGCGGCGAGATTTCCGTCGTAGCCCTTGATGTCGCGCGTGACAACGGCATAGGTGACGCCGCTGCCCGATAACGCGTTGAGAAACTCATCCTGCTTCTGGCTCAGTTGATTCCGATATGCCTGGAGTTGATCGGTGGAAAGCGGGCCGCCCGCCTTTTCCGCTCGGGCTTGATAGACCGCCGCGGGGTCGTCGCGGAGTTGCACGATCACGGCCACGGTAGCTCCCCCGTCCGCGCGCGAAATAAATACCGGAATCGCGAGCACGCTGGCGATTATGGCAACAAGCACTGCAAATTTTAGAAATCGACGCATGGTGGTTTCTCCTCTAAGGGTCGGCAAATTGGTTGGCATGTGGTTCATCAAATGCCTGGTCACTGGAATCGGTTGGTATCGACGCCTACACCTTAAGCAGAGTGGGTTGAGCAATCCTTGAGGAAAACTTGAGCGGAAACTTGAGTTTTGGTTGTGATGTTGCGAAAAGATTGCGGTGGCGGGAATGTCTCAGAGAAATACCGGATTTTGTGAGAACTTTTCAGCCGTGGCCCACCGAGGAAATATTTTCTTGAGACGGTCACTGAGCGAAGTATTGCTACTCATGTAGAGCCGCACGAATACAGAACCGAGGGCCTAGCGACCGGGTCCCGGTTCCATTTCATACGAGCTTAGGGTTACGCGGACCCGGTCGCTACGACTCCCGGTTCCGTATTTGTGTAGAACTGCTCCAGATTTTGTTCCCTGTCATAGTCGGAGAGGTTCGTTAATACCAACTTGAACCGGTGTCCTATCCGAGAATAATTTGTTACGGCAGAAAACTAAGGAGTAGAATCACAATCACCAAATTCGTGAGGTCTAACTCAAATGAACTGTCCTTCCTGTGGTCATGAAAACATCGACGGCATAGATCGTTGCGACAATTGCCTGGCGCCCTTCCGACAGCTCGACATTCCCAGTCATGACGCGGCTGAGGGACTGGCACGTTCGGTTATGGAAGACAATCTCGCTCGTTTGGACCAGGAGCAGACGCTTGTCGTCCCTTCGGAAACTCCGGCACTCGAAGTCGCGCGCCTGATGAAGAGTGCCAACACCGGGTGTGCTCTGGTGATTGACGACGGAAAACTCGTTGGCATTTTCACTGAACACGACATCATGAAGCGAATGACCACGGCTGGTAATCTCGATGTTACACCTGTGCGGGAACTTATGAGTGCCAACCCGGACACGCTGCATGAGAATGCTTCGGTAGCCGAAGCGCTTAACCGGATGTCAATGGGCCGTTACCGGCATATTCCGGTGCTGAAATCCGACGGCACGCACGCCGTTTGCTCGATTAAATCCGTCCTCAAATATATCGCCAAGGAAGATTGGTAGGCGGGAACTAGTTCCGAGTTCCGCAATCACCCTTTCTCAAAAAAAGCCTCTTTGTTACTAGCTCATTCGCATCCCCGAAGGGGATGAAATGGGAGCCGGGGCTCTGTATCCGGTGCAACTTCACGCTGAAGGCGTGAGATTCAATAGCCGGGGGTAACGCCCCCGGAACAAAGCACAACAACGCCCGACGTTGAAAGGGTCGAATTGACGGAAAGGGAAAACCAATGGCCCAAACTCTGACCAACCTTCTTGTTCACATTATCTTCTTAACCAAGAACCGAGCGCCGCTTATCACGCCGGAAGGGGAGCCAGACCTGTTCGCATACAGTGGCGGTATTCTGAAAAACATTGCATCGCGTCTCCCGGATGCTGGCGGGACGCAAGACTCTTCGACCCTGCCGTTCCTCTAATGGAAACAAGGCGCTGGCCCCGTACGTGATGTATCGATCTTACGACTACAAGCCCTGGCTAGGTTCGTCTAGCCACGCAGACTTTGACAGTTAACTTAGGTTCGGAACAAAACCCGACATTCAGACCATGAAAATAATCATCTCGATCACACTGCTCGCTTTTCTTTACTTCTTGCCCACGGCCCCACAGGCCGACTTCGCCAAGCTCAAAGCTGAGGCCGAACAGTTTTACGCCGCCGGCTCTTACGCGCGCGCTAACGATGCCTACAGCAAGATCGAGAAGGTTAAACTCGAGCCGGCAGATGTGCGTTGGGTCGACTTCCGCATCGCCGACACTCTGTGGCGCTCCCAGGCCGCAACGCAGACATCTGACACTACCAAATTCGAGCAGGCGCAGAAGCAGCTCGAAGAGTTGATTCGCGTCAACGACAAAGACGACGATCGCGATCTCGTTTGGGCCGAAGCTCACGAATCACTCGGCGATTTTTTCTGGACGCGCAGCAACCAGTTGAATTGGGGTGCCGGGTGGCCACACTATCAAGCCGCGCTTGATTGGTGGGCGGGCCAGCGCGACCTCAACCAGGCGCGCGATCACTACCTCAAAATTGTTTTCAATGCCGCCGAGCCGGCGCACGCAACCGAGTATTACTTCTACACTTATTACGGCAACTACATCCCTCTCAACATCCTCGAAAACGCGCTGAAGATCAGCACCACCGAAAACGAACAAGCTCATCTGCATTTTCTGATTGCGATGACCATGCGCTACGCGGGTGGCGATTTTGAAACTCGCCAGCGTGTTCCCGACGAATTCGAAGCAGCATTGAAGGGCGGCAAACAGACTCGCTGGTACGATGATTCGTTGTTTTATTACGCAGACTGGATGAACTCCACCGGTTCGATTACTCAGTTGGATAATGGCGAGTGGCAACAGCAGCCGGATTATGTCAAGGCGCTCGAACTCTACCGGCGCCTCACGAAAGAATTCACCAAAGGCGAAACGCGTTACTACGATCAAGCAGTTGAACAGATCAAAGAGATCACCGCGCCTACAGTCAGCGTTGGCGTTTCCAACATTTTCCTGCCCGAGTCTGAACTTCAGTTTAGTTTGCAGGCGCGCAACCTCAAACGCGTCGATCTTGCGCTTTACAGGATTGACCTGACTCGTGATGTCCGCTTCACCAAAAACCTGGAAGAGGATGAAGGTGAAGGCGACGTCGAGGGGTGGATCCAGAAACTGCCGGCTGCCGGCCGCGTGGCCGTCAAGGCCTGGTCGAAACAGATCGACAGCAAAGGCGATCACAAACCCTACAGTGAAGAAGTGCGCATCGATGGCAAACTCCCCCTCGGTGCTTATTTGCTTGAGGCCCGCAGCGGCTCGCAGTCGGCGCGCGATCTCGTTTTAGTCACAGACGTCTCGCTCGTTTTGAAGTCATCACCAACGCAGGCGCTGGTTTATTTCGCCAATGCGCTAACCGGCGCACCCCTTGCCAACGCCAATGTCACCTTGTGGGAAAGTTATTACACTAACGACAAGTGGCATTCTCGCCGGCTCGCGCAAACGACAAACAACGACGGTCTGGCCCAGTTTCAACTCCGGAACACGAGCAGCAACCGCAACCTCTACGCTGCTGCTAGCAGTGCGGGCGCCAGCGATCATCAGGATCGCCAGGCTTTCGCGGCAGGTTACGCCGGCGGCAACAACGAAGGCGGCGACGCATGGCGTATTTATGCTTTCACCGATCGCCCGGCTTATCGGCCGAAGGAAACGGTGCAATGGAAATTCATTGCGCGACGTTTTGGCAATGGCGTTTACTCAACTCCCGCGAGTCAGGTAGTCGAATATCAGATTAACGATCCGCGCGGCACCAAAGTTACCGAAGGCAAGTCGATACTCAACAGTTTCGGCAGCGCCTGGGGCTCGCTGGAACTCGCTGAGGCATTGCCGCTCGGTGAATACAACATTCAGTTTTGGGATCAAGGACGAAGAAATAGTATCGGCAGCGCGAAGTTGTTTCGCCTCGAAGAATACAAGTTGCCGGAGTTTAAAGTCTCAGTACAAACGCCGGAAGACAATGGCCGCAAGAAAGCTTTCCGGTTGGGCGAGAAAGTTGAAGTAAACATTCAGGCCGACTACTACTTTGGCGGGCCCGTGGGCAATGCTTCGGTTGAGGTCGTGGTCTATCAAAATCCTTTCTATCACTACTGGTATCCCCATCATGATTACGCCTGGTACTACGACGATCTTGAGCAACAACGAATGCGCGGCTACTACGGCGGTCAGGGATCAGTAGTCAAACGCGAGACTATCAAAACGGATGCAACTGGCAAGGCCCTGCTCACCTTCGATACGCCGCGCGAAAACTATAATCAGGATTTTGAGTATCGCATTGAAGCGCGCGTTACCGACTCATCGCGCCGCGAGATCATTTCGAGCGACACCGTGCGCGTCACGCGCCAGCGTTACTACGTTTATCCGCGCGCGCAGCAAAACATCTATCGCCCGAAAGACAAAGTCACCGTAGATTTCAAGGCGCTCGATGCCAACGAACAACCCGTTACCACCGAAGGTACGGTGAAGGTCACACGCGACTACTGGTGGGAAATCTGGCTCGATCCTAATGGCCGCGAAGTAAAGGGCAACGAGCTGCGCCTCTTGCAGGAAAGGCCGGTGGCGTTTCCGCCCGCGGTAACCAAGAACCAAAGACCCTGGCGGCTGAAGTTTCGCGGCTACCAACATGAGGACATACTCACGCAGACTGTGAAAACCGACGACGCCGGCGCGGCTCAATTGGAATTCACTCCCGACCGCGATGGCTATTACCGCGTCGCCTGGCAAAGCAGTCAGGTCGTGCCCGGCGCCAACAAGCGCGAACGCTTTCTGCCGCCAGTTAAGGCAGAGACTTACGTTTTCGTGGCTACCAATGCGACGAGCGAGCTTGGCTATCGTCACGACGGCGTCGAGATCATCGTTGACAAAGACACCTTCCGCAGCGGACAGGTGGCGCCCGTGATGATCTCCACGTTTACCAACGATCGCTACGTTCTCTTCAGTGTCGAAGCCGGCGATCTTTTCAGTTACAAGCTGGTTCACGTCACCGGGACCGCGAAGCTGATCGAAGTGCCAATCGAAGAAAAGCACGTCCCGAACATTTATTTGAACGCTACCATGGTGAGCGATGCGGAGCTGTTTCAAGACACCAAGCAGTTGGTAGTGCCTCCGGTGCAGCAGTTTTTGTCAGTCGATGTGAAAGCCGATCGCGAACAATATCAACCGCGTGAAGAAGGAACACTTTCAATTACCGCTAAGGATGCCAACGGCAAACCCGTCTCCGCGGAAATCGCCCTGGGACTAGTCGACGAATCAGTGAAATACATTCAGCAAGACTACGCCGGTGATCCGCGCCAGTTTTATTACGGCAACAAACGCGGACACGAAGTGCAGACGCAGAGCACTTTCAGTCAGAAGTCGTACATACGATATGTCGAAGTCGGAAAAGGAAGGCTGGTAGACATTAAAGAGGCCGGACAAGAAGATGATAACGAGGTCGCGGCCGGTGAGGGTGGCGGTTATGGTGCCGGCCGAGGCGGCGGCGTTGGTGCGACTGATAGCGTCAGTCGCAGCGAGGCCGCAGCGCCGGCTGAAATGCGTCCGATGGGCACACTATCGGGGGCCAGGAAAGCAAACGCCGGATTTGCCATCGATAGTCGTCAACGCGACCAATTTAAAGACGGAGCGCCTCCTCCGCCGGTTCCGTCGCCGGGTCAGGAGCAGGCCGTCCAGGTACGCAACGATTTTCGCTCAACAATTCTCTGGTTGCCGGATCTGACAACTGACGCCAACGGCATGGCCACCGTTAAGGTCACCTATCCCGATTCGCTAACAACCTGGTCGGCAACGGCGCGGCTGGTGACTGCCGGAAACCAATTCGGTATTGGCAACACTTCGACGCGCACCAAGCAACCGCTCATCGTGCGACTGCAAGCGCCGCGCTTCTTCGTTGTCGGCGACCAAGTCACCGTTTCGGCTCTCATCAACAACAACACTGACCAGGAGATGCGTGTCGGACCATCGTTGACCGCAGAAGGTTTGACCGTTGCCGGCTTGATAGTGAATGGCAAGCCGGTCAAGGGTGAGCAATCGCCAATCTCGGTGAAACCTAATAGTGAGAGCCGCGTGGATTGGCTAGTCTCAGTCACTGAAGCGCGCGAAGTGAAACTGAAGGTTGAAGCGCGTGGGTTGGATGCCTTGGGTGGAGGTAAGTATGCCGACGCGATGGAACGAACTTACCGCGCATACGAACACGGCGTCGAGAAGTTTGTGTCACGCTCGGGCAAGATGCGTGGGCAGGGCGTATCGATCAAACTGGACATTCCGAAGGCACGTAGACCTGAAACAACCGGGCTGGTCGTACAAATAGCCCCAAGCATGGCCACCACCATGCTCGATGCCCTGCCGTATCTCATTGATTATCCCTACGGCTGCACCGAGCAGACCATGAGCCGTTTCCTGCCCGCTGCGATCACGGCAAAGACGCTGCGCGATCTGGGTATGAAACCTGAAGATGCGATGGAACGCGTCTTTGGTGGAATCGAACCCGACACTGCTCTCGCTACCCATCCCAAAGGGCAGCGCAATCTTGAGGAACTCGATAAGATCACGCGCGCTAGTCTCGATCGTCTCTATAACTTCCAGCACGCCGACGGTGGTTGGGGTTGGTGGAAAGACGGCGACAGCGATCACTACATGACTGCCTACGTGCTCTGGGGACTGACCCTTGCAGGCCAGTCTGGCATTCAGGTGAAACCGGATGTCGCTCAACGTGCTGCGAGTTACCTCGACAAGGAACTCGTCGAAGAAGAAGTTAACTACGACGAGCAGGCCTGGATGCTTCATGCGCTGGCTGTCCACCGGGGCAGTAGCCCGACTGTCAAGGAGGGCTCCTCGACTGTGAATGCCACTGAGTTTCAGTCGAAAGCGTTCGACAATCTCTTCACCCACCGCGACCGTCTTAACGCTTACACGCGCGCCCTACTCGCCTTGTCGGCACATAACTTCGGTTACTTCGACAAAGCGAAGGTATTGGTGGAGAACCTGGAAAACGGCGTGAAGATCGATTCGAAGCCGGACACGTCAATCGTGCAAAGCGGCGGGCAATCGTCTGATCCATCCGTTATGGGCACCGCGCATTGGGGTGAGGATGGATTCTACTGGCGCTGGTCGGAAGGCGGCGTGGAAACAACATCCTTTGTCCTCCGGGCTTTAATCACAATTGACCCGCAGAACAAACTGATCGAGCCAGCCACCAACTGGCTGGTTAAGAACCGGCGCGGCGCGCAATGGAGCAATACGCGCGACACCGCAATCGTGGTGCTGACGCTCAACGACTATCTGCGCCAGAGCGGTGAGTTAAGCACCGATCTCTCTTACGAGTTACAGGTAAACGGAAACACTGTCGCGACCAAAAAGATTTCGGCGGCGGAGGTGCTTGGCGCTCCCAGCACGTTTGACGTTTCGCGCGAATTCATCAAGGACGACGCCAACGAGATCACAATCAAGCGAACAAGTGGAACCGGACCGTTGTATTTCTCGGCCGCAGCAAAGTTCTTCAGTCTCGAAGAACCGATTACGCCCGCGGGAAATGAAATCTTTGTGCGCCGGCAGTATTTCAAACTCGTCAACCACCCGACACTGCTGAAGGGCTTCGTCTCTGAACGTGTGCCCCTTAACGATGGCGATACGGTGAAGAGCGGAGAACGAGTGGAAACCGTAATCACGATCGAAGCAAAGAACAACTATGAGTATTTGTTGTTTGAAGACATGAAACCTGCGGGCCTGGAAGCGGTTGAACTTCGCAGCGGCACGAACTTGTATGTGAAGGAACTGAAGTCTGGGGCCTTTATCAGGTCCGCTGCCTCTAACTCTGGGAGCGCAGGCAGCTCGCTTACTGGGACCGCGGGCGTCTCGCCCGCTGATACGGTGAGAGCCTCTATGAGTCGCCTGGCTTCATTCAACTTTACGTCTCCAAACGACTTCACTGGCCGCACGCAGTGGGTCTATCAGGAGTTGCGTGATCGCAAAGTGGCGATGTTCATCGATCATCTGCCTGAAGGTATTTGGCAGTTGAGTTACGAAATGCGTGCCGAGAGTCCGGGCGCCTTCCACGCGCTGCCAGTGCTCGGTCACGCGATGTACGTCCCCGAAATCCGCACCAATGGTAGCGAGGTGCGTATCAAGGTGATTGACTAAAACAGTGGTCAGTGGTCAGCTGCGGGAAAAGAGCGGGGGCGAGCCCGCCTTCCTGACTGCACGTGTTCCCACTTGATCCTGAAAACTCAAGGTTAGGGAACCCGACTCAACAGTATCCACTTTCAGTCAGGAAGGCGGGCTTGCCCCCGCTCCTGTCTACTTCGCATCCTTTATCAACACCACATCAATAGACGAATGGCCTCGCGAGAGTGCGAAGTGCGAGGAGGTCAGAGCCTACCCTTCGCCTGTATCGCAGAACTCGAGTTATTTACTGGGACCGCGGGCGTCCCGCCCGCTGGTACGGTGAGAGCCTCTATGAGTCGCCTCGCTTCATTCAACTTCCCTTCCCAGGCGGACTTCGGACGATTTCCAGTTTACAAAAGTTTGGGAAATCATTAGAATCCGCGCGATCTAACATTTCCGCGTCGCTTCCCGCCAGCGTTCTTGGCTGCAAGCTTACAGATCTCTGCCCCTGTTCATTGGGAAAAGTCATAACGGCAAGAGATTCTAAGGCGCGCCGATCCTTTTTTTTTTCGACTAATTTTCAATTCGGCAAGCATTCTGTTCGGGCGCAGGTTCGCCAGGCGCATCACTGAGTTGGCTTTCACTTCTATCTAAGATTCCAAGGAGACCCCAACATGAAAAGGAAAAGTGGTTGGCTGTTATTTATTTTTGTCAGTCTTATTGTGCCGGTTCTGCTGATCACAAAGGGTCACGCCGAGCGAATCACCTCCAATGAAGCCACGCACACAAAGCAGGGGTCACCTGTCAAAGAAGCTAAGCTTAACGCCGCGCTACTTTCTTTAGCCGCGCCAATGCAGTCCGTCCCTTTTGACGACGGGCAGTTGCCCGCCGCTGTTGCCGACTCTGACCTGGGCGTCACCAAGTCGGCGGTGCCGGTAGTTGATCCTGACGGTGCCGGCCCGCTGTCACCCGTCGCGCTGCCTGGTGCGGGTTCCCCTGCAGGCTCGGTAGTTGCGGGTGGCTACATCCGCTACGACGCGCCTTTTGGGAACTCTGGCCTGCAGAACGCAGTAAACGTAATGCTTACCGATCAGATTCCGGGCGAGGCGGCGTTCGTGGGCGCGATTGCAACCGGCGGCGTATTCGTCCCAGCAACGCAACCGCCTGCCGTGCCCTTCACTTTCACCATTCCAGCGGTTGACACCGTCGCGCCAATTGGCCCGAACATCAACGTCACCTGTACGGTTTCGGGGGCCGTAGGTAGCCAACTCATCTACTGCCGTCCGCAGGGCAACGGTGGTGTGGGGTTTGCTGATGGCACGTTGCCGGCGGGTTACAACGGCACGCTAACCTTCTTCGTGCGTGTGAACGCGTCGGTTAATGGCGGCACCCTGGTGGGAAACTCTGCCAACATCGCTTCGGGTCTCTGCCCGAACTCTGCGCCACCAACCTTCCCGCCGGTTGCATGTGACAGCACATCTGACTCAAATCCTGGCAACAACACTTCGCCGGCAACCCAAACGCTGGTAGTGGCGCTTAGTGATCTAGGCATTACCAAGGTCACCAGCAATCCTACGCCGACGGCGGGAGGCGCAGCTTTCGCCTACACGCTGACGGTGACTAACAACGGTCCATCGAACGCGGTTGACGTGGTGGTAACCGATCCGCTGCCGCCGGGCATTTTCCTGGCGAACAACAACATTTCGGTGGTGCCGGGTCCGGCGGGTTCATCGGCCTTTAGCTGCACTGGCCCGGCCGTCGGTCAGAATGGGACGGTCACTTGCACCAGCAGCTCCATGGCGGTGGGCGCGACGGCGACCTTCACACTCGTTGTCCAGGCAAATCGGGACCTGCCTGGCGGCATTCGCACCAACACGGCGACGGTTACATCGCGTACGTCTGATCCCGGCCCAACCCCCAACAGCGGCAGCGTTCAGGTGACCATCATCAATGACGCCAGCCTCTCGATCCAAAAGACCGCGCCAGCCACAACCTGCGCTGGCGACAACCTGACCTACAACATCGCCGTGACCAACTCGGGCAACAGCTCGGCGGTCAACGTCGTGGTAACAGACACGCTGCCATTGCCAGCCAGTCCGGCGCCAGGCTTCACGCCTTTTGTCTCAGTGACGGGCACGGGCGCGTTCGATGGCAACTGCAGTTACAACGCGGGGACCAACACCCTGACCTGTACGGCTGGATTCCTGCCCACAGGCACCAGCAACATCAATTTGGTGGTCAGGACTTCGCCAAGTACGGCGAACGGCGCGCTGACCAATACTGCGTTGCTCGCGGCCGCCGTGGGCGTGATCACCGGTACGAACCCGGCGACGGCGACCACGACCATCAGCCATTGCTCCGATCTGGAAATCACCAAAGATGATTCGCCGGATGCGGTGCTGGCCGGTCAGGACATCAACTACACGATCACGGTCAAAAACATCGGGCCGAGCGACCTCGCGACGGGGCAGTTTGTCGTCAACGACACAACCTTCCCGCCGGTGGGAACTACGCTCAAGGGCACAGTCCTCGCGCCGGGCTTTAGCTGTAACGGCACGGTCTCGGCTGCGACCTGCACCTCGACGTCGCCGCTGCCGGCCGGAGCCAGCGCGACGATCAAATTTACCGTCACGGTCATTGCCAACTTCAACAATGGCCAGCCGGGCGGCTGCATCACCAACAACGCGACCGTAGCGGTCATCAGCACGCCGGCCAATCCGGTGGTTGACGCCAACGGCACGAACAATTCTTCGACGATCTGCACGCCGGTCGGCCCGGGCGGTGTGGCCATCACATTTAGCGCACCCACTTACAACGTCAATGAGAACACGCCGCTTGCTACGATCACCGTGACGCGAGCAGGCATCACTAGCGGCACCGTAACCGTCAACTACGCGACGAGCAACGGCACGGCCACCGCAGCGCTTGACTACGGCAACACGTCGGGAACCCTTACTTTTGGTCCCGGGGTCACCAGCCAAACGTTTGATGTTCCCATTCTCGACGACACGATTAGTGAGGGAACGGAAAGCGTCAACCTTTCGCTAAGTGGGCCCACCGGTGGCGCCACCCTGGGGAGTCAGAATACGGCAGTTCTATTGATCCTCGACAACGAGCCACCCCTACCAAACTCGATTACCGTTTACGCCGTTACCGTCAACAATAATTTGTTGACCTTTAACAGCACCGCTCCAAATGTCATCCTGAGCAATGTGCCCATCACTGGTTTACAGCCCGGTGAACTTCTGGTCGGAATAGATTTCCGTCCAGCAAACGGCCAGCTTTACGCACTCGGAAACAGCAATCGGCTTTACACCGTCAACACAACTACCGGAGCAGCCACGGCCGTCGCCGCACCATTCAGCCCCGGCTTAACAGGAATTGACTTCGGCAGCGACTTCAACCCAATGGTTGATCGGCTACGCGTGGTCAGCGATGCGGATCAAAACTTCCGGCTGAACCCCAACACCGGTGCTGTCGCCGGGTCTGATACGGCGCTGGCCTACGCTTCGGGCGATCCAAACTTCGGCTCGAATCCAAACGTTGTCGGCTCTGCCTATACCAACAGCTTCGCAGGCGCCTCGAGTTTGACGACTACGACGCTCTACGGCATAGACTCGAACCTCGACACGCTGGTGCGCCAGGGCGGTGTAGATGGCGCAGCCCCATCACCAAACAGCGGCCAGCTAACTACCATCGGCCCACTCGGTGTGAACCCGACGGGTCTGGTTGGCTTTGATATTCAGGGCAGTAACAACAAGGCTTTCGCGGCGCTCAACGCCCCTGCGGAATCTTCGAAACTGTATACGCTAAACCTCGCCACCGGAGCGGCGACGCTTCTGGGCGCGATTGGTGGTTCCGAGTTGATTCGCGACATCTCGGTTGCCGCCGGCACGTTCCAGTTTAGCGCCACTAGTTCGACTATCTCCGAGGGCGCTGGCAAGGTGACGCTTACAGTCACTCGAACTGGTAATACTTCGATACCTGCCGCAGTCAACTTCAGCACCAGCGACGGCAGCGCTATTCAGAAGAGTGACTACACTATCGCGCTGGGTACCGTGCAATTCGCGGCCGGGGAAACGAGCAAATCGTTTGACGTCTTTATCGTTGACGATGGCTTCACCGAACCGACGGAGAATTTCACCGTGACCTTGAGCGCACCGACCAATGACTTTTCAGTCAGCGGCAATAGCTCGACCACGGTCAACATTACGGATAACGACGCCGTGCCGCCCGCTACCAATCCGATAGACGATACGGCGTTCTTTGTCCGCCAACACTATCTCGATTTCCTTAACCGCGAACCCGACGCTTCGGGCTTCGCCTTCTGGACAAACGAGATCAACTCCTGCGGCGCGAATGCGACCTGCATTAGCACCAAGCGCCAGAATGTTTCCGCGGCGTTCTTCCTTTCAATAGAATTCCAGGAGACGGGCGGCAACATCATTCGCACCCAACGCGCCGCCTTTGGGCGCCAGTCCAACAACGCCTCGCTGCGCGTGCCTTACCTGCAATTCATGCGCGATGCGCGCCAGGTCGGCAACGGCGTCATCGTGGGGCAGTCTGGCTTTCAGACGGTGCTGGAAGCAAACAAACAGGCTTACGCGGAACAGATAGTCAATAGCCCCGCATTCATCATCGCTTACCCGACATCGCAGACGGCTGCGCAATTCGTCGATGCGCTGTTCGCTTCGGCAGCAGTAACGCCAGGCGCCACTGAACGCAATGCCGCTATCACCGCCTTTGGTGCTGGCGGAACGCCCGGTCGCAGCGCTGCCTTGCGCAGCGTTACCGACTCCGACTCGGTACGTCAGGCGGAGCTTAATCCGTCATTCGTGCTGATGCAGTACTTCGGGTATCTCAGACGCAACCCGACGGACGCTCCTGACGCGAATGACAATGGCTATCAGTTTTGGCTAACGAAGCTGAATAGCTTCAACGGCAACTTCGTCCAGGCGGATATGGTGCGGGCCTTTATCATCTCCGGCGAGTATCGCGGGCGCTTCGGAACGCCGTAAGCTCAACGAGCAAGCCCAAAATCAGGACGATGAACTGGAAGCCAATTGGCTTCCAGTTCGTCGTTAGGGTTCCGCCCTATCACGTTATGATTTGCAGGCCGCTTCACTTGCCCGCGATCACATTTCCAATCCCACGATCGCGCAGCAGTTTGTTGAAGGCCTCAAGGTCTTTGTTGACTACTTCATCCAGCCGGCTCCGCAGCGTCGCGAGTTGGGTTTTGAACATTGCATGCACTTCCCGTTGCTGCGTGGTTGGCGAAAAGTCGGCGCCACTGAGGCCGCTCGCCAGGTAGTTGAGTTTGGTGATTAGTTTTGGTGGCCAGCGCACCGTGTCCTGACCCTGGCCGGTGAGCCGGCGCTGGATCAGATTCTCTTCGATGTCGATGAGCTTCTTGTCGAGCGCGTCGGCTGCTGACTTGATGGCGGCGTGATCAGACTTAACTGAACTGGCGCCAAGCAGGTTGGTGATGTTGTAGAGCTGACTGCGGAGGATTTCGATCTGACTGACAATGTCGCCGGCCTTCTCCACATCGCTGCGCAAATCGAGCAACATCGCTGTTTGCGTTTCGATGTCAGCTTCGGTACCCGACGAGTTTGGATCCTTCCGAACTACCAGAGGCTGACTCGCTTCGACCATTCCGACGGAAAGCTTCACAGTGTAATTCCCCGGTGGCAGCAACACGGACAGGCGCGCTGCACCCTGCGCCGGGCGTGTTCCATCAGCGCCCACAGTGATCTCCGGCGCGTATTCGGGAGCGGTGCGCATTTTGACTTCCTTTGTTTGCTCGCCGCGTAAATCCCAGGTCACGCGATTCAGCCCGACATTCTTCGTGCCCGTAAGCGTGCGCACCGTTTCACCCTTCGCATTTTCGATCTTGATTTTCACATCACCCGCGGGCGCGGCCTTAAGGTAGTAGTTGATGGCGGCGCCGTAAGGTGGATTTTGACCGGCGGTCGGATCGTCTGACATCGTGACCGGCACCGTGCCGGGACGAAAACGATAAGTTGGGTGGGGTGGAAAAAGGTGCGCAGTCGCATTTCGCACCGCGTCTGACATCTGCTGCACCGCCGTCAGGTCGTCAAGAATCCAAAAGCCGCGTCCGTAGGTGCCCACGACCAGATCATTGAAATGTTCCTGTACGACCAGCCAGTAGACTGGCACCCGTGGCAGGTTTGACTGCAAAGGCTCCCACCGCTCGCCGTCGTTCCATGAAACATAGAGGCCATTCTCCGTGCCGGCATAGAGCAACCCCGGGCGCGTCGGGTCTTCGCGTACGCAGTGTGCGTAACTCAGCATCGAAGGCGGAATTCCTTCCGTAATCCGCTGCCAGGTTTTGCCGTAATCTTTCGTCTTGTAAATAAACGGATCGCGATTGTTTACCTGATGCAAATCCGCCGTCAGATAAGCGGCGCCCGCGTCGTAACGCGAAGGCTCGATATTGCTGATGGTTCCCAACGGCGGCAGACCGGGAAGATTACTGGTGACGTTGGTCCAGTTTTTCCCGCCGTCGCGCGTCAGATAGACCAGCCCGTCGTTGCTGCCCGTCCAGATCAGTCCCTGCTCTTTGGCCGACTCGGCGATGGCAAACAGAGTGGAGAAATATTCGACGCCGATATTGTCGCCGGTAAGTCCACCGGAGAAACCCTGCCTGCTTTTATCGTTGGTGGTCAGATCGGGACTAATTACCTGCCAGCTCTGGCCGTCGTCGGTAGTTTGGTGCACATACTGGCTGCCGACATAAACCTTCTTATGATCGTGTGGCGAGATTGTCAGCGGGAAGGTCCAGACAAACCGATACTTGAGCTCGGCGGCCGTTGAGCCATTAACCTGGTCTGGCCAAACCTCGACATTGCGCGCCTGGCCGTTGCGCAGATCGAAGCGCTCGACAATACCGCCGATACTGCCGGAACCAGAAGCGCTGGACCAGATAATGTTTGGATCGACTGGGTCGGGCGTGGCCCAGCCGCTCTCGCCGCCGGCTACCGACTGCCAGGCGCTGCGCGGAATCTGGCCACCGCCAAAACCACCACCGGTGACGCGGCTTGGTCCACGATAAGACGGATCGTCCTGCTCGTTGCCGTAAACAAAGTAAGGAATGCGGTTGTCTACAGTGACATGATACATCTGCGCGATGGGGAGTTGAATACGGTTCCAGGTCTTGCCGCGCGTCACTGAGATCGAAACTCCGCCATCGTTGGCGACGGCCATGCGGTTGGCGTTCGTCGGATCGATCCACATGTCGTGATTGTCACCGCCCGGACTGCTGCCAAAGCCGCCACCAGTTTTTAGAGTCTCGCCACCATCAAGCGAAACTGCGAACCCGACGTTTAAGTAATAAGTTTCGTTTTCGTTATCAGGCGCCACCATCATGCGGAAGTAGTAATGTGTGCGGCCGCCCAGAGTGCGGTCGTAACTAATCAGCTTCCAGCTTTCGCCGGCATCTTCAGAACGCCAGAGTTTGCCCCGGTCTGTCTCCTTGCCGTTAACCGGCACGCCATCGCCCGTTTCAATGAGCGCGTAGACGCGATTTGGGTTCGAAGGCGCGATAGCCATAGTGACCTTGCCGGTCGTACGCGTCGGCAGTCCTCGTCCGGTGAGCTTTTTCCAGGTGACGCCGCCATCCATTGACTTGTAAAGCCCACTGCCGGGGCCACCGCTTTCCCGTCCCCAGGTGTGAATCTCCAGCGGCCACAGCCCGGCATAAATGATCCGCGAATTAGACGGATCCATGGCGAGGTCTGAGGCGCCGGTATTTGGATCGACAAACAGAACGCGTTCCCAATTCTTGCCGCCATCACTAGTGCGGAAGACACCGCGCTCCTGCTGTGGGCCATAACTATGACCCAACGCTGCCACCACCACTGTGTCCGGATTCTTTGGATCGATAACAATGCGCGCGATGCGACCGGTCTTTTCGAGTCCCATCAACTTCCAGGTCTTGCCGGCGTCAGTGGATTTGTAAATGCCGGCGCCCACGGAGATATGACTGCGAATCCAGGGTTCGCCGGTGCCGGCCCAGACAACGTTTGCATCAGACGGGTCCACTGCCAGTGAGCCAATTGATGAAACGGGCTGACCATCAAAGATTGGATCCCAGTGGACACCGCCATCAATGGTTTTCCAAATCCCTCCGGAGGCGGCGCCAACGTAATAAATGTTTGGCGCCCCGGGAATGCCGACTACGCAGGTCAGGCGGTTACCCACCGGCCCAATGTAACGGTAACGCAGCGCTCCCAGCGCGTCGCTGTTTGTGGCAACGCTGGCTTCCTGCGCTCGCAGCGCCGACGAGAAACCAACCATCAGGCAAATAATTATTAACGACAAATTGAAAACTGTGAGCTGACTGCGATGCATGATGTGTGTCTCCCGGGAAAGGCAAACTGAGTTGCACGACAGCAAGCGGGTTTGGGGTTCAACTTCGAGGTGGTTGCCGCGAAGGTAGCAAGCTAAAGCCTGTCTACTTCCCAAACTGCTGACTG
>JANLYH010000073.1:0-3827 GCA_031365545.1 Pyrinomonadaceae bacterium | reverse complement strand
CTGCACACTTCCCGGCACTGTCAACAGCTCATGTTGATCGGCATCAAGGACGGTTTCCCCTGGCAAGTTGCGATCAGAAACGTCACTAACAAAACTTACCAGCGCCGCTGCGATCAGCATAAACACTCCTCCTGCCATGACCATGTAGAGCGGAGCAACGATACTGTTCTCGCCAAAAATCGCCCTGATAATGCGACCGAAGAATAGGGAGGCGATAATCTCGGGAATCACAATAAAGAAGTTGAAGATTCCCATGTACACGCCCATCCGCGCGGCGGGCAGCGCGCCCGAGAGGATGGCGTAAGGCATCGAAAGGATTGAAGCCCAGGCAATGCCAATACCGACCATCGTTACCAGCAGGACCCACTTGTCCTGGATGAAGTAAACGGAAAGCAGACCGAAGCCCCCGCAGATGAGCGAGATGGCGTGCACAGTTTTGCGGCTGGTAGCAGCAGCCAGCTTCGGAAGCAGAAATGCGATTACGAAGCAGACGATTGAGTAAACGGCAAAGGCATTGCCGCCCCATTCCTGTCCCAGCGCAAAGCGAGGATCGCCGGCGTTGTGGGCGCCAAAGATGTGATAAGAAGTTGTCAGACCAAAGAACATCCACATGCAGAACAGTCCCAGCCAGGTGAAAATCTGAACAAAGGCGAGTTGCTTCATTGTCTTCGGCATGTTGGCGAAGGCACTGGAGATTTCACGCAGTAATTCGGCAATGACTTTGAAAATCTTGGCGAGACCTGTCGCTTCGCCGTAGGTCTGACGCCGCGTTCGCTCAAACTCCTCCAGGTTGTCCGGCGGGTATTCCTTAGTAGTAAATACAGTCCACAGCACTGCGAGCAAAAATACTACTGCGCCAATCTTAAAAGAGTACTGCACTGTTAGAGGGATGCCGCTGCGAGTGGTGCCGCTTACGCCCAACTGCCGAAATAGGTAGGGAAGCCCGTTCGCCAGCGAGGCGCCGATGCCAATGAAAAAACTCTGCATTACGAAGCCGGCAGTTCGTTGGTCTACGTTCAGCTTGTCAGCCACGAAAGCGCGGAAAGGCTCCATGCTGATATTAATGCTGGCGTCGAGAATCCAGAGCAGACCGGCGGCCATCCACAACGCGGACGAATCAGGCATGAAGAAGAGCGCGATGCTGGATAGAATTGCACCAACAAGAAAGTAAGGGCGGCGACGTCCTAATCTGTTCCAGGTTCGATCGCTCATTGAACCGATAATAGGTTGGACCAGCAGTCCGGTCATCGGCCCTGCAAGCCAGAGCAGCGGTACGGCGTCGGGACTGGCGCCGAGATAGGTATAGATGCCGCTCATGTTGGCGAGCTGCAAGCCCCAGCCAAACTGGATTCCCATGAACCCGAAGCTCATATTAAAAATTTGCCAGAAGCTCAAGCGTGGTTTGTTCATTGCCGTGGTCCTCACTCTCGTCGCGGCTCCGCCGCTCGCTGTGCGGAAGGTCTTAGACCTTCCGTCGCAACCTTTAACTACTTGTCTGGGCTGCGCCCAGTTAATCGACTAACAACCGGGCGTAGCCCCGGTGAACCAATTCCACCTGCGGAAGGCCATATGCCTTCCCCACATCAGGCGGCAAGCCGCAAACCATCTATCGCGAAGACCGGCTGATATCTTCCAGCACCACATTCCGATCGAGCGAGAGCGCGTACATTAGCGTGCGCGCCAAGTTCGCCACGTGAACAAAGCCCTCGCGCGGTGTTTGATCCGGCCCAACGTTTTCTACGTCAACCAATCCTGGACAAAAATTAAAGACGCGAATGTTCGCGCCTGTCTTGCGTACGTCGTCGCGCAAAGCTTCCGCATAACCGAGGAGTCCAAACTTCGAAGCACAGTAAGAAGGCACGTCGGCGTAACCGTGCTTACCAGCCTGCGATGAAACGTTCACGATGTCGCCGAAGTCGTTCTGGCGCATGAACGGCAGGACCGCGCGCACCAGTTGCATCACGCCGCGCAGATTCGTGTCCAGCACAGTTTCCCAACCATCATCAGTAACATTGTCGACCGTTTCCGGAACAGCAAGTCCGGAGTTGTTAATGAGCACGTCAATCTCCTGCCAACGGCTAAAAACGTCGGCGACCAACTCATCGATTTGGGCGCGGACGCGAAGATCAAACTCATACGGAAAGACGCGTTCGGCGCCAAGCTTCGCATTGATCTCATTGGCAGTGCGGCGCAGAACATCTGTGCGACGCGAAGCAATCACAACTTTACTTCCCGCGGCAGAAAGCGCTTCAGTGAAGGCGCGGCCAATGCCCGTGCCGCCGCCGGTTACAATCGCGACCTGTTCACTTAGCGGTTTAGTTTTCATCTCTAGAACAACAAACGGTTGTTAGGACCGGAGCTTATCTCGACACGCGCGAGACCACCACCCGGCTCGGAAACACAAAATTACCGCGCACAAAAATCGAGGCTGACCGCTCGGGGAGTTTTATTTTCACCTTACCGTCCCTAACAACTTCCCATTTGCTAACACCCATCGTATCGAACAGCAGATTGCCGCTCGCGAGACCTGCCGGCCCAGCGTCAAACTCTATCTCTGCCGGCTTCGCGGCATTATTGATGACGACCACAACAGAGTCAGTCTTCGTCTTTCGCGCATACGCATACTGCTGTTCGGAAACGTATAGGTTGACGAGAGACCCATGCTTGAGCGGCTCAAGTTGCGTGTGCAAAGTCGTCAACTTGCGGATGTACTGAAACAGGTCCTCTTCTTGTTTGCTGCGGCCTGCGCTCGAAAACGCATTGCGCTTATCGCCGGGAAATCCGCCAGGAAAATCGCCGCGCGTGGTCGGTTCATCAGGACCGCTCATCGCAATCTCGTCGCCGTAGTAAAGCTGCGGCACGCCGCGCGTAGTCAGCAGAAACGCATTTGCCAATTTCAAGCCGGCGATCGTGGCTCCCGTTTCACTCACAAAGCGGCCATCGTCGTGACCACCAAGCAGTGTCACCAGAATGTCTGGGTTGTTGTAGAGATAATCCTTCGCGAGTGTCTTTGGGATTTCATCGAGCCGCCCGCCTTCGGCAAATGCGTGACGGATCGGATAAAACAACGGGAAGTCGAGCAGCGAATCGAGACCGGAGTCTATGCCATCGAAGCGCACTCTGCCACCCTGGAAAAACGAAGTGTGAACTACTTCGCCGTCCTTCACTTCACCGACGACTCTGAAGTTAGGAAACTCGCGCTTCAAAGCCGCGTTCCAATCGTGCCAGAAACTGTTGGGCACATACTGCCAGGTATCCATGCGAATGCCGTCAAGCCCGGTCGTGCCAATCCACCACAAAGTATTTTGAATCAGATAACGCGCGACTTCGGGATCCTTTGGATTCAGGTCGGGAAGGAAATCGAGGAACCAGCCGTCCATCGTGGCGCGTTTCAATTCCTCATTGGGGCGCGGATCGTGAAGCACCCACGTTTGGAAAACATTCTTCAGATGGTTCGATTTCGTGCCGTTGAACCAGGTCGGTGTGGGCGGATCATCAACCCACGGATGATAAGGGCCGGTGTGGTTTACAACTTCATCCTGGATGATCTTGATCCCCGAGCGATGCGCGAGGTCGACGAGTTCGCGCAACTTCGGGAGCGTGCCGAAGTGTTCCTCGACGCTGTAGAAGTCCTGCGGGTTGTAGCCATGAAACCCAGTGCTCGGCTTGCCATCTTTGAGTTCAATTTCGTTGGGATGATCGTAGTTGTCGTACCACGGGGTGAGCCAGACGGCGGTGACACCCAGATCCTTGAGATAAGGCAGGCGATCGATCACACCCTGAAGATCGCCGCCGTGGTAGTAAAACTTGTTCTGCCGATCGTAGAT
>JANLYH010000056.1:0-9537 GCA_031365545.1 Pyrinomonadaceae bacterium | reverse complement strand
GTGGCTAATGACCTAAAAGCTGAAAGCTCCCGGGCAGTCATGTCCGGGAGCTTTTTTGCTGCTTAGTTCCCACAGCCGACGAATGACAATAGCCCAGCGATTCATCGCTGGGATCAATGCGAGCGTGAGAGAGAGTCCGTGAAGCGGACGGCTGAAACAATTAGTACACCTGGCCAGTCATTCAGCCGTCCGCTTCACGGACTAACGATCTATGGACCTAACCCCAGCAGTAAACTGCTGGGCTATTGTCATTCGTCCGCTGTGCGGACTCGGCAAACTGCGCCGCTCTCAAACCAAGGGGTAGCGTCCTAAGGACACTACCCCGCTAAGTCCCCGGCTTGACAATCTTTAAGGGCGTTGGTTATTCTAACCGTTCGCTTATTAGTGGCTTAAAACAGAGATAGTTAACCATGTCAACATACTTTCCCAGCGGCAAAGACCTGGCTGGAAAACGCAAGTGGTTCGTAGTGGATGCAGCCGGCCAAACGGTCGGACATCTGGCGTCTGAAGTTGCCTCTATCCTAAGCGGTAAACGCAATCCAGCGTGGACCCCGTTTATGGATATGGGCGATCACGTGATCGTGATCAATGCGCGGCAGGCAGTTCTCAAGGGTTCAAAGCCCGAACAGAAGGTTTATCGCCATCACACGCGGTATCCTGGCGGCTTGAAAGAGATTTCGGCGTCGGAAATGTTTGCCAAGCACCCGGATCGCGTAATTACGCTGGCAATTGCGGGAATGCTGCCCAAAAGCAAACTGGGCAAGGCAATGGCCAAGAAACTTAAGGTTTACGCCGATGCCGACCATCCGCACACAGCCCAACGCCCCGAGTCCTATGCGCTCACCGCCAAACAGTCAAACCAAACAAAGCAAGCGTAACGATGCAGAGTTAATGATGAGGAAGATATAACTGTGGCTGAAATTCAATATTACGGAACGGGACGAAGAAAGACAGCAACCGCCAGGGTTTACCTGAGAGCCGGCGGCGGCGAGTTCGTCATTAATCGCAAAGGATTCGATGCTTATTTTCCCAACGAAACGTTGCGCATGATTATTCGGCAGCCGTTGCAGTTGACCGAAACAACGACCAAGTTTGATATTTTGATCAATGTTCGCGGCGGCGGACCTGCGGGTCAGGCCGGCGCCATTCGCCACGGCATTACGCGCGCGCTGCTTGAATACAACGCGGACCTGCGACCGGCTCTGAAACAGGCCGGACTGGTCACGCGTGACCCCCGCATCAAAGAACGCAAGAAGTATGGGCAAAAGGGCGCCCGCAAGCGCTTCCAGTTCTCCAAGCGGTAATGGGATTTTCGAAATTCGGATTTCGGATTTCGGATTTGAGCGCCGGCTGATTGATTTACAGGTGTTTAGTTTTTTTTGCGAGTTGATTGACAGAAATTCGAAATCCGCATTCCGAAATTCTAAAAATCCATTGCCGTAACTCGGATTGGTTGCCTTTCACCTGAAGGGCCCGGAGTTATGGCGAGTACATTAAACCAGTTCACAAAGGAGATTAAAGTTTGGTTTCGGTTACGATGAAAGAACTTCTGGAAGCCGGCGTGCATTTCGGCCACCAGGTAAGGCGCTGGAATCCGAAGATGAAGGAATACATCTTTGGCGAGCGCAATGGCATTTACATTATTGACCTGCAAAAGACCCAGCGCATGTTTCGCGATGCGCTCGCTTTTGTAAGTACCGCAATCGCAGAAGACCGCGGCAAGACTGTCCTTTTTGTTGGCACGAAAAGACAGGCGCAGGACGCGGTTCGCGAGGAAGCTGAGCGAGCTGGTCAATACTACGTCAATCAACGCTGGCTGGGCGGTCTGCTCACCAACTTCCAAACCGTACAAAAGTCGATCAAGCGTCTCAAGGAACTGGAGACGATGCAGACCGATGGTCGCTACGAGAAGCTGACGAAGAAAGAGGGCATCAAACTTGATCGCGAGCGCGAGGGCCTGAACAAGAACCTTTCTGGTATCAAGTCCATGACCCGGCTGCCAGACATTGTGTTCATCATCGACGTCAGGAAAGAAGAAATCGCGGTAGCGGAAGCCAACCGATTGGGAATCCCGATCGTCGCCGTCGTCGATACTAATTGCTCGCCAGAGGGAATTGATTACGTCATTCCGGGTAACGACGATGCCTTGCGAGCAGTGCGTCTATTTGCCTCGCGAATCGCGGATTCGGTTCTGGAAGGACAGCAGATCGCTACCGAAGGCGGCGTGGTCGCTGAAAATGAGGATGGCACCGAAGGCCAGGCGGCGGCGCCGGCCGAAGCTGCAGCTATCCCCGCAGTTTCGGAACCAATAGCAGCACCGGCAACGGGAGCTACTGAAACAACTGCGACGCCGGAAGCAAACGGCAGCAGCCAGGCAGACCAACCCGCTGCCACTTCTCCCGCGACGGAGCCGGCGACAACTGACTCTGCTGCGGACGAAAGTGTTGAGTCGGTTGTGGCCGCGAGTTAACTTCCCAGGAATCTAGATTCTTATTTACCGGCGAGCGCAGCCTTCAACGCGGGACTTCCGCCGGGCTGCGCTTTTCAATGACTGGCTGCCGGTGCCGCCTGCGGTAGCCGGCGGGTAAGTTGAACAACTTGAACCAAGACCCACCCGCTACCGCAGGTGGTACTGACAATCGGAGAGTTTCATAATCATGGCAGACGTAACAGCAGCAGCAGTAAAACAGCTTCGGGAAAAGACAGGCGCGGGCATGATGGAATGCAAGAACGCGCTGGTTGAAGCTGGAGGCAATGAAGAACAAGCAATAGATATTCTGCGCAAACGCGGCCTGGCCTCGGCCAAAAAACGTGAAGGCCGCATTGCGGCTGAAGGAATCGTCGGTTCTTACATCCACATGGGTGGCAAGGTTGGGGTGCTGGTCGAAGTGAACTGCGAAACTGATTTCGTCGCCCGTGGCGATGAGTTTCAACAACTGGTGAAAGACATTGCCATGCACGTGGCAGCGGCGGAACCAAGATTCGTTTCTCGCGACCAGGTGGCTGCAGCTGACCTGGACAAGGAGCGGGAGATTGCGCGCGCCCAGGCCAAAAACGATCCGAAAAATGCGAACAAGCCAGACCAGGTAATTGACAAAATAGTCGAGGGACGTCTTAACAAGTATTACGAAGAGAACGTCTTGCTTGATCAGCCCTTTGTGAAGGACCCCGCCAAGACGGTGGCTGAACTGGTCATTGACAAGGTGGCAAAAACCGGTGAGAAGATTACAATTCGCCGGTTCACACGCTATAAGATGGGCGAAGGCCTCGAGAAGCGCGACGAAGACTTTGGCAATGAAGTGGCCGCGCTCGTAAGCTAGCCGCAAGTAGTTCCGAGTTCGAAGAAGTTTGTTTCTGCGAAACATCCCATGACTGCCGATAAATCCGAGTCGAACCAACCAGTGGCCTACCGGCGCGTCTTGCTGAAGATTTCCGGTGAGGCCCTGATGGGCGAGCAAAACTATGGCATCGACGTAGATGTCGCCCGCATGGTCGGGGAAGAGCTAAAGGCCGTTCATGAGTTGGGCGTGCAGGTCGCGGTAGTGGTTGGTGGCGGCAATATCTTTCGCGGCGTTTCCAAGAGTGCCGGAAATATGGATCGCTCAGCCGCCGACTACATCGGCATGCTGGCCACGGTGATGAACGCAGTCGTCTTGCAGGATGCGCTGGAAAAACTTCACGTGCAGACTCGCGTGATGTCGGCCATCGATATCCCCCAACTCGCTGAGCCGTTTATCCGCCGCCGCGCAGTGCGCCACCTCGAGAAAGAACGGATCGTTATCTTTGCGGCCGGTACCGGCAATCCTTATTTCACTACTGACTCAGCGGCCGCGCTCCGAGCGCTTGAAATCAAGGCCGACATTATTCTCAAAGCAACCAAAGTCGACGGCGTCTACACGGCGGATCCGATGAAAGACCCGGATGCCGTTCGTTTTGATTCCATAACTTACCAGCAAGTTTTGGAGCGTCAATTGAAAGTGATGGACGCCTCCGCGATATCGTTGTGCATGGATAATAATTTGCCGATCGTTGTGTTCAATATGCGGCAGGCAGGAAATATCACGCGAGTAGTATCGGGCACGCCTGGCGTTGGCACGAAAGTTTGGCTGGGAAAATAAGTTCCGAGTTTCAAGTTTCAGGTTTCAGAAAATCAAACTTGAAACTGGAAACTTGGAACTTGAAACTTTTGTTTTTCGGAGTGAGATATGAGCGAGAAGGACGTCATCAAAGAAACGCGACCGCGAATGGATACCGTCATTGACGATTTCCAACGAAAGTTGGCAACCGTACGCACCGGACGCGCGGCGGTGAGTCTGCTTGATTCCGTAATGGTGGATTATTACGGCACCATGACGCCGCTGAATCAGATGGCCTCGGTCCACGCCCCCGAGCCGGCCATGTTGACGGTGCAACCCTGGGATCAAACGCAGGTTCCGACAATTGAGAAAGCCATCCGCGCCGCCGACCTCGGCCTCAATCCCTCCAACGACGGCAAGCTGGTCAGAATCCCAGTGCCACCGCTCACCGAAGAGCGCCGTAAACAACTCGCCAAGCAGGTACACGAAATCGCGGAAGACCACCGCACTGCTGTGCGCAACATTCGCCGGGATTCCAACGAACGCCTGAAGAAGATGTTAAAGGACAAACAGATTTCGGAAGACAACGAGCGCGACGGACTTGAGGAAGTGCAGAAACTCACCAACACCTACATCGGCAAGATCGACGATCTAAGCAAGTCGAAAGAGCACGAGATCATGAGCGTGTAAAAGTTCTCAAATTAAGTTTAGTGCGCTCACACTCTTATCTTCGTGCTTTTGAGGACTCGTCAGATTTTTTCCGCAAGTCAGTTCGGATTTCTGCCGCGGCCAATATGCCAATGGTTTCAACGAGACACATTACGTCCAAACAACAAAAGGCCGCCCTGGAAGGCGGCCTGAGTTTAAGGAGTCTTCAACAACCGGCTAATTCGGCATCGCGAAAACATCGTCGCCAAGAGTTTGGTTTAGCTTTACGTCTTTGACTTTGTATTCGGCGAAGAAGGCGCCCTGCGGCATCTCCAGCCGCTGCGTAAATTCAAACGGGACCAGCACCCCTTCGACGTCTTTCATCTTCTTGTTCTCAGTGCCAAAAGTGTAGCCGTTGTACGGAATTAAGAAGGTCATCACGCGGCCGGTCGCAACGTCAAGGTAGAAGTCAGTAACATTGCCATCGGCATCGGCGATACGAAAGCCCCGCAGTTTTTTCTTGTCGGGAAGCGCGGTGACCGTGTACCCGGGCTGATCAAATTTCGCCAGCAACGGCAACCCAAACTTGCTCGCGGGCGGCATGTCTACACCGGGTAGCGAGCTGTAAGATCTCTGCCCATCATAAATCTGCTTAAAACTTACGGCCGGTCGCGCATCGATCTCCAGGCGCACTTTGTCACCAGCAATCACCCAAACAAAGCCGCCGGGAATCGATTGCGTAGAGTTTGGCGCATAGAGATCCACCGAACCTCTCAGCACCATGCTCTTCAGCGTCTTAAACTTGTCGCCTCCCTGCGCCGCCAGCGCCGCGCGCGCCAACTCGACCGGCGCTGTGGCTGCCGTGATCAGCGCCGCCGGCGCAATCGCGGGGCTGGTGTCGACGGGCTTTGCCCCCGTGTCCGCCGGTTTCGCATTGGTTTCCGTTTGCGCCTGAGTACTTGCTGAAACACAGAATGCAAGAGCGAGCAATAATAGCGACTGGAGAAATGTTTTCTTCATCACATGACCTCTTCGGTATTAATTACGACTACAAGTTGAGAACACAGTTGCAAAGCAAAATCAGCTTTGCGTCGCTCAGAAGTTGAAGCGTACTTGCGCCGTTACTTTTCTATTGCCGGCGCCGCTGCCACCACCTGCTCCGCCGCCGCCACCGCCACCGCCGAATCCGCCAAAGCCTCCATTAAGCGAAAGGCTCTGACCAAAGAACGGGGACGAAAGGTTACCGACCGGTGGTGACAGGTTGACGTGATTCAGGACGTTTTGAAAGTTTAACGAAAACTGCATGCTGTAGCGCTTGGCCTCAGACCCGCCGCCGGACGGAGGTCCGCCAATGCCGGCCATACCGCCACCGCCGCCTCGACCACCACCACCGCCTTCCCCGCCGCCCGGGATCCGAGGAATGCCACCTCCGCCTCCGGGTCCCGCACCGCCACCGCCTCGCTGGTCACGCTGGCCCTGACCCCCCTGGCCGGTCTTGTTGGCCGTTGCCGACGAATGGATGGCCCCGAAGTTCCAGGTCTTGCTAACGCGCATGTTCACTGATATGAAGCCGGGGCCCTGACCGTAATTGCGCGGAATCAGTGCCTCTCCCGTGGCGGGCCGCAGATTGAAGTTACCAAAGCGAGTGCAGACGATGTTTGCCCCCGGGCTGGCGCAGTTGACGCCCGCCGGTGCAAATGACGGACGCTCGGTGAAGAGTCGATCTCCGTTGGTGTCCTGACCGGTCGTGATATTGAAGGGTGCACCGGAACTGGCAACGATAAACGGATTCAAACTCACTTGCCACCAGGGCAGATTGAGCGTGCCCGCAAAAGTGAGACGATGACGGACGTCAAACGAAGCGCGGCCAAACTCTCCGGTTAAGTCGTAGGAGTTGGCTGGGAACAGTGAACTTCCCTGCCCGTCAGTGTCATTCGTGGTTTTGCTCAGCGCGTAACTCGAGAAAAATGACAGCGCCCGGCTGAATCTATTATTGAATCCAATGAACAACTGATTTTGATTAAACCGGCCACTCGACTCGTACTGGTAAATCTCGCCAACGTTGCCGAATGGTCGTGTGCCGCCGCTGCCAGGTATCGGTGCATTGATATCGCGCGCGCGTATCACGTGCTGAATGCGGATTAGGAATAAGCCCGCGAAAAGAGTGAAACGCTTTGGTAGCTGGCGCTCAACCTGAGTGCCGCCCAAATAAACAACTGGAGCCTGAAGATCGTCAGATACGCGCCAGGTAATTTGCCGGCCCAGTGAGTTTAATGCAGCCAATGACGGCGCATTGGGGAAAGTATCGAGCGGCGATGCAACCGGGGCAACATACTGGCCGTTCGCGTTGTATAACGGAATTTCACTGACGACGAACTGTTGTTGATTGATCCCATTAAACCGATTGGACTGCAGCGTGTTGCCTTCGCCGAAGCGATTGTAGAAGACGCCACCGCCTCCGCGAATGACCATTTTGGGAGGCTTGGCGCTATTGGCCGCGCCCGGCGACCAGGCAAACGCCAGGCGCGGTGCAAAGTTAAACTTGCTGCCGATATTTGTTTGGCCTTCATAACGTAAGCCGTAGCTAAGGGTGAAGTTTGGCCGCACGCGCCAATCGTCCTGCACGTAGACACCATAGTCGGTCTGCGAAACGCTGGCTCGGGGTTCGCCTGAAGCGATGCTGAACTGCGATGGTTCACCGCCTATCGCCCGGATCTGCGTAGGTGTCAGATTCATTCGCTGGCCGAGCAAGGTCCTCCGATACCGTTCCAAACTACCTGCGAAAACCGGCTGGTTGGTGATTGGCTGATTGTTCGCATCCAGGGTCGGAACCAAGGCGCCGGTAAAGGTAAAGGTGCCGCCAAAATTGTTGGGGTTGATGTCCGCGATCTTGACCCCTCGAACGCGACCGCCAAATTTGAACGAATGAGTTCCTTTGGACCACGCCAGAAAATCCTGCAGCTCCCAGTTTTGCCGAGTGTTGGTGACATGACCAATTTGCGAACCCCCACTGGTAAACGAACTACTCACGTTGATCGCCGGCCGCGAGTTATCTGCCAGGCTCTCGGCACGCTGGTGAGTAAACTGGAATTTGACTTCGTTAATCATTGCTGCATTCAACACGGCCGTTTCCGTGAGTTGCAGGTTCTGCTGCGTCGAGGACGAGTCGTAGGCACGTTCCGGTAACGAGAATCCACCCACGCCACCATTAGCAGTGCTGGAATGCGAATAACTGTAACGCGTGATCAGCGTGTTGTTTGGATTGATCTGATAGTCAATGCGGGGGCTGATAGTAACGTTTCGCCGCGGCACCACCACCCCAAAGCCCAAATCAAAAGGGTTGAGATTTGCGTCCAACACCGTGGCCTTGACGAGTTCGTTGTCGTCAATCTCACGTCGCTCAAAGTCTATAAAGTAGGAAGCTTTCTTTTTGACCAGCGGCCCACCGAGATTGCCGCCGTATTGCCGAAGTTGAAATGGCGAACGCTTTTTTGAGCTGGTGGCGAAAGGGTTCCGGGAATTGAAGCTCTCATCCTGGAAATTGAAAAACGCGCTGCCTCGTGTTTTGTCTGTGCCTGGCCGCGTCAGAATATCAATGCGACCGGAGGGCTGATCATTTTCGGCCGCGAAGGGATTTTGATTAATGCGAATTTCGCGAATCGACTCTTTTGGCGGCAGGCGTCCTCCGGAAAAGCCGTCGACAAAAATCTGACCACCATTTGGTCCCATCGAAGGTCCCGCCAACGCCTGCAATGCAGCCGCCAACTCATCCGGGTCATCCGGCAATGCATCCAGATCTTTGCCCGTGATTAGCGTCTGGTTGGCGTTGTTGGTTGACTCGGTGCTGAGCGGAGTCTCCGCTGCAATAGTCACCTTCTGCTCTTCGATTGTAACTTTCAGGGTCAGATCCAGTGACTCACGAGCGCCCGGGGTTAAGTCAACTTCCGTGTCATCGGAGTTGGCAAATCCGGCCGCCGTGGCGCGCAACGAATACTTGCCCGGGGCCAAACCATTGAAAGCATAAGCGCCGTCACCGTTGGTGGTGGCGGTCTTCGCGACGCCATTAGCATCAGTGATGGTTACCGTGGCACCGACAATGGTCGCGCCCAGTTCGTCCGTGATTATTCCGCGGAGCGTTACGCGCGTTTGCTGCGCGAGACCAGCAGTGACCGACAAAACCAGGAGTAGGCTGACGGCCAAAGTCCGTCGCAGGAGATTTGTGGAGACGTTCATGATCATGACCTAAGCATTCGAAAGAATTGTAAAACCAACTTTAGACATTGCGATTAAGTAATTGCGCCAGTTGCGCCCAACCGTTTATGGCAAACCGATTCCAAATTGCATTCCGCTGCCGAGACCCGCTGACGGATTGGGTGTCGCCGGGCCGCCTGCCTGCTGTTGCCGCGCAGCCAACATATTCAGCAGCGTGTCGGCGCCGGAAATAAGACTAATTGCAGTCAGCCGCGTGGGATCAGCACCCTTAGTGCTGGAAACTATGATGGTGTCGCCTACCTTGACATCCGCAAGAGCAATCGTCGGCAGACGTTCGAGCATGTCCTGCATATTCGGACCACCGCCGCCGCCCATGCGTCCGCCGCCACCTTGACCGCCGCCGGGTCCGCCACCTTGTCCAGCGGTCGGGGGTTGTCCACCTCCGCCGCCGCCACCGGGCCGGGCCATCATCATGCCGCCGCCCATCTCACTAGCAGCGGGAAACTTACGCAACACAGCGTCCTGCTTAACAATAATCGTCAGCGATTGTTTTGTTTGAAGGTCGTTGATTTTCAACTCGCCCGTCGCGACGTCGATCGCC
>JANLYH010000055.1:0-25475 GCA_031365545.1 Pyrinomonadaceae bacterium | reverse complement strand
TTGTCGCCGCCGGCCCAGGCGTTATTGCCAATTCCTACTGTGACCATCCCTGACTGAATCCAATTTCCCAACTTACTTGTGGGCCAGACGTGCAGGTTTGGGTTGATACCAAAATCGACAAAGGCAAATACCTCTTTGCCGTCGCCGCTGGCATCGTAGGTTGCTTTAAGATCTGCGAATCCAGGACCTGAACCTGTTATCGCCGTCAACTTTCCAGCCGCAAACGTCAACGTCAAATTGGTTACTTCCTTACCACGGAAAAAAGTTTGCGACTCGACAACTTTGCCGGTTGCACTTCCGGGAACCGGCGCACAATAAACTTCACCCGCCGGTAGATACACTGAGACGGCCGGGCCACCTTTCTTAACGTCGTCCGCGGAGATGATTCCATCGCTGACGAAGAACGGCCGGCCCTCGATTTTCACGGTTAGGTCAGTGCCGTTCGGATTTGTGATGTGCACTTCCTTGCCGGCTGAGAGATCGCCTTTGACTTTTTCCCCAGTGGTTTGGACGGCGGTGTAATCTGAGTTGACCGCTTCCCAAAATGTTTTTGCGAGATCGTCCACCGACATGCCAAATTGCTTGGCGCGATAAGCGGTCGGATAAAGTCCGTTGCCGATGCCGACCGCTCTCACGTTACGTTTCAGATACAGATCAGCTACGCCTTCGCCAGCTTTTCCTACTGCAGCCATGCGTGCGGGCGAAATGCCGTTGGCGACGTCGTCCGACTCGTTGCTGTCGACGTTAATCGTGACCGTTGGCATGGTGGCGAGTTTGAGATCGAGTTCGGGCGTCTGTGAATCGTATTTCTCGGGGACTTCTTCGTAGTATTTCTTGAGCATGCGATCGCTGTTAATGGTGAACAAGGAAAAAGCTCCAGCCTTGCGCACGTCGGTAGTAATATTTTCCAACAACTCCATATCGCGGGTGCCGCCACTGACGAAGACGATGTCGCCTTCCTTGACGCCGGCAACCTGATTGACCAGGCGCTGTGACAGTGCTTCAAGATCAGTGGGCGCGGTCTTCTTAGCCATTTCCGTTGCGGCGGGAGTGGTCTTGTTCTCAGCGGTGTTCGTGGGAGTCTGCGCCGGTTGGCAGGAGACCAGCGCAACGGTCGCGAGTATTGAAACTAACAGCAAACAAAACCTGGGAGACAGTTTTAGTGACATAAGTACGGCTCCTCTGGACATTCTGGACTTGGGATTGCACGCCGCTTCTACGCGACAGACTAAGAAAAGTCAATGAGTATGGAGGGCGGGTAGTGCTGTAAATAAATTACAGCACTACCGGAGGGCGCCAAACTGTCAGCGCTTTAATAGTCTGCGACTTGCATCGGGAGACGCGACCGCAACGTATTTGCGTTGGACACGCTGCACGAACAATGTGTTCGCGAAGGCACTCCAAAGAATTGAGTCTAGCGTTTGAGCAGGATCAATAGACCTGCGGCTATGCCAAGCACGGCCAGTCCAGTTGTGACCGTCGCAGAGAGTTTCAGGTTGAGCAACGGCAAGAGGCCGGTGAGTATTAGCCATACGCCGAGTAAAATCATTCCCAGATTTCTGCCCGCCAAACTATTTGTTAGTGCCATTTCTTCTCCTTCTTCAGTTGCTTTGGCCGAGGCTTTCATACCGCGCCTTGGCGCTTTTGAAACGGTTGAGCGCTGTTCACACCAGCGCTTCATTACCGTATGTTGAGACCAGGTCGCTACCGCTCCCTGTTCTGTATTTGTGTTGCCGCCGCTATATGGAGCGTTACGAGCGAACTGGCGTTTTGAATCGTGCCAATCCACTGCGCCGGAACAGCGACCACCACATGGACCTTTGATCTGGGGGGTGCGATCCTAATTGAAAAATTGGAAAAGGGAAACTGGGTGCAGCGAAAGTGATTAGTGATGACTGAAAAACAGGTCTGCTGTTAGCAGGAAGAGCGGGGGCAAGCCCGCCTTCCCAACGTTGAGGTGAACAGAGTGGAGTCCGGATCCCCGATTGAAAGGCTTTCAATGTGTTATCTAAAGCCTACTCAGGGAATTTCAACTAACAACTGCGGACTGCCTGTTGTATTCTTCCTGGTATGAAAGCGATTCAAGTTGCCCGAACCGGTGGGCCGGAAGTGCTCACGCTCGTTGACCTTCCTGTTCCCGATCCGAAACCAAACGAAGCGCTGGTTCAGATCAAAGCGGCTGGCGTTAATTTCATCGATGTATATTTCCGCGAGGGTCGTTATCCCGCGCCGTTGCCTTTCATCAACGGTCAGGAGGCGGCAGGCATCGTGGTCGCAGTTGGGCCGGATGTAACAACTTTGCGCCTCGGTGATCCTGTGGCCTACACGGGCGCGCTCGGAGGTTACGCCGAGTATGCCGCGATACCCGCCGATCGGCTGGTTCGAATTCCTGCTGAACTCGACTTCGATCAGGCTGCGGCTGCGATGCTGCAGGGAATGACGGCACACTACCTTAGTCACAGCACCTATCCGATAAAGAGCGGCGACACGGCCTTGATTCACGCGGCTGCCGGGGGCGTTGGCTTGTTGCTGGTGCAGATGGCGAAGAAACTCGGCGCGCGCGTGATCGCGACTGTCGGGTCGGAAGCGAAGGCTGAGCTCGCGCGCGGTGCCGGCGCTGACGAGGTGATCAACTACACGGAACAGGACTTTGAAGCTGAAACGCTGCGACTAACTGACGGCCAGGGTGTGCACGTTGTTTACGACGGCGTGGGACGGGACACTTTTGCGAAGGGTCTTAAGGTGCTGCGTCCGCGCGGTTACCTGGTGCTCTTCGGCGGTGCCAGTGGCCCTGTGGAACCTTTCGATCTGCTTGAACTTACCAAACACGGATCGCTCTTCGTTACGCGACCCAGCCTGCAACATTATGTGGCGCGCCGCGAAGAGCTGGAACAACGGTCAGACGAGGTTCTGCAAATGATTGTTCGCGGTGAACTCAAACTGCGCATACACAAGAAATATCCGTTGGAAGATGTAAGACAAGCCCATCACGATCTCGAAGGCCGGAAGACGACCGGAAAGTTGCTGTTGATTCCTTAAAAGCGGTAAATCGTAAATGGTAAGAAAACAGCAAACAGCAACCAGTGAAGACCGACATCCATTTACGATTCACGATTTACGATTCACTGTTTTTTTGGCGGTTTGCTGATTGCTGATTGCTTTCTCCCGCCTTATCATTCCTCCCATGCAAAACAAAGAGATCAGATTCGCCAGCCGGCCCATTGGAATGCCTGCGCTCGACAACTTTCAAATCGTGGATGCAGACGAGCCACCACCCGGCGACGGAGAAGTGTTAGTGCGCACACTCTACATCTCTGTCGATCCGTATTTGCGCGGACGCATGCGCGAGGGCCGATCTTACGTGCCACCCTTTGCAGTTGGTCAGGTGATTGAAAGCGGCGCCATCGGCGAGGTAGTTAAATCCAATGCAGAGAAGTTTCAGCCCGGCGACATTGTTACTGGTATGTTTGGTTGGAGGCTTTACAACACCGCGAAGGCCGCAGGCTTGATGAAGGTCCCTCAAGGTGTTCCGGTTTCCGCCGCGTTAGGCGTGTTGGGAATGCCCGGCCTCACTGCTTACTTCGGTTTGCTGGATATTGGTCAGCCAAGAGAAGGGGAGACTGTCGTTGTCTCCGGCGCGGCCGGAGCAGTAGGAATGACGGTATGCCAGATTGCCAAGATAAAGGGTTGCCGGACGGTCGGAATCGCGGGCAGTGATGACAAAAACAAGTATCTGCGCGACGAGCTTGGCGTGGACGCAACTATTAATTACAAGACCTCGGGAGTGCAACAAGCACTGAAGGAAGCTTGCCCCGACCGTATTGACGTGTATTTCGATAACGTTGGGGGCGAAGTTTCCGACGCGGTGCTGCCCCTGCTCAATCAAGGCGCACGCCTCGTCATCTGCGGTCAGATATCGCTCTACAATCTAGACAAACCTGATGTTGGCCCGCGCCCGCAAACAGCATTGCTGGTCAATCGGGCGTTGATGAAGGGATTCATCATCACTGACTATGCGCCGAGGTTTGGCGAAGGCGTTACGCAGTTGGCTCAGTGGCTAGCCGCTGGGAAGCTTAAGTATGCAGAGACAATCGTCGAAGGGTTTGAAAACACACCGCAGGCTTTCATCGGTTTGTTTAGCGGCGACAATCTCGGGAAGCAGATCGTCAAAGTTGGGTGAAGGATTTGCACTCCAAACTACGGTCGGAGGCCGGCGCGGACAAGCAGATCCTGAAAGCGTTTATCGGAACGCAGCTTGGCAAACACCGGGTCGACCTTCAAGTTCATCAACCAAACATCGCGTTCCTGAAAGGACTGCTCAAGCCACTTGAACGCCTGGTCCTTATCACCAAGTCCGGCGTAAATCGCAGCCACCGTGTAAGGCGAAACGTAACGGCGCGACTCAATATCCTGCGACTCACTAAGATCACGCAAATCACTCAGTACCTGCTTTGCTTCGGAAGTTTTTCCAGAGGCGGCGTAGGCATGACCCAACAGCGCCAGCATGAGCGGACTGCCGGAAAGCTTCACGCCTTTTTGAAACTGGTCGATCGCCTGCGGATACATTCCTTTTTGTTCGTAGGCGAGGCCGAGGTAACGACGCGCCGGAAACGAATTCGGATCGAGACTCAGAATCTTGGTGCACTGTGCGATCGCTTCATCGTTACGTCCCGCCAAATATAGAATCCAGCCCAGGTGTGAACTGGCAGTGAACGACAATGGCTCAAGCTCCGAGGTGCGTCTGGCTTCAGCGACGGCTTCGTCAAAACGTTCCAGCGCGACCAGGTAGGAGCTATACCATTGATGCGCTGCCGCATATGTCGGCTTGTATTTGATAGCCAGTTGAAACTCGCGCTCTGCTTCCAGGCGATCGCGATCCCAGCGAAACTTTATAAACGCCAGCGAGGTATGGGCCTCGGCCAGGGTCTCGTCTATCTCGAGCGCCTTAACCGCAGCTTCCTTGGCTTTGGGGAAGCCGTCCTTAGGTTGATGCACGCCGTAGATCACCTGCATGTTGTAGCAATCAGCGAGGCCCGCATAAGCTGCGGCGTAGTTTGGATCCGTATTGATGGCCTGCTGAAAATAGTCGATGCCCTGTTGCAGCCCTTCGGGCGTGCGCTTGTTCCAGGCGTTGCGGCCCTTCAGGTAGAGGCGATAAGCCTCCAACTGTTTTTGCTCTTCGACGTTTAGCTTCAAGCGCAGGTTTTCAAAGATATCGCGCGAGATTTCTTCCTGAACCAGCAGGATGTCTGAGAGGCGGCGATCATAGTGTTGCCCCCAAATCTGCGAAACGCTATCGAGGTCAATCAAATCCGCCTGAATGCTGATCGTGTCGCCGTGACGATGCACGCGGCCGGTGACGACGGCGCGTACGTTTAACTCCTCGCCCACCTTGCGCGGATCTACGTTGCGACCTTTGTAACTCATCATCACGCTACGCGGGACCACGCGCAGCTTAGGCAGCCTGGTCAGGCTGTTGACTAAACTCTCGGCAATCTCGTCGTCAAGAAACTCCGCGTCTCCATCCGGGCTGTCGTCGACAAATGGCAGGACCGCGATTGATTGAATGGCGCTGGGACTGGCGCCGGCTTTGCCGCGTCCGCTCAGGTAAGCAATCCCGGCAACGGCCAGGAGCACGGCGGCGATTGTCAGTGCAATAGCCGGGGCGCGCCGGGAAGTAGTTCCGAGTTTCGAGTTTCGAGTTTCGCTTTGCCCGTTACCAAAAGAGGAGTCGAGCCCAGCAGTTATGTTGATCGGGATCTGTTTGTCTGAAGTTGCGCTCGGATGCTCGCCGTTTTCTTGGTTCACCTTGTTGACCGGGGCTACGAAACGGTAGCCACGCCGCGGTACAGTCTCGATAAACTGCGGACCATCAGCACTTTCACCAAGGGCCTTTCTCAGCAGCGAGACGTTTTGCGTGAGATTGCCTTCTTCGACAAAGGTATTCGGCCAGACGCGCTTCATCAGATCGTCTTTGTTGACGACCCGGCCATCGTGTTCCAGCAGCGCCAGGAGGATGTCGAACGCTTTCGGTGTGAGCGGGACAAGGTCATCTCCGCGCAGCAGCAAACGGTCTTCCGACTTGAGGCGGAAATGTCCAAACTCATAAAAATCGCTTGTTTGCTCGGCCATAAGCGCCTTTGAGAACCATCATTGAGAAAGTATTGAGGGCTTTCCGAGGACTCGCCGCAGCGTCTCGACTTAACCTCACGCCACGCTGGGGCACCAACCGCATTCGCTTGTCCGCGATTCGGCCGCAATTGTAGTGCAAGCGGCAGGGCCGGGCAATGGAAAGAGAATTACGGTAGTGCTGTAAATTACAGCACTACCAGAATTACTGCAGTTTCAGTTTTCGGGTTAATGAATCGTTCAATGATTATGGAGGCTCTCCCTATGATCGCGCCGAAGGAAGCTAACGCAGGAATGGAATTCCTGGTTACGGTCGGGGTCAGCGCCGTTGCCGGCATGCTGGCCTTTCTTTTCGTCTCATTGATCGTCAGCGTTCTCGGACTCGCAAGCTGAGAAGCTAAGACACAGCGCCGCACAAATACGGAACTGGGAGCGGTACCGACCAGGTCCCGGGTAAGCCTAAGCTCGTGTGAAGTGGAATCCGGACCCGGTCGCACCGCTCCCGGTTCTGTACCTGGGCGGCGCTGCTCCCCCGGTTTTGTTTCCGGTCGTTGTCGGCAAATTTCGTTAAGGCGAAACTAAACCAATACCCGCTGCCATCCTAGTTTTGTATTTCTCAACTTAGACCTTACGATTACAGTCATGAACTATAGAACTTTGGGACGCACTGGGCTGAGAGTGTCCGAACTGTGTCTGGGCACAATGACCTTTGGAGAAAACTTCTACGGAATCGCCGTCGTCGATCAGCCGAGCGCGAACGCGATGGTAAAGCGCGCGTGCGAAGCTGGCATTAATTTCTTTGACACGGCAGACGTTTATTCCTACGGCCAATCTGAAATCGTGTTAGGACAGGCGTTGAAAGACTGTGAGGTCGATCGCGATGGAGTAATTATCGCCACCAAGGTCCGCAGCGCGATGACTGAGGCGGCGACTGCGGGCACGGGAGACGTTAACAACGTCGGACTCTCTCGACAGCACATCTTCGCTTCTGTGGAAAAGAGTCTGCGACGACTGCAAACCGACTACATAGATCTTTACCAGGTGCATGGCTGGGACATCCTAACGCCGATTGAAGAAACGCTGCGAGCACTCGACGATCTGGTGCGACAGGGGAAAGTGCGTTACATCGGCTGTTCAAACTGGTCCGCTCGTCACTTGATGAAAGCTGTTTGTCTCTCCCGCGCAAATCGTTGGGCGGAGTTTGTCTCCCTACAGGCCTATTATTCGCTGGTCGGTCGTGATTTGGAACATGAACTATTGCCGCTTAGCCGTGAAGAAGGCCTGGGCGTTCTGCCCTGGTCACCCTTGTCTGGTGGCTTTCTGTCAGGAAAATACACGCGCGAAAATCCCACCCCTGAAGGCGCGCGGCGCAGCGGCTTTCAGTTTCCACCGATTGATGAAGCGCGCGGCTTCGACGCGATTGATTCACTGTCGCGGATAGCGAAAGAGAAGGGGGCCTCGGTCGCTCAAGTTGCGCTTGCCTGGCTGCTGGCGCAACCCGGCGTCACTTCAATCATCATCGGCGCAAACAAGAATTCGCAGCTGGAAGACAACTTGAAAGCAGCAGACTTGCGGTTATTGGCAGCGGAAATCGAAGAGCTTTCCGCGACCACTCGGCCGGCGCCGCAATATCCGCAATGGATGATTGAGCGCCAAAACGAAGGAAGGCGGTAAGAAAGGGCAGGAGGCAGACGGCAAGAGGCAGAGATCGCTCTTTGCCTTTTGCTCGCCCCTGCCCATTGCCTCGCGGCCTACTGTTTATTCGCGTCGGCTTGTTTTGCTCCTGCCTGTTTCGCGGCCGTTGCTTGTTTGAGTTTGTCGCTGGCCCGGGTGAAATTTGCCGCGAAGACGGCGGCGTTTGGATCGTTATTCTGCTTGCTTAGAGCCTGGGCCTTCTCATATTGCGGCGCCGCCCAATCAAGATGTCCGGTTTTTTCGTACGCTTCACCGAGACTATCGTAAACATTTGCCGAGGTTGGATAGCGTTCGACGTTGGTCTTAAACGTAGCAATTGCTTCTTCGCTATTGCCGCCGCCGAGAAACTGATAACCAATCTGATTAATCAAAGCCTCTGGCGTTGGAATCGAGTAGCCGAATTTCTGCGAGAGCCATTTGTAATGTTCGTCTGCCGCTTTCAGTCCACCCGCGACCTCGCCGGTTGCTGGATCACGCGGCATCTGCCAGCCAGCAAATACCTGCCGCAGACCCAAATAATGACTGCGCAGGACCACGGAGCCATGATCCTCATCCATCATCTGTTCCGCTTGCCAGTCGAAACCTTTGATCTTGGTTTGGCTAAGCAGCTCCTTGAACGCTACAAAATCTTTGCCAATATCGCCAGGCTCGTTGCCGAGGGAAGTAAACAAAGTGGCGTTCAGCTCTTTGCGAGTTCTGAAGAATTCCTGCGCTCGCTTCAATTCGGCGTCGTCGCTCCACTGCAAAGATGGACTGACCGCAATGTAGGAATTGAACAACTCCGGGCGCGTGACCAGCGCATGAACTGCGAAGAGTCCGCCGAAAGAGTGACCCGCCAGAATGCGGTATGGCTGCACGCGATAAGATTTCTCAATCTCCGGAATCAACTCCGTCTCGATAAACTTAAGAAATTTGTCAGCGCCGCCGGCGGTGGGAAACTGGCCCGCATTTAGCCCGGTGCCTTTGTCGGGCGTTAAGTCGCGAGTGCGGTCGGTGTTGGGAATACCTACGACAATCAGGTCAGACATGCGGCCGTTTCTCACCAGGAAGTCGATGGTGCTGGAAGTGTGGGCGATATGCGAGTCGCCGTCAGTCATGTAGAGCACCGCATACTTCAGGTTGTTGGTTGCATATCCTGGCGGGGTGCGCACCAGAATCACCCGGTCCTCCCCCAGCACCTTGGACTTGATTGTTAACTTCGTCGGGCCGCCATACTGTGCAAACGCCGTTGAAGAAACCAGGACCAGGAATACCAATGTTCCCATGAGACTGAGGGTAGTAGCTCGTCCATTCTTAAACAGTGAATGTTGAGTAAGACGTGAGCGAAATTCTGGTGATGTGAAAGCGCGAGCAAATACAGAACGAATAGTCATCTTCATTCTCCTGGCTGAACTACGTGGGAACACCAATTCAAAGTTGAGAGTGCGCCATCTCGATGAATGTCGGAAAACTTGCAGGATGATTGATAACAGCAAGTGCTGGCGATGATAAGTAATTTGTGACCAAGCGGCCAGTGGCTGTGATGAAACGGTAGTGAACCCGTTCTTCTGAAATCATTCCCGGGTTTCGCAAGCTTGGTCGAGCGCCGGCAAAGCTTGTTTTAGAACGTCCCCAATTGACCAACCACTTTTTGCGTTCGCTTATCGGACGACTCCGGCGCAACTAACTCAATATCTGACTCGGCACTGATATTGCTAATAACGCTGAACTCGGTAACGCGGCGCAGCGGAAATAAAAGGGCTAATCGCGTCTCCGCTTCCAGCAGGACCGAAGGTCATAGCGGTGAGGAACAGCATTCTCAATCTACAAAGGAAAAGACGATGACGACAAAGAAAGTGATCAAGGGGAAAGATAAGGGACGGGCGACCGCTGGAGGCAAGAAGGGAGACGCCAAAAAAGACGACCTACAAAAGAATACGGAGGACAGCGCGGGCGAGTTCCTGACCACCAATCAGGGTGTGCGCATCAACGACAATCAGAATTCGCTGAAAGCGGGTGACCGGGGCTCGACCCTACTTGAAGACTTCATCCTGCGCGAAAAGATTACGCACTTCGATCACGAACGCATTCCAGAACGGGTAGTTCACGCGCGCGGATCGGGGGCGCATGGTTATTTTCAGGTGTACGAGTCGATGGCCCCATACACGAAAGCTGGCTTTCTCCAGGACCCTAAGGTGAAGACACCCGTGTTCGTGCGCTTTTCGACGGTTGCTGGTTCCCGTGGTTCCACGGATCTCGCGCGCGACGTTCGCGGTTTTGCGGTCAAGTTTTATACGCAGGAAGGAAACTTCGATATCGTCGGCAACAACATACCCGTCTTCTTTATTCAGGACGCGATGAAGTTTCCTGACCTTGTGCACGCTGTGAAACCCGAGCCGCATAACGAAATACCGCAAGCGGGCTCGGCGCACGACACCTTCTGGGATTTCATTTCACTAATGCCGGAATCGATGCACATGATCATGTGGGTCATGTCCGATCGAGCAATCCCGCGTAGCCTGAGAATGATGGAGGGGTTCGGTGTTCACACCTTCCGGTTCATCAATGAAAAGGGAAAGTCGCGTTTTGTAAAGTTTCACTGGAAACCGCTGCTGGGGTTGCACTCAGTTGTGTGGGACGAAGCGCAGAAGATCTCCGGCAAAGACGCCGACTTTCATCGTCGCGATCTTTGGGAAGCCATCGAGAACGGCGATTTCCCCGAGTGGGAGTTTGGCGTGCAAATTGTCGAAGAGAAGGATGAACATCGCTTCGATTTCGATCTTCTCGATCCGACAAAACTGATTCCTGAAGAAATCGTTCCGGTGCGCCGAATCGGCAAGTTGACACTCAACCGCAATCCGGACAACTTTTTTGCAGAGACCGAGCAAGTTGCTTTCCATGTCGGTAATATCGTGCCCGGGATTGATTTCACCAACGATCCGCTAATGCAGGGCCGCCTCTTTTCCTACACTGACACACAGCTGATTCGATTGGGTGGTCCAAACTTCCACGAGATTCCGATCAACCGGCCCGTAGCGCCGGTACATAACAACCAGCGCGATGGCTTCATGCGGCAGACGGTGAATCGCGGTCAGACCAGTTACGAACCAAACACTCTCAATGGAGGCTGCCCGTTTCAGGCCGGCGCGGACATGGGCGGTTTCACAAGCTATGCCGAAAGGATCGATGCGCAGAAGATTCGGGCACGAAGCGCTAGTTTCTTTGATCACTTTAGTCAGGCGACGCTTTTCTTTAATAGTCAGTCTGGACCCGAGCAGGAACACATAATCCGGGCGCTGCGTTTTGAGTTGGGAAAACTCGAAACGCCGGCTATCAGAGAACGACTGCTGGGTCTGCTGGCCCAGGTAGACAAGGGTCTTGCGAATAGTGTCGCGGAGGGACTGGGTATGAAGGTTCCGACGAAGCTCGACAAACCTCTGAACATGAGCATGCCGGCTGACGGGGATCCGAAAAAGTTTCAGCCAAAGCGAGTAACTCAGGCTGTTGAAACTTCTCCCACCCTCCGCATGGTGGGGAATCCGAATTTCCCGGATGTGAACATCAAGACGCGCAAGATAGCCGTGTTGCTGGCCGATGGTTTCGACGATGCGGAGGTGGCAGGGATGAGCAAGGCGTTGCTGACCGCTGGGGCGTCTCCGAAAACTATAGCCCCACATCTGGGAGTGGTGACCGGAGCTTCCGGCGCCGAGCTAAAAGTCGATTGTAGTTTTCTTACTGGAGCTTCGGTTTTGTTTGACGCCGTTTACATTCCCGGCGGGGATGAGAGTGTCGCGGCGCTCTTGAAAGAAGACGCGGCTCAGGAGTTTGTGAGTGAAGCTTACAAACACTGCAAGGCGCTTGCGGCCAGCGGCGCGGGAGTTGGATTGCTCGCGACCGCCCTGGGCGGAAAATTTCGTGAGGCGAAAGCTTCAGGAAAAGACGCCGCGGCTAATGAAGGTGTAGTCAGTGGTCGTGAAGCTTCGATCAGCAGCGTGGCCACGGCCTTTATTAAGGCCATCGCCGCAGGCCGGCATTGGGAACGCGAGGACAGTAAAGCGTAAGCAGCGTTCAGCGATGGCGGTCGGCTGTAGAAAAACGAAAGGGTCTGGACCTTGAGTCCAGACCCTTTCGTTTTTGGCAAACATCTTCGATTTGAAGACGCGTGTACTCTATTAAGCCGATTCCCTATTTTTATCGACCACTGCTTTCAGCGCCTGGAAGGTTGGTGGCCAGAGGCCTACGAAAATTCCGGCCTTTTGTTTGCCGCTAAAGAAAAGCGCAATTGAGGCGCCAATGGCCCCCAGAGTCAGAATATGGAACATGCTGACGCCGGTGGCGTTCTGCGTTGATTTGTCTACGGTTTTAAGCACCGACTCGGCTACATCTCGCTTTGGAGTAGTTTCCAGGTCGCCGTTTTGATTAGCTTCAGTTTTGGTTCCCGTGAATGCTGTTTGTGTTGTTGCTGACATAATTCCCCTTCTCTGAAATGATACAGCTTCCTCAAGCTTGCCCTCTGCACTGCAATGAGCGTACCGAAGTTAGATCGCCGTTGTATCCATGGGGGAACCTTTTTCGGCAGGATTAGTTCGCGAAGGCTCGATCAATTTTTTGGTTTCTTCTTTACTTTCTCCGGCTGTCGCAGGCAAGGCTCGATAAGAGCCAGCGTAGTCCGCGCTCGCAAGGGTTTGTTCGTGAAGTTGCCGGCCTGATAAAGCGAGCCTTCGAAATCCACTTTTCCCAGTTCACGAAACGTATTCTCCGCATTAAAGCCCGGAGTCACGAACGAGGCATAGGTGCCGAAAGTTTTGCCCTCTATCCTCCTGATCACGAACTGTCGCGAAAAATCCGGCTGCTCAATACGGTTGATATTCTTCACCGCTTCTCCGAGAACTGCGATCGCTCGATTCACGTCAATCTTCGTGTAGAGATAGGCAACGCCGAGCTGTGCGCGCGCGGTAACCATAGTGGCCGGAGCCTTAGCGGCGTTGTCGACTACTTCGTCGAGCATTTCTCGTGCTTGTGTCTGATCCACGTTTTGTTTCACGGACTCTTCGGCGATCCGAAAGTAGAGGAAGGCGCGTTGGTCCAGCTCCTCAACTTTAGCTGCAAGCTGGCGGGCCTCGTTGAGCTGCTTGTTTTTTATCGCGCTCTGAGTGCGACTGAAGTAGAGCCAGTTTAGCAACTGCGGCCGCAAGGCAGACTCCGCCACCTTGTCGATCACTCTAAGCACCAGGTCCAGATCCTCATTTGCAGAAGCGCCAATAACCGCAGAAACTATTTGCGCGTCACGCCTGTCAACGTTCGAATTCTTTTCGGCTGCCTCGACCTGCTCATTGAAGTTACCAACCTGGTTGCTTGTCTCACTGGCGCGATGGCTTAGGCTGCTTTGGGAATTGGGCGGCAATAGCCCAAAGATGTTGCCCTTTGCCTGTTCCACCTGCGCAGCGAGATCTGGCAGCGTAAGCTGGATTTGTTTTTCCAACACCGTTAAGGCCAACCACATTTGACCCGCGTCCGAAACTCGCTGCGTGTCGAGGGTGTCGGGGGGCTGCCCCAGCCGCTGCTGTACGCGCGACAGAAGAATTCTGACCAGCGTGCGTTGTAGGCTCGGGTTCGGCGCGAAGTTAACGGGAACCCGATAAATCGCGTAGCCCGGCATCTCACCTACCTCGTGATCGTTGCCGAAGGGATAAGACGATAAGTAGAGGAGACGGTTCATCGGCGCTCTGTGGTAGGCCGCAAGCGCGTCTAGATAAAACTGATCAGCCGCGACGCGGTTAACCTCCGCCAACTTGTAGAGGAACAACGGCAAGTTCATGGTCGCTGGATATTTAAAGCTGCTGCGGGCAAAGCTGAGCGCTGCCGGTTGATCGGAAGCTGACAACGAACTGGCAAGAGTCAAAAGTTTCTCAGCCGTGCGGAGTTCCTGTTGCTCACTTTTTGTGTTCTTTTCTCGCATCTCGGTCTGCTCGTCGTTTAGCATTTCGTCAGTCAGCTTTCGGGCCCAGGCGGGATCCCGTTTGGCAATCGCACTGATGACGGCGTAGCGCTGATCGGGAACGCTAATCGCCATCCCGATCCCCTCCATGCGCGGCTCGTCGCCTTTCTCCTTGAAATGCCGATTCGCAATCTCTAAGGCCTCGCCAAAAACGGCGCGCCCCCTTTCCTGCTGCTGGGGCCATAAAAGGTCGGCTGCACGAATCAGTACAGCTACTCTTCCTACCTGGTCATCGAATGTTCTGGTTGCGGCGACTTGTTCTTCAAGGATCGCCAGCGCGCTCTCGCGATTGCACGACGCACCTGAGTTGGGAGCTTTGGTGTCCTGGGCAAATGTTGGAGCAGTGAGAACCAGCAGGCCGAGGGCCAACCGGAGTGGAAATCTGAGGAGGAGGAGGTTGCTCATTGAGATCTGCCTAACCGCTTTTATTATTCCGTGGTTGCGCTTGCGCGCAAGCTTTCCGCGATCAGCGGTATAACCTTGCGCGGTATATCGATCGCCGCCTTGATGTGACGAGCATGCGTGAAGTGACCCGCGACATAAATTCCCCGCACATTAGTTTCAAAAGTCTCCGGATCGTAAACCGGAATTTCAGTTAACTTCCCTGGCTCGGTCTTCACGCCGAGTTTTTTCAGCAGAGTTAGATCGGCATCACTGCCGATCAGGACAAAAACTACGTCGTTGCGCAGCGTCAGCGTTTCACGTTCTTCGGTAGTTAACACAACGTCGCGTTCGGTGATGGACAAGACCTGCTTGTACAACACCACCCGCAGGTGTCCAGCGGCAATCTCCCGTTCCAGCGGCGAGCGTACCCAGTGTTTCATCGCGCCGGCCTTGGGATCGCGGTTTTCCCAGTCGTCGCGCCAGATGGCTAGCGTTGTGCGCGCGCCTTCTTCCGCCAGAAACAACGCGGCTTCCGCGGCGCTGTTACCGCCGCCAACCACCAGGGCATCTTTACGAATGTAGGCATAGGGTTCAACAAAAAGGTGATGCACCTTTGGTAAATCTTCGCCGGGAATTTTGAGCCGGCGCGGGTGATGCATCGCGCCAATGGCGAACAAGACCCGCGCGGCTACATATCGATTCGCGTTGGTTTGAACTCGAAACCCTGCGGGTCCAAGCGAATCAATATCTAGTACTTCTTCGCCGGTATTTATTTTGAGATCGTTGTCGAGCACAAAATGGATGTAGTGAGAAAGCAATTCTTCACGCGTCGGTTTTTCGCGGCAGGGCTTTAGCGCTCCAGCAAACATCTCGAGCTCGTTTGGTGTCGAGAAGAGCGTGCGGCCCACGGGATACTTACGAATAGTGTCGGCGATCGTCCCTTTCTCGATTACGAGATAAGACAGACCCTCTTGGGCCGCAGCCTGCCCGGCGGAGAGGCCGGCTGGTCCAGCGCCGATGATTATTAGATCGAGTGGTTCGTTCATAAAGTAAGAGTTTCAAGTTTCAAGTTTCAAGTTCAGAGCTAACTCGAAACTCGAAACTTGAAACTAGAACGTGACTTCACCGTGCGCGACGACGACCGACGGTCCGCCCACGCGCACTTCCTCAATCGCTCCGGGTTTGCCCCGAACTTCCAAATTGATTCGGCTGGGACGGTGCATGAAGTCGCCCTGTTCAATCACAAAGCGAGAATAGTCGTCCACCACTGCAACTGCCGCCGCATTGTGATGCACCAGGTAAGCGCCCAGTGCGCCGGCGGCGCTGCCAGTTGCCGGGTCTTCCGCAATGTTGTCACCGGGCGCAAACATGCGGACGTGTGCGCGCGAGTTACCACTCTCCCTCGTTTCCCGGCTAAAGGTTTCGCAGCCCGTCCCGCCATAGCGCTGATAGATTTCGGCGAGCAACGAAGAATTCACTTTGCAACGGCCGAGAGCAGCCAGAGTGCGGATAGGTACTGCAAGAAACGGCAATCCAGTCCCGACAGTTTGTATCGGAAGAGATTCATCGAAATCCTCAGTTTCCAGACCAAGAGCTCGCGCGAGTTCGGCCTGGTCATGGGCGTCGTCGATCTCGTTGGTAATTTCAAACTTTCCCTGTGTCATTACAACTTGCGTGGGCGATCCGTCTTTGAATTCGATGTCTACCGGAAGTATCCCGATACCGACCTCGTGATGAATACGCACCCAGCCGCTGCCGCCGTCGGGAACTGGCACTACGCCCTCGCGCGCTAATGCGTTCCACGTGCCGACGATCGGGTGGCCGGCAAACGGAATCTCGCGCGCCGGCGTGAAGATGCGCAAGCGCCGCAGCACTGCCGGCGCGGCCTCTACCGCTGGCTGTTCACTGCTTCCCGATTGCTGTTTGCTAGCCGGCTTGAGCACGAAGACCGTTTCCGAAAGATTCATCTCGCGTGCGATCTTCATCATTTCGTCGTCAGTGAGTCCTTCAGCCTCTGGGAACACCGCCAGGGCATTGCCGGTGAAAGGCTCGCTGGTAAACACGTCGAGCTGAGTAAAGCGATAGTTGCGCATTTAATTCCCACCTAAACGTTCGAGAAACCCACCAAAGTTGGGGACTATCGTCGCACATCATCGGTCGTCGCTTAGGAGTGGTCAAGCGGAGGCACGGCCCCGAGGCAGCGTGCAATGGACGTTGCAAAAGTTTCTTGACAAGGCAAGGGGCTTGGAATATCGTGCGGCCGTTCTCACGATCTTCGACCTTACTCGGAGAGGTCCAAAATCGAGCCTCAGCCTTAGAGTACTTTTCATCGCGCCTCGTCGTTGGAATGGACTTACCAGTAATGTTCATTGGACAAGATTTGAACCGATTTAAAGCTCGCTCGTGCTCTCAAGTGGTACTGGATACTTATCGCGCGCAGATCGCAGGCAGCTAGCTCATTCTGCAGAGAGCCGGTGAATTCGCGTTCGTTTCGAAGACGGGAAACCAATTCAAATTGTCCGTTCTTTTTTGTGGGACACGGACCGTCTACTGGAGAAAAGACAATGACCGAACTCGATCTCTTGGAGCGCATCTATCAAAGCTCAGCCGGCGAGACGGCCACCATCAGCGTTACTCCGACCAACACCAAACACATGGTGACTTACAGTTTGAACAGTGCTCCGGCTGTCAAACTTCAGCCGGGGCAACTGCTTCAGTTTCCGATTCCCGCCCATTTACTGATGGTGTTTGCCTATGACAATCCCAGTGGCACGGGAGGCAGTTATACGGTTGCCTTGACGGAAGTAGCAGACTACGAAGACAAGAAGAGTCAGAGGATCTATAAGCAATTTGGTGCGGCGCCGAAGACCAAGACCTACACGTTTCTCTGATGAGTCTCATTCTCAGTTTCGTCCGCGGGTGAGATTACTAATGGCGTTTGGGGCTCTTCGAATGAGTGTTCCGGGTTAGCCAGGCAGTAAGGAGTTATACGGATGAAAACCCTGTTCTTGAAGATGACTCTCGTAACCTTGTTCCTCACGTTCTCCGGAGGTGTGTTGGCACAACAGAGGGGAAATATTGACGATGCGATTAAGACCCTGATTAACAACATCGAGAGGCTCGAAGCGACCAGTGTGCCTCTCTCAATGCGAACGACACATCGGCAAAACATCAACGAACAACGGATCGATCTAATCGCATTGCTCGGAGAAAAGAAGGGCGAGGTACAGAGTTACGCTGGCGCCGTTTCAGCAAATCTTACAGTTGAGCAAAGGGACAAGCTTTCGCAACAGCTTAGCGACCTGGACAATCAGATTGCGTTCCAAAAGAAAGCATTGCAGAGAGAGATGCTTGCTGATACAGCCTCGACGAATGCGCCAGCGAGCGATGCGATCGTTGGAGAGGGAGGCGGATCGTCGGCTGGCAACAGCGATGACGTGAGAGTAGTCGGAGGAAATGGAGTGACTGCTAGTCTCCCGATCAGCGCCTTGGCATCGATTAACGCTGCGAGGTCTTCGACCCCTATGGTCTCGCCGGCTACCAGTTTGGCAGCCGCGCCCGATGCTGGCTCATCCTCATCGCCGAGTTGTTCCGTAGTGAAGCTTGCTCCCTCAAGCTACAGCATTCGCGAACAGCAAATCTGCTCCCTCGTGAACGACGTCGCAGAGAATAAGCTCGGGCTTGGTGAAGCAGGCGTGCGAACACCCGAGGCCGACATCAGGCTGGAAGGTGCTGAAGATTACATTGTTAACATCATTACGGAGGCGAAGACGCTGGGTGACGTTCAAGATACACGCACCGACAAGCAAAACGGTTCGGATGTGCAGGCGCGGGGTACAACCTCACTAGTCCTCAAGGGCGGCACACCGGCGGTTCTCTCCTGGGCCGTTGAGAACGGTGCTGCTACATCTACCACCAGCGGCTCGACGATCACTTTCCGCTTCAATCCGTTGGGAATGATCCAGGCTCTTAACAACAAGACCGGATACTTCACCGCTTATGACGACAATGAGAAGGATCCGTTTACGAAGTTTCTGAGAAAAACTTCGTTTGGCGTTTCGTTCGACACTGGCCGAGGCGATCAGCCGGGAGTGTTCACTGGAAATAAACGGCAACTCTCGGCCTTCTCCGCCCGCTACGAATTTGTTAGCGATCGGGATCCCAGAAATCAGAGACACGCAACTAAGTGGGCAAATTTGGTAGACAAAACCCAGGTCGACTATACCAACGCGGCCGTCAAGCTCAGGGGTTCACTCGTTGAGGAACCGCATTGCGCAGATCCTGGTCTTAATCCTTGCCCGCGGGCTAGGCTCATCAGGGCCCAATTCAAAGACCCGGTCCTTCAGAAATGGTTAGAGGAGACGAACGCCCAGCTCAGAGCCATCCAACCGGCAGACGGTACAACGGAAAGCGCAGTGGTAGCGGACGTTGAGAAGATCATTCGTAAACAGGTTGGCCTGATCTCGATTGATAAGATCGGCGGCAACACTCGCAATCAAATTATTTCCTTCGTTGAATCGTTAGATAGCTACCTAACCGCCCGAGACACACTGCTCGACGAGATAGCCAAAGGAAAAGTAATGGCGTTTGAATACACCAATCACCGCGAGGTGAATGCGCCGGACACGTCTAACTTTACCTTCATTGCGGAAAAGGGAACTGTCGGAAGAATGGACCTGACTTTCAATGCCGCGCTTAATCTGTACAACCAGCGGCCGACTAAGCCAAACATCAAACGAATACGAGATTTTGTCTTCGCCGGACAGTTTGACGCGCCGCTGCGTGAAATCTCGGGTGTCGGTCAGCCGGTCTTCTCGATAGCCGGACGATTTGAGCGTACGACCGGTAATGCCTTTGCACTTGATGGCACTCTGGTACCAAACACGAAGGGAGACGTCGGTTCGTTGCAACTCAAATTTCTGCTTCCAATAAAGGGCACGGGCGTAAGGCTGCCGTTTTCGGTAACGTTTGCTAACCGTAGTGAACTGATTAGGGAGAAAGAAGTGCGAACGAATTTTGGTTTCACTTTCGATTTGGATAGGTTGTTTTCTAACAATCCGTTCTTCAAGAAATGAACGGAGAGGTCGTTATCAGCAGGGGTTTGATGTTAAGCAGGAGGATTCTCGATGGCAGTGTTACAACAGGGCTCTACCGGCCCACAGGTGACTGCGCTGCAGACGCGACTCAAAGCGCTGGGGTTTGATCCAAAAGGTATTGACGGAAACTTTGGTCCCGGAACTAAAGCGGCGGTCATGGCCTTTCAACGAAGCAAGGGCCTGCAAGCTGACGGCGTGGTAGGACCACAGACCGCGGCTGCGCTGCAGGCGTCCGGCAATAATCCCAGCGCAAGCGTCAGTGCCGGCGTCAACACGGGCAGCAGTGGTGCGGGGGGCGCATCCACAATGCCAATCGTTACCGTCGCTGAAGTGTCGCAGATGTTTCCGGGGACTCCCGTTCTCAATATCCAAACGAATTTGCCTTTCGTGCTCCAGGCGCTTGCTGCTGCCGGAATGGGTGACAAGCAGATGATCTTGATGGCTCTTGCCACCATCCGCGCCGAGACCGGAAATTTCACGCCGCTCAGTGAGTTTCAATCCAAGTTCAACACGCCGCCGGGTGGCCCGCCGTTTAGTTTGTATGACAACCGCCATGATCTCGGTAATCAGGGTCCACCAGACGGAGCAAATTTCCGGGGGCGTGGCTACGTTCAGTTAACGGGCCGCAGCAATTATCAGATTCACGGCGCCGCCATTGGTTTGGGCAATCAATTGATTACCAATCCGCAGCTCGCCAACCAGCCTGGCATCGCCGCCAAACTTCTCGCGAGCTTTCTCAAGAGCAAGGAGCAGGCGATTAGAAACGCCCTGGCCGCCAATAACCTCGCGCTCGCGCGAAAGTTGGTCAATGGTGGTAGCCATGGTTTGGCCGAGTTTACGCAAGCCTATCAAACCGGCTTGAGCGTGATCCCGTAAATAGCCTGACTGGGTTTTGCTAGTTAATTGCGTGCTCCCCGACTCGCTGGCTATAATTGCCGCGTCTTGAAAGAAACAGTCAGCTCTCAATCACTGCACACTGCCTGCGCCGCGCTTTCTCACGGAGATTTGCGCGGCGTCTTCTTGCCGATTCCCACGCCATTCACGACTGCTGGCGAAGTTGATCAAGCCGGTCTCCGCTCGAACATCGCGAAATGGAACGCCACCGGAATTAGCGGTTACGTAATGCTGGGGTCCACAGGCGAAAGAGTACATCTCGATGAGCGCGAGTACCTCGAAGTGATCGAAACAGCACGGGCTGTAGTGGAACAACGACCGGAAGGCTTGCAATTTATAGTGGGCGCCGGGCAGCAGAGCACGCGCGGAACGGTTAACGAAATCAAGCGGGTGTCGGCCGCCGTGTCTGTCGACGCTTTCCTGATAATCACTCCCCACTTCTACCGCCCAAGCATCACCCAGGCAGCTTTGATTTCTCACTACGAAACGATTGCCGACGCATCTCCCGCGCCTTTGATTCTCTACAGCATACCGGCCTTGACGGGAATTAAGATTGAACCCGAAACCGCGGCTCGTTTGAGTGAACACGAAAACATTATCGGTCTCAAAGATAGTTCCGCGGATATCGAGGGCCTGAGCAGAACAATCAAACTTGTGCGGCCAGACTTCGCCGTCCTTACCGGCAACGGTACGGTGCTCAACCAAGCATTAAGGGCCGGGGCGCATGGGGGAATTTTGGCGGTCGCCTGCGTCGCACCCGCTGTTTCCATTGCGATCGTTCGTGCGCTTCAGTCGGGAGATGCCCGCACCGCCGACTTGTTGCAAGCTAAACTAACTCCGCTCGCCGAAGCCGTAACCGTCCGCTTTGGTATTGGCGGTCTCAAGGCAGCGCTGGATATGAAGGGTTACACTGGTGGCGGCGTGCGCGCCCCACTACGTGAGCCGGATCAACGGGGGCGCCACGAGATCCAGCAATGTCTAGACGAAACGGAAAAGGCGCTGCCGGAACTTTCAGCTTCGGAATCCCTAACCGAGCCTGCGGAGCAGCCGACAGCGTAAAGCCTTGGGGGTGGAACCGCGGAACCCCAGGGAACTCACCATGGAACAATATTCGAAGCCCGCGAAGCGGCCGACAGAGGAATCATTAATACAATCTTGTAATCGCCACCGCTTTTTCAGCACGTTCGCTAACGCTCATTGGACAAGACGGACATCCCGCGTAAAATGCTTGCTCAGGGAGTAACCACAAATTGAGCACCGTCGAACCTGCTTGTTTCAGCACGCCTGAAGAATCCGGTTTGCGCGTCGAAACTCTTTCTTTCGATCGCATCCCACATCAAACGCGCCTCTTCCTTGATTACCTTCGCGACCCGCTTGCGCTGCGCGAGTTTTACCCCGCGGCAGTGCGGTCTCATACCGATTTGCCTGCGCGAGCAGCAGAAGTTCTGGCGGCGCACCAGACCGATCGCGGCGCGCTTTGCGACGCGCTTCAGGACATGAACGCCTCATGGGGCGCGGGCGAAGCCACGCTGAATAACATTCAACTATTGCGCGAGTCTGACTGTCTGGCAGTTGTCTCAGGTCAACAGGTTGGTCTGTTGTCCGGTCCGCTTTATACGATCTACAAAGCTTTATCGGCGGTAAAACTGGCGGGCTGCCTGTCGCAGCGAAAAACAAAAGCTGTTCCCGTCTTCTGGATGGCCACTGAAGATCACGATTTTCCCGAAGTGGCAAAAGCAGAATTCATCAGCCGCGACTGTAAGCTGGCAAACGTGGAAGTCTCTTCAGATCTGCACCAAGAGGGTCAGCCGGTTGGCCGCGTAGCGGTAGATAGTTCGATTGATGTAGTACTCAGTCAGCTGCTGTCACTGCTGCCGAGTTCTGAATTCACATCGGATCTCGAAGCAGTAATGCGCGATGCGTGGCGTTCTGGCCGCTCGTATGGTGAAGCGTTTGCGCGTCTGCTGACTTCGCTGCTCGGTAGTTATGGATTGGTGCTGCTCGATCCACTGGATCCGCGACTCAAAGCACTGGCGGCGCCGCTCTATGCGAAAGCGGCGGTGCAGGCGCACGAGATTGCCGGCGCGATCGAAGCGCGCAGCCGCAAGCTGGTTGACAAGGGTTACCACGCGCAAGTTACTGCCTCGGACAATTCATTTCCGCTCTTCCTTCATGATGATAGTGGCGCGCGGCACGCATTGACTCGCGCCGCGGATGGGAAGTACTCCACTAAGCAAACGGACAAGTCTTACACGACCGAGGAACTCTCAAGCCTGGCTCTGGCCCAGCCTGAAAAATTCAGCCCGAATGTTACGTTGCGCGCCGTAGTTCAGGATTATCTCCTGCCGACGATCGCTTATTACGGCGGCGCCGCCGAAATTGCTTACTTTGCGCAAACAGGCGAAGTTTATCGGCTGCTCGACAGACCCACTACGCCGATACTGCCGCGCTCGAGCATAACCATGATCGAACGTCATACCGGTCGCGTGTTGGAGCGATACGGGCTGGGATTGGCGGACTTGTTTGCCGGTCCGGAAACGGTCATCAAGCGCGTGGTTGAAGAACACCTCGGGGTTGAAACCGCCAGGTCGTTTGCCAGGACGGAAGGAGCAGTCAACACTGAGCTCGATGAACTGCGCGAACAATTGCGCAGCGTTGATCCGACCTTAGCCGCCGCACTCGAAACGGGACGCCGCAAGATTAACCACCAGCTTGAAGGTTTGCGCACGCGCTTCCATCGCGCGCAGATGGCCCGCGATGAAGCTGCCCAACGGCAGTTGCAACGTGCCTTTGATCAGCTGTACCCACACAAGGAGCTGCAGGAACGCCACATCAACATCACTTCGCTGCTGGCACGCCACGGCCGTTACGTTGTCGAATGGATTTACAACGCAATCAATATCGGATCGAATGAGCACCAGATTGTCTTTCTCTAGATGTGAGATGTGAGATGCCAGATGTCAGACGACAGGAAATACGGAGTCATCGCGATTTGATTGTTTGGCAGAAGAGTATGGATTTGGTAACGAGCGTCTATCGGCTTACGGAAGGCTTCCCGAAATCCGAGTTGTACGGTCTAACTAGCCAAATCAGACGCTCCGCCGCTTCAATTCCAGCAAACATTGCAGAAGGGCAGGGACGGCGACTCGCTGGTGAGTTCTTACAATTTTTGGGGAACGCCAGAGGTTCGCTTTTGGAACTGGACACTCATTTGGAGATTGCTGTTCGACTCGGCTTGCTAAGCAACGAGTCGCATTCAACGGTGATGGAGCGGCTCATAGAAGTCAGGAAGCTCTTGAATGGCTTAATGCGGTCAATAAAACCCGCGTGATTTCTCTACTGACATCTCACATCCGACATCTGAAATCTGTTTATGTCTAAGATCCGAGTCCTTCCCGATCACGTTGCCAACCAGATCGCCGCTGGCGAAGTTGTCGAACGCCCAGCTTCAGTCGCTAAAGAGTTAGTTGAGAATGCGATCGATGCCGGCGCGCGCCGCATTGTGATTGACGTTGAAGCGGGTGGCCGCCGGTTACTGCGAGTTTCTGACGATGGTGTCGGCATGGTTCGCGACGATGCGGTGCTGGCCTTCGAACGTCATGCAACCTCAAAAATAACTACCTCGGAAGATCTAAACAGCATTGCAACGCTCGGGTTTCGTGGCGAAGCTCTGGCGTCAATTGCTTCCGTCGCGCGCATAGAACTTACCACCAGAATCGAAGACGCCTCCGTCGCGACGCGGGTGACGATCGAAGGTGGCAAGATGCGCGACGTAAAAGACGCAGCGCACCCGCGCGGCACGACCATCGCTGTGCGCGATCTCTTTTTCAATGTACCGGCGCGGCGAAAATTCCTGAGATCGGAGGCGACCGAAAGTTTCCATCTGACAAATCTCGTGACGCACTATGCGCTGGCACATCCTGAGATTGCTTTCACGCTCACCAATAACGGCCGCGAGGTCTTGCGAGTGGCGCCGGCAAACGATCTGCGTGAACGCGCTTACCAGGTTTTTGGCGCGGAGTTTCTCGACAATCTGCTGGCAGTCGGCAGTGGCAGTGCACAGGTGGCGCGCGTGAGTGGTTTCGTCTCTGCGCCGCGCGATCGTCGCACGTCACGTGACGCGCAATACTTGTTTGTGAACGGGAGATTTGTCAGAGACCAGCTAATTGCTCGCGCGCTTTCTGAGGGCTACCGCGCGGTGCTGCCTCACGGAGTTTATCCCGCTGCACTTTTGTTCATCGAGATACCCCTGGAAGAGGTGGACGTTAACGTTCATCCGGCGAAAACCGAAGTTCGATTTCGGCGCGCTGCAGCGGTCGCTGACGCGGTACGCGAAGCGGTTCGCGCCGCACTTGCAAGTGCAGGTTACGTTCGTAGCGAACCTGGCGAAGATGCGGTCAATCAGGCGGGCTCAGGGGAGGTGGCTGCCGCGATGTCCGCTGCTGCGGGCGATGTGTCGGTCACGCCGTTGGCGTCTGCGGAAAGTGTGGAGTCTCGCGCAAGTGAACTACCTGCCAGTCAACCACGCATTGATTTCTCTTCATTGCCCATCCAGGAAGAGGAAGACTTTAGTGTTGAACCTCGTAATCCAGCGGACTTGAAGTCGAATACTGCTCGGGATCTCGAGGCGATCATGCGCGACGCTCTGGCTCGACAGGATGTCGTCCAAAGCCCAACTTCCAATGTCCCAAGCCAAGCAATTGCCGCGCTGGATTTGCCAGTGGCGCCTGCGGTTGCGAGCGCGTCTGTCTCCACTAACAGCGCCTTACCACCGCTTAACTCGGCCGATAAATTCGCTCGCGAGGTGTCTGTCGACTCACTATCCAACGACATTCGCCCCCTCGGCCAACTCGACGAAAGCTTCATCATCGCAACCGACAACGAAGGCTTGTTGTTGATCGATCAGCACGTAGCCCACGAGCGGGTGTTGTTTGATAAATATCGCGCGCTCGAATCCGCGCGCTTGGCCGAGTCGCAACAACTCTTGATTCCAGAGACTTTCGACCTGACGCCGGCGCAGGCTGCCAGCTTCGACGTAATCGCTACCGAACTGGAAAGTTACGGGTTTGAACTAATGCGTTTGTCAGGTCGCACCGTCGCCATCAAAGCCACCCCTGCCGATCTCCCCGCCGGCGAAGCGCGCAACATGCTCGCCGAACTTCTCGATACAGTTGACGCGGAGAAAAAGGGAAGCGCGCGCGAAAACTTGCGCGACGACATCGCAGCTTCGCTCGCGTGTCACGCGGCGATTAAAGTGAATATGCCGCTCACCGCCGAGAAGATGCGCTGGCTAATTGATC